>JBNMHS010000016.1:0-44174 GCA_050872885.1 Acetatifactor sp.
ATCAAATACCATCTGCAATTGCTCATTACTCAGGTCAAGTTCTGCGAACGCCTCCTTTACCTGTTCCTCGCTGATGCAGTTGCCCTGCTCCTTGGCGGTCTTACGGACCTGCTCGAGGGTCTGGGCGAATAAGACTTCTTTATTCATGTGGGGTCTCCAATCTATTTATTACTAAAATAACCACTTTCTCCGCACTTTGTATTGCTTTGCCTGCGAGCAGTCACGCACTGCGGCTTTTGCAAATCTTATTTTACATGTTCATGTGTGAAAAGATGATACTGGCAGTATTCGTAATTGCCGTTGCATTTGGAGCAGAAACGGAACTCCAGGTTCGGATCGTCCTCTTCCGTCCGTCCGCAGATTGCACACTTATGTCTGGTGACTTTTGCCCGGCCGGCATTCGATTTTTTCTCAAACTGTGCCTTGCGGTGCATCTGCTTCGGCGAGATGCGGCTTCTGTGCAACTGCCAGAAGTATAACACAAAGTTCAGCAAAGATGCCACTACCGCGAATTTTGTGAACAAATTTCCTGCAATCACGGTATAGATCATCAGTACCGCATCCAGGATTCCCATCCATTTTACTTTCACCGGGATCACGAACATCAGCAGCACCTGCATATCAGGATACGTAGCAGCAAAGGCAAGGAAAATCGACAAGTTGATATAATAAGTACTGAACGCATACGAGCCGCTGTAAAATACCACGGAAGCCGCTTCCGTACTCATGCCGCCGGTGATCAGATATGCCACGCCCATACACAGAAAGCTTCCGATAATCGTAAACAGCATACCGGAAAAGATATACACATTATAGCGATAAGTTCCCCAGGTACGCTCCAGTGCCGTGCCCAGACTGTAATAGAAAAACAACATAATGATCGTGAAGATATCCAGGCTTTCCGGAGGAACGATCACCCAGGTCACCAGTCTCCAGACTTGTCCGTGCAGGATCCGGTAAGGATCCAGGGTCAGAAATCCCAGCAGATTATTGCCGGCTGCTTTTCCCATCAGTTCGATCACATATCCCGCCACATAACACATGATCAGGATCAGGGTCAGATTCGGAATGGCATATTTGCCGAATTTTTTTTCAAATTTACTCATAAATTCACTTCTCGCTTTCTATACATAACTGTTCCTATCCATTAATTTTTCCTATTGAAAGTATGCTCCTGTTCCGGTTCCTTACCTTCCGATATTAACTATTAAGCAATATTTCCAATGCAACACTTTGTATGGTTCCAACAGTTACTTTGTTCTATGGAGATTGTAACATTCCAAAAGAAATAAGTAAACCACACGTTCGAAAGTTTATGGAATTCCACTTTTATTTTAGTTTTTCTTTACAAAACTTTAACAACACTGTTTCTTCTTTGTTCGTTGCAATATGGCTTTTTTTGTCGTATAATGATAAATGTTTTGTTAAGAAAATGTCGCATTAATTAAGAAGATTTATTTTGAACTACAGGAAGGATGTATCACATGAATTCACAGGAAAAATACGCAACTCTCGGCATAGATATCGGTTCCACCACTGTCAAGATTGCTATTTTGGACGAAGAACACAATATTTTATTTTCCGATTATGAGCGTCACTTCGCCAATATACGGGAAACCCTGTCTGCTCTCCTTAAAAAAGCTTATGACCGGTTAGGTGAGCTGCAGCTGCACCCCATGATCACCGGTTCCGGCGGTCTTACACTGGCTAACCACCTTGGCGTCCCTTTTACCCAGGAAGTTGTGGCCGTGGCCACTTCCCTGCAGGAGCTGGCTCCGAAGACCGATGTTGCCATTGAGCTGGGCGGTGAGGATGCGAAGATCATTTATTTCGAAGGCGGTAATGTCGAGCAGCGTATGAACGGTATCTGCGCCGGCGGTACCGGTTCCTTCATCGACCAGATGGCGAGTCTGATCCAGACGGACGCTTCCGGTCTGAACGAATACGCGAAGAATTATAAATCACTTTACACCATTGCTGCCCGCTGCGGTGTATTTGCAAAAACCGATATCCAGCCCCTGATCAACGAAGGCGCTACCAAGGAAGATCTGGCTGCCTCTATTTTCCAGGCAGTGGTCAACCAGACCATCTCAGGTCTGGCCTGCGGTAAACCGATTCGCGGTCATGTAGCATTCCTTGGCGGACCGTTACATTTCCTGTCCGAGCTGAAGGCTGCATTTATCCGTACACTGAATCTGGACGATGAGCATATCATCGACGTGGACAATTCCCATCTGTTCGCTGCTATCGGTTCCGCACTGAATGCGAAGGAAGATGTCTGCATCAGTCTGTCCGATATGGTGAAAAAACTTTCCTCCGATATCAAGATGGAGTTCGAAGTAGAACGTATGGAGCCGCTGTTTGCAGATAAGGCTGCCTATCAGGAATTCGTAGAGCGTCACAGCAAACACCACGTGACTACCGGAGACTTACAGTCCTATCAGGGTAAGGCATTTCTCGGTATTGACGCCGGTTCCACCACGACGAAGATCGCTCTGGTGGGTGAGGACGGTTCCCTTTTATATTCCTTCTACTCCAGCAATGACGGAAGCCCCCTGAAGACGGCGATCCGTTCCCTGAAAGAGATCTACTCTCTCCTGCCCGAAGGCGTGGAGATCGTGCGTTCCTGCTCCACCGGTTACGGCGAAGCGCTGATGAAAGCCGCTTTCCTGCTGGATGACGGCGAGGTTGAGACCGTGGCACATTATTATGCCGCTGCATTCTTCGATCCCAGCGTAGACTGTATCCTCGACATCGGCGGTCAGGATATGAAATGCATCAAGATCAAGAACCAGACCGTAGACAGCGTGCAGCTGAACGAGGCATGCTCCTCCGGCTGCGGTTCCTTTATCGAGACCTTTGCAAAATCCCTGAACTACACCGTACAGGATTTCGCACAGGCCGCACTGTTTGCAGAGCATCCGATTGACTTAGGTACCCGTTGTACCGTATTCATGAACTCCAAAGTAAAACAGGCACAGAAGGAAGGCGCTTCCGTAGCGGATATTTCCGCCGGACTTGCTTACTCTGTTATCAAAAATGCGTTATTCAAGGTCATCAAAGTATCCGACGCTTCCGAACTCGGTAAAAATATCGTGGTACAGGGCGGTACTTTCTACAACGATGCGGTTCTTAGAAGTTTTGAAAAGATTGCGAACTGCGAAGCTATCCGTCCCGATATCGCAGGTATCATGGGTGCTTTCGGTGCCGCTCTGATCGCCAGAGAGCATTACGAAGACGGTTATGTCACCACAATGTTGGATTACCAGAAGATCTGCGATCTCCAGTTCGAAACCAGTATGGCAAAATGTAAAGGCTGTACCAATAATTGTCGTCTGACCATCAACAAATTCTCCGGCGGCCGTCAGTTCATCTCCGGCAACCGTTGTGAGCGCGGTATCGGCGGTCAGAAGAATGCACATAACGTACCGAACCTTTATGAGTATAAATTACATAGATTATTCTCCTATGAATCTCTGGATGCCGACAAGGCTCCCAGAGGTGTGGTCGGCATCCCCAGAGTGTTGAACATGTACGAGGACTATCCGTTCTGGTTCACATTCTTTACCGAACTGGGCTACCGCGTGGTACTTTCTCCCAGCTCCAATCGTAAGATCTATGAGCTCGGTATTGAGTCCATCCCCAGCGAATCCGAATGTTACCCGGCGAAGCTGGCACACGGCCATGTGACCTGGCTGATACGTCAGGGCATCAAGTTCATCTTCTATCCTGCGCTGTTCTACGAGCGCAACGAGTTTGAAGATGCGAACAACCATTATAACTGTCCCATCGTTACTTCTTATTCCGAGAATATCAAGAATAACGTGGAGGAAATCGCCGGCGGAGAAATCACTTTCCGGAATCCGTTCATGTCCTTCCGCGATCTCGGAACCGTAACCGATGCTTTGACCAAGGAATTCAAGGAAATCCCTGCATCTGAGATTGCAGCTGCCTGTGAAAAGGGTTGGAAAGAGCTGGCAAATGCCCGTCACGATATGGAGAAAAAGGGTGAGGAAACCCTGGAATATTTAAGACAGACCGGCAAACGCGGTATCGTGCTGGCAGGTCGTCCTTATCACGTAGACCCGGAGATCAACCACGGTATTCCCGAGCTGATCACCTCCTACGATATGGCAGTACTGACTGAGGATTCCATCTCCCATCTGGCGAAACCGGAACGTCCCTTGATCGTATCCGACCAGTGGATGTACCACTCCAGACTGTATGCTGCCGCAAGCTATGTAAAGACTGTGGAAAATCTGGATCTGATCCAGTTGAACTCTTTCGGCTGCGGCCTGGATGCCGTTACCACAGACCAGGTGAACGATATCCTCTCCGGCTCCGACAAGATATACACTTGCTTAAAGATTGATGAGGTCAATAACCTTGGTGCAGCCCGTATCCGTATCCGTTCCCTGTTGTCCGCGATCCGCGTACGGGAAAAGATGGGCAAACACCGCAACATCCGTTCTTCCGCGATCGAGAAGGTAAAGTTTACCGAAGAGATGCGTAAGGACTACACCATCATCTGTCCGCAGATGTCTCCGATCCACTTCGAGATCCTGCAGCCGGCATTCAATGCCTGCGGTTATAATTTCGTAGTGTTGGACAACGATAACAAGCACTCCGTGGATGTCGGACTGAAATATGTAAATAACGACGCCTGCTATCCTTCTCTGCTGGTAGTCGGTCAGATCATGGAAGCACTGTTATCCGGAAAATATGACCTGAACAAGACAGCGATCATCATGAGCCAGACCGGCGGCGGCTGCCGTGCGACGAACTACATCGGATTCATCCGCCGTGCATTGAAGAAAGCAGATATGGAGCAGATCCCCGTAATCTCTCTGAACCTTGCAGGTATCGAGAGTAACCCCGGCTTCCACCTGAATGCGGATCTGATTCTGCGTGCTGCTGTGGGCGCCGAATTCGGTGATATCTTCATGCGCTGTGTCTATCGCATGCGTCCTTATGAAGCAACGCCGGGTTCTGTGGATGCGTTACATAAAGAATGGCTTGCCAAAGTACAGAATTTCGTATCCGCCAAACATATCAGCATTCCGAAGTTCCGCAAGATGTGTGCTGAGATCATCCGTGATTTCGATGCGATTCCTGTACTGGATATCAAGAAGCCCCGTGTCGGCGTCGTTGGTGAGATCCTTGTAAAGTTCTCTCCTGCCGGCAACAACCATCTGGTAGAACTGCTGGAGAGCGAAGGTGCGGAAGCTGTCGTGCCCGACCTGATCGATTTCATGCTCTACTGCTTCTACAACCAGATTTACAAAGCAGAGCATCTGGGCACTAGCAAGAAGACCGCGAAGATCTCCCAGCTTGGCATCTGGGCCATCGAACATATCCTCCGCGGCTCCGCTGTGAAGGCATTTGAAGAAAGCAAGCACTTTGATCCGCCTACCAGCATCTACAAGATCGTCTCCTATGCTGAGCCGATCGTATCCATCGGTAACCAGACCGGTGAGGGTTGGTTCCTGACCGGTGAGATGGTCGAGCTGATCAAAGAAAACGTGCCGAACATCGGATGTACCCAGCCTTTCGGCTGCCTGCCGAACCACGTCGTAGGTAAAGGTGTTATCAAAGCCCTCAGAAAGGCTTATCCTTCCTCCAACATCGTGGCCATCGACTACGATCCCGGCGCCAGCGAAGTCAACCAGCTCAACAGAATCAAACTGATGCTCTCTACTGCGCAGAAGAACTTGAAGAAAAATGAAAGCGGTGCTGCGGAATAATCTCATTGTTTGATTTGATAAAAAATGTGAATTTTTCAAATGCCCCGGACATTAAATTGTCCGGGGCGTTTCATTTTCACTTCTTTCTGCATTTTGTTCACCACATTTCTTTTTGGAATAAATAGCTTTTCAAATTATTCTTCATTGTGCTATAATCAACACCATATACAAGAATACTAAATGTAGCTTTGATACGAATGCTGAATTTGAACTTATTATCTGCAGTTTGTATAGCAATTCTTTTATGTAATGCTTGTGCTATACATATCTAAAGTTCATTATAAAGAAGACTTTATCCGTTCATTTTCGCAAAAAGCCATTTTATGACTTATTTAGTACAAAATTTCTTATATTTCTTCTTTTATTGTATCAGATTTATCTTTTTTCTTTATTCTGGTACAATCCTCCTTTTTTCCACATGAAATTAGGCCTTTTTTGTATTTTTTTCCTCGTTTTTTCCATATTTGCACCAAAAACATTTCGAAAGGAGTTTATCTTTTATGATTCAAAATTTAAATACTCAACTTTGCAAGTTGCAAGCGCAGCGGGAATACCTGCAGCAGAAGGTTTCATCTTTTCCGGAAGGTGAATTAGTTATTCATAAAAATGGGACATATCACCGTTGGGTTATTAAAAAGGGAACACAACGAGAATATATTCCTAAATCCAACCGTTCTGTAGCAGAAGTCATGGCTCTGAAAAAATACTATTTTCTTCGTCTTGCCGCAGTAGATGAAGAATTATCACTGATTCGTTCCTACATAAAAAGCTCCGCTTCCAGGACTTTGTCTGCTACTGACCTTTTGGAAGAAACCTCTCCATACTATGAATTGCTGCAAGGCTACTTCTCAAAGGATAAGCTCCCGGTCTCAGTGCAAAAATGGTGTTCCGAATCCTATGAAACAAACCATTCTCATCCGGAAAATCTGATTCATACCACGCTTGCAGGACATAAGGTGCGCTCGAAATCCGAAGTCATTATTGCGAATCTTCTTTACACAAACCATATTCCGTACCGTTATGAAGCAGCTTTGCAATTGAATGAATTTACTGTTTATCCGGATTTTACAATCCTGCATCCTGTCTCAAACAAGCTTTTCTACTGGGAGCACTTTGGGATGATGGATAAAAGTCCTTACTGTGATGCCGCCTGCAACAAGCTCAAGACCTACTGCTATAATGGAATCTTTCCGTCCATGCAGTTAATTACAACTTATGAAACAAGTAAATATCCGATTTCTTCTGATCAGGTACAGCAAATCATAACACAATATTTTGCTTAATTAGTATTGCTTTGAATCCATGAAGATTTCATTTTTGTATTTACAACATGCGTCATAATCCGTGGCTATTTTGAGCTATGATAGTTTCATTTTTTATCACGACATGCGCCAGAACATGCAATACTTTTGATCTATAAAAATTGCCGTTCTATAGCCAAGACATACTAAGAATCGACGGTATTTTTAATCTATGAAAATGTCAATTCTAAAAGTCTCGCACGCAAAAAAAGACCGGCAAAATGAACCCTGCAGAAATCAAGAAAGATGATCTGAGGTTTGCGGTTCATCCGCCGATCCTTTTTATCACACCATGCCCAAATGTTTCCGGTTTTCAAACGGCTTTCAAACAGCACTATAGCAGATATCTTTACGATGCATCTGCTCTGCGGCTTTCAATGTACTGCTGCAAGACTTCCGTGACTTCCTCCGGTGCAAGCCCGGCATCCTCGATCAGTTCACTCACCGCCTCCAACTCCTTGCGTCTCTTCTGATCAAATAATTCTTCCAGTTCACGCTGCTCTGATTCAATACGAATGTTCAGTGCTTTGATCAGTTCCTGTTTTGTCTGAATCTTTTCCTCCAGTGATTTTCTCTGTCCTCTTGGCATATATTATGTGCTCCTTTCCATATTTATGATACTGTAGGCCATTAACAAATCGTATTTTCTCGCATCGCCGGGCATCAGAACCCACGAACCCACGTTTTGAGTAAGGGAAATATCTGTGCATAACGAATGTCAATGGTCTAAATAAAATAGGCTATTCATCAGGAATCAATGTAATTGATCGATAATGAATAGCCTGATATGTTACAGTATATGGACAAGGCTGTAAAAATATTCCATGTATATGACTTTATATAAAACTTTTATAACAAGTAGGCCAAACAAAATTTGTCGATTTGCAGCAAAACAGTCCACTGCTGTTTATCGTTTTCTGTCTGAGCCATTTCACTTATGATTTAACAATTTCTACTTAAGCTTAAGCCCGTCTACCGCCGCCTTCAGCTTGTCCAGAGCAAGTTCAAGAGTTGCTCTGGGGCAGGCGATATTTACTCTCTGGAATGCTGCTCCGCTGGGGCCGAACATAGCTCCGCCATCCAGCCAAAGTCCCGCTTTCTCTACAATAAACTGATCCAGCTCCTTACCGGAGATCCCCAGTTCACTGCAATCCAGCCATACCAGATAAGTACCTTCCGGCTCTACCAGATGAATCTGCGGAAGCTTTTCCTGCAGATATGTACGAAGAAAGTTCAGATTCTCAAGCAAATAAGCTCTCATCTGATCCAGCCAGTCTTCTCCTGCACGGTATGCTGCTTCACAAGCCACTACTCCCAGAGCATTAGGCTCGTCATAGCCGGTCCTGTCGATTTCCTTCCGGAATGTTTCCCGCAGTGCATCATTGGAAATAAAAATATTGGAAATCTGTAAGCCTGCCAGATTGAATGTCTTGCTGGGTGCCGTACAGGTCACAGTAAATTCTGCAAAACGGGGATCCACATTGGCAAATACGGTATGCTCGTATCCGGGATAAACAAAATCATTGTGGATCTCATCGCTTACTACGATCACATGATGGCGCAGACAAATCTCTCCCAGCTTCTGTAATTCCTCTCCGGTCCAGACTCTTCCCACAGGATTGTGCGGATTGCAGAGGATAAACAGCTTCACTTTTTCCTGTTCGATCTTGCGTTCGAAATCCTCAAAATCAATTCGGTATGCAGGGGCAGCGCTCTCTGTCTCCTGTGCCGCAGCCGGTCTGTACACCAATGTATTATCTACTACCTTCCGGTCATTGTCACGAATAATATTGGTAAACGGATAATAGACCGGATTCTGGATCAATACCGCATCTCCCGGCTCTGTAAAAGCTTTTACGGCAGCGCCAAGCGCAAATACCACACCGGGTGTCTTCACGATCCATTCACGTTTTGTCTTCCAGTTGTGATTCTTATCCATCCAGTGAATCAACGCATTGTAATAAGCATCTTTGGGCTGCGTATAACCGTAGATTCCATGCTCCACAGCTGCGTGAAGACTTTTCGTAATCTCTTCCGATACCTGAAAATCCATATCCGCAACCCACAGGGGTAATACATCGGCAGGCTTTCCACGCTCCACCGCATAATCGTATTTCAGGCAATTCGTTCCTTTACGATTTATAATTTTGTCAAAATTGTATTTAGCCATTTTCTCTCTCCACAATACTTTATCCAAAATCTTTATAGCGGTCGCGCAGGTGACTCCTCTACTTTGCAAAAGCCTGTTCCAGATCCGCCAACAGATCATCAATATTTTCAATACCTACCGACATTCTCAAAAGCTTCTCATCCACACCCAAAGCTTCTCTCACTTCTACCGGTACATCAGCATGGGTCTGCTTCATGGGATAGGTCAGAAGACTCTCCACTCCGCCAAGACTTTCCGCGAACCGGATCAACTTTACACTCTCAAGAATCTTAACAGCTTTTTCCGCAGAATTCAACCGGAAAGAGATCATTCCGCCGTATCCGCTGCACTGTCTGTCAATCAGCGCCTTATCCGGACGGGAATCCAGTCCGATATAATATACCTTCTCCACTTCCGGTCTCTGCTCCAACCAGTGTGCTATTGCCAAAGCATTTTTCTGGTGCTGCTCCATACGGACAGCCAGTGTCTTGATACCTCTTAATAACAGCCAGCTGTCGAATGCAGACAAACATGCCCCTGTAGTCTTATAAATATTGAAAAGCGGCTCATACAGGGCATGATCCTTCACTACAAGGAAACCGGAAAGTGTATCATTATGTCCTTCCAGATATTTTGTTCCGCTGTGAATTACAATATCTGCTCCTAATGCTAACGGCTTCTGAAAATAAGGAGACAGGAAAGTATTATCTACGATCAGCAGGCATCCATTCTCATGTGCAAGATCCGCAATTGCCTGAATATCCGCTACCTTCATCATAGGATTCGAAGGAGTCTCCAGATAGATAGCCTTCGTCTCCGGGCGTATCGCTGCTTTCACAGTATCCACATCGGAGGTATCCACGCAGTCTACCGAAATACCGTTCTTCCCGCTGATCTTGTTCCATAATCTCAGAGTTCCGCCATACAGATCATCTGTAGCAATCAGATGATCTCCGGGGGAGAAGATTTCCATCATTGCGGTGATTGCAGCCATTCCCGTAGAGAATGCCAGAGCATCTGTTCCCTGTTCCAACAACGCTACCGTCTTCTGCAGCTCATCTCTGGTCGGATTCGTACAGCGGGAATAATCATATCCCGTGCTCTTCCCCAGTCCCGGATGCGCATACGCCGCATTCTGATAAATGGGCATGCTGATGGCGCCAAACTGATCCTTTCTCTCATTACTTCCCTGGACACAAATGGTCTCTGCTGCAAATGCCATCTTTTTCTCCTCCTATACTTATGTACAATTAACTTTTATGGAATGTGCACTTTATATTTCCTACTGTTCCAGTAGGTATAGTATATTTTTAGCATAGTGAGAAGTAAAAGTCAATGTTTTTTACCAATATCACTGAATTTTTCTATAAAAAACAGAGCTGTAGAAATTGGTTATTTTCCATAGCTCTGCTCTTTGTGCAATATTGCTGTCATTCAATCCGGTGAGATACTCGTCCGGTTCTTCCTACCGGTTAATTCAGGTTAAACAGTTTCTCCACACTGAGATTCAGCGTTGCAGTTCCCACGGGAGTCTTCTCTGTTCCGTTGGAAAATTCCGTGTAGGTGCGGACATAAATCGTCGAAGGCTCTGCATCTGCACTCAAAGTCATACCGGATGCATCCTTGCTGAACATTCCCATCTCAGACAGATCGTACGTCAGGGAATAGACCGCCCCGTTCGTTACCTGATAACGTTTCACATCTCCCGATCCCGACACATCATTTCCGTTTGCATCCCGTACCTGCTTTACATTCAAAGGTATCACTTTGCCGGCAATGCCGTCCACCGTAATTCCGGATGCATTATCATCATCGCAGGATTTATAGAACTCTACATATGTCTGGCTTCCGGATAAAATATTATAATCCGTCACCATGAAGTTGACCCTGATCTCATTCTGGTTCTCACCGTCACGTCTGAGCACCATATGATTCTGCTCATCATAAATCATATAAAGTGAACCGATGGCCGTTCCGCTGTCATTTTGGAACTCTACCTTCGGAGCTTTCACTCCGGCATTGTATGCCGCAATGATCGTGTTCACAAACAGTTTCATCTCGGTAGAGCTCTCCGGGGTCTTGTGACCGGCTCCGGAATAAGTGACATTTCCCATGGTGTAAATATAATAATTGTTTACCACATCCTTGGGATCGATGCTGTAAATATTCTTCCCGGCATAAGGATTTACCGCTGCATCCGTGTTCTGATGCACATCCGAAATCGTATACCATACTACAATATCACTCTTGCCGTCTTTATCCTTATCAAGCTCCATGTTGGGCTGCAGCCACTGATAATGCGTGGAATTTACCTTTAACCATTCCTGTTCTTCATCCGTGATCAGGTAAGGATATTTTGTGATCTGACCATCATTTACCTGCTGTACCCGAAGCTGTGGCGTACTGCCGTTTAATGCATAAGTACCCTGCAGCATTCTGCTGGCATCATTTTCACCGACTGCGCCGCCATCAGTCATACCGACCTGTTTCAACAGAGAATTGCGTACCGGGAAATAGAACGCACTGCCATCACTGTTTTTCACTGTACCATCCGCACTGTTCACCCGCAGATCCTCCAGCTTGTTCTTCAGGAAACGGACTACCGTATATTTGGTCAGGCCTTCCTTCTGCCCAAGCGGTGTAGTGGTACCGGGTTCATACAGCGTGTCATACGTATAGTCATTTGCCAAATGAGACGCATAATCACGATATTCCTTAATAAAATCCTTCTGGGGTCCTGATTCCGGCATCCAATCGGTATCAACCTGATTCGCTACCCTGGTATAATACTCCTGCGATGCGCCGTAGCGATCCAGACCAACCACCGCACGGATCGACTTATTAATCTCGTATCCCCAATACCAGTTCTGGTCTACCTGTTCCATGCTATTCACATACGAGGTCGTATCATGTGTAAACAAAATACTGTATCCTGCTTCCGCATAATCTTGAATAGCCTGCGCTATTGCCATATTCTGGTCAGAAATATTGTCAAATCTGCTTGGATTATTCTGATCATAAATTTTATTTAAAGATTTTGCCGCTTCCGAGCTTCCATAATCTTCCCCAAGCTGATAATTATCCGCAAAACCTACGATCAACATATCATATTGTTGGAAAATTTCATAAGCTTTCTGTTCACGGATCCGGCTATAACCAAAGGTACAACTGTATGTCCAGTCCCGTCCGGTCACACTTATGCTGTTTACCAGATCAGACACATACATAGTATCCACTTCGATCTGATAATCCTTCAAATCTCTGATATATTCCTGAAACTTCTTATCTGTGCTCAGATTCCAGGTATTATTGGAATCCTTGTCTTTATTTCCCTTTTTATCATTTCGCTTATCAGACAGCAGCTGCAGGATCCGGATCTTCTGCTTTCCGTCTCTGGTCACTGCCGTATAATCCGACACCGCGGTACGAACCAGACGGTCATCATTATCATACAATACCAGCTTCCAGGGCAGCACTCCCACGAAATCATCCGGAAGCACACGGCTTACCTTATAGGTTCTGCCGGTATTTAACTCATAATGACTGCCTGTCTCCGTCACCACAGGTGCTACGGCAGTCCACTGGTTTCCATCCCTTACATAGATTTCCAGACCGGTCAATTCCTCCGAAACAGAGCCACCGCCGCCGGTAATGTACTCGGATCCGGCGAACCGTCCGTCTGAATTACTGTCAATGAACAGACGACAGTCATAGGTGGTGCTTACCTGCGATAATGCAGCGTCATTTGACAGTGAGAAAATATACTGCAGACGATACTGCCCATCGATTGCCTGTAAAGAACTGGAATACTGCTCCCCGGTACTATCTCCCGACGTATATAATGATTCCGGTCTCCAGGGTTCCTTAAGATCCGTTACCCATTTCAGCGTCAGCTTTGACAGATTCAGATAATCACGGAAGGTGTTCTGTCGTTCTTCCAGACCGGTGGTAAGTCCTTCACGCATATTCTGGGCCAATACATCTGCACCCGCGTTCTCTTTTAACTGGCTTTCCGCATACACATTTTTCTGCCAATAGAGATAATTACCGCTTGTATCCTTGCTCAGTGCGAACTCCACCAGCTTATAAAAATAAGAATTCGTATCCATGGATGCAAAAGAAGCTGCGGGTTCTGCCCCGGTTCCCTTTATCAGCTTATCTGCAAAGATCACAGGATATCCTGCCTGAATATACTGTTTGAACTCTTCGAACTTCGTGGAATTCATATCATTGCCCGGGCCGCGGTATGTATTCGCTGCCTTCGACGCATTATTAAGAGAATCATCATATTGATTCTGTGTATGCGTCAGAGAATCATCCTTCAACCGGGACTGATCCATGGAAGATTCCCCCGAATAATCATAGGCATCCCCTACATGGGTATAAATCAGACCATTCATATTCTTGTCATTATAGACAGTCTCCCCGTTGGCATCCACATTGAAATTGCCCACGCGGTCTCCCACATAAATCAAGTCATAGGAAGCATTCAGATCCTCTACCTTGCCAATGAACTCCGTAGATGCCATCTGCGTGATCTCAATCGTTCCCTGATAGCTGTCGCCCAGTCCCATCAGTTCTTTTACTCTCGCTTCCGTCAATGCATCCTGTCCAAAATCATAACAAGGCTCCAGATCAAGCACCTTAAGCTCTGACTTGACGATCACACGATGCAGATACCAGTTCAAAATATACCGTGTCACGGAAGCCTTGCTCACTGTCTCCGGTAAAAGCGCAGACTGCGCACTATCATCCTTGCGGCTGATAAAGTTCTCATACCGGATCTCTGACAATACAGAATTATATATCCATGCCCTGGACGCATTCCCTGAAAAATCTGTCAGATAATCTTTTGCCACGTAAGCATTTTCAGTATCGTTATTCAAATATACATTTTCTGTCAAATATTCGAAAATATCCTCACCGAGAGAAACCGCCTGACCGTTCGCGGAATTTACAGCATCTGCCGCAGACTTGATCAAACTGTTTACTTTACTCTCCAGATCAGCTACCGTATTCCCCGCCCAGAAAGCATCTCCCTGCGTTGCGATCTCATTGGCAGTATCTTCATTTGACACAAGCAAAAGACTCAGTGCCAGCTTCGCCAATGTCTCATTGGCAGTCTTATTCTGACTGTAGAACCCGTAATCCACAATCACAGGAACTCTTGCTGCAGCAGACCTTGCGGTCCCACCGCTTAAGTCATAGCCAAAACCCAATCTTGCAAGAACAGTAGCCGCCGCAGTCAGTCCATCCTGTGCATCCGCACTTACCGTCACATAGCTTCCCTGTCCGGACAGATAGATCAGATCTACCTGCGACAGATCCACACCACAATAAGCTGCCTCCATCGCCGCTGCTTTCGCTGATTCATCCGTCAGTTCCATAGCCTTGGCCAGACTGCCCAGTTCTTCCACAGTCACCGTGCTGACTTCGATCTTCAAACGGTTCATCTCCGCATCCGCGCTCATGTCCGCATCTGTTTCATACCGTCCGTGACCGCTGAGATTCAGCACCTGCTTCTTGAACCATTCCTGATTATACAGACCTCCGGAATATGTCACCGTATCATATACGGAAGCATTATCATCCCCGATAAAATCATAAGTTTCCTTATTTTCGTCAAAATCGGCATCACCTCTGACGGCCAGATTATCGTCATCCCCGCCTGCCTTGACATAATTACCCGCATCATCTTCCACAAAGCTGTCTGCCAGATAAAAATCACCGGTCTCGCAATATACAGCATCCGATACATAATAATCGCCGTTGTCATTTACTTCAAAGTAGCAGAAGGTTCCGTTGGTTATCGCATGTTCTGTATAATAAGGAGCTCCTCCCGTATTTTCACAATAGACTGCCCAGGGAATCGCCTTCTTTTCCTTACGGTCCAATACGTACAGGCTATTAGGATCAGCGACAGCATTCGCCGCATCGCCATCTGTTACCGTCGTATAATCCGTCGGTATATTTTCCCCTTTGATTACCTTGCCGAGATAGGAATACACCGCTGTATCTCCATCTCCCTGTTTGATCCACACCTGATTCCCCACATAATTTGCCGGATCCAGATTTATAAAATCAACATTCATACCACCGGAAGGAATATAACTGTAAAACTTCATGGCATAACGTTCCTGTCCCGTTGCTGTCACCGTTCCGGGATTGATAGTGCTTCCTTCGGATATATTCATCTGTAGGGAACCGTTCAGTTTAGACATACTGATCTGCACAGGATGCGTATTTGCCGCCCCTGTTGCTGTTTCCGTCACCTTGCTGTCCCTGCGATAAGTCTTTGTCGAAGCAGACTCACCACTCGTAAGCATCCGGTACTCACCCGTACCCTGACCAAAGTTGTAACGGCCGCTTCCATCCTCTCTTGCAACAAACTTACCTTTGATCTCTTCCTGTCTGGAACCGGTATCACTCTCCGTATAATTCGAAACGCTGAACAGACCATCCGTCCCGGTATATGCATTCGTTCTGTCCGCAATATCCGCCATTGCCCGGAGCCGTTCCGCCCCGGAAGGCAGTTCGGAAAGCTTTCTGCCTTCTAAAACAGGTTCCTCTCCTCCCACGAGATAACCTATGGAAGCATTCTCCTTAGAAGGCACCACCTCCAGGATGTGGAAAGTATCTCCGCTGTCCACCGCATCCTTCACCAGTCGTTCAATGCCGGGAAGTGTTCTCTCCTGTGCGTTAACGACATCCGCCTCTCCATAATAGCCGACAGCACCGGCAATTACCGCTGCTGTCAGAGAAAAGGCTATGAACTTTTTAAGAGTTTTCCTGTGGTTCTGTGTCATTACTTCTTCACCCTGTTCCAATAAATTGTTACAATTCGGTCAATACCTATATTTCTGGAATCATAGAATTTCAAATACAATACCGGATCCTCGACATTCGCACCAATATATAATTTGATATATTCTTTGGAATCCACCAGACTTCCGTTTACACTCGTATTGGATACGATCTCTTTATTATCATTATAAAGCTTGGGCTCTAACACCAATCTCGGTGTCGTATCTGTCAGTCCCACGTTACCTGCATAGAACCCATAAATCGTAGCCTCTAACGGATAATCATAAACACCTCCGTCTGATTGTTTTCCATTAATATAAAGCCAGTCAGACTGATTAATCGTTATGAATCGCTGATCTTCCGGGAAGAAAATATCAACTGCCGGAATCAGCAAATCCGTTTCTGCAATCAGTTTTCCCGTTTTATCTTTTGCCTGTAATTTCAGTCGATATTCTTTTGTCCAGTCCAGATATCCTTTCGCCCAGACATAGGCATATCTCCCTGTAGCTGTAGGATACACATTGTTACATCCCGCCGCAGCAGCCGGTGCACCACTTATAGCCTGGGGGACCACGGTATTGTCGTAGTCTTCCGCAAAAATTGCTTTTCGATTTGCAATATTAATTGCCTTCCCTTTACTATCATAGGTATACTCCGGTGCCGCACTGGAAAATCCCACCGTTCTGTAATTTCGAACAGTACCTATGGGCTCTGCATCAGGATAACCATTCTGCCAGTCATACTTATGTTTCGCCTGATATATCTTGGTTTCCTCTTCTTCTTTGGTCATCTTTCCGCCATTTACCGTATCCAGCAGACCAAGTTCCGCATCATTGGCAATGCTCCAGACCACTTCATCCATATTGCCGTCATAATTTTTCAATTCACAGGTAACCGTACCGTTTCGATACAACACGAACTGGTCACTGTAAATATATGGTGCTTTCTCATCTTTCGCTGTCTGCAGATCAGGAATGGGAATATCCAGTGTCGGATAATACCAGTTCTCCGCATCCAACTGTACTCTCGCCCGTACCGTAACCGTAGTATTGATATTGGTACTGCATTTTAAGGTCTGTTTATAAATATTTGACTCATCATCCTCAAACGGTTCCAGAGTATAACCACTGGCATTATCCACTACTTCCCAGGTAATGATAGGATAACCGTTGGCATAATCGGCCCAGGAAGGAAGACACTCAATGTTTACTTTATAGCCCCAGCGCGTCTCTCCGCTCTCCGTAAATTCATACTCCGTCAAAACCCCGGGAATCAGTTCCACCGTATACTGTCCCTTGATCACAGATACCGTCACCAACGCCGTATCATAATAATCGCTGTCCGCATTGGAAGTACAGGTCACGCGCAGTACATAAGTACCGTTTCTCTCCGTAGTTCCCACTGCCAGGTCTGCGGTACCGTTTTTCACCAGGTGTCCGCTTCCGTCAGAAGTCGGGGTTCCGTCACCGGTGCTCTTGATCTCCGTGCCGGAAGCCAGTGCCGCACCGTTGACACGCTCTACCTTCCAGGTCACACCGGCATCCATACCTGCCTGCGTTCCGGTCAGCGTATATGTAAAGGTACCGGATGAGCCACGCTCAATATCAGCTTCCTTCGGGGTGATAGTCAGCCCCAGTACCTTCCGCTCCAGCACATTTACCAGCGCCGTATCCTTGAACGTCGAATTGGATTTCAGAGTACAGGTAACCAGTAAAATATTATCTCCTACCGCTTCATCCGCCGCAATGGTCAGTCTGCCCTTGGAATCGATAGAGCTCTTGCAGGGTGTCGGTGTACCGCCGTTATTATAATATTCTACCTTCCAGGTCACAGGATCCGGCTTTGCCATCTCCTCTGCCGCGGCCTCCGGGTCGCCAAGGATCCGATAAGAGAAGTTCAGGGAATCAGACTGCTTCACGGAAGGATTCTTCGGGCTTACCTGCAGTCCGGAGATCCAGATATAATCCGTTCCCTTTGCTGCCGACAAGTCATTACGCAGACGGATCGTCTCGTTGATACTGTAGTTTTTATCCTGATAAGCAAAATCCATCCGCAGGATCACGGTGTTGTCACCGTTCTTCACTCCTGTCAGGTCCACATCGAATTTCGTCACATATTCCGCCAGAAGAGACTCCGAACTCCAGGCAAGATTTCCATCGGCATCCTGTGTATTATCGGATTCGTAGAAATACACTTTCCCCGGATCAGCAGCTCCGCTTCCCTGACGCCACTGCAGCAGATAACTGTTCTTCTCGTTCTCAAGGAACAATTCCGAAGTCGTACCGTCATCGCTTTTCGTAAAGTTAATACTCTTCTCCACATCAATGATCATATCAATGATCTGGTTGGCAGTCAGCTGCGCTTCCTCCTGCAATGTCAGTTCCTTATTCCCCCGCATATAAGAGTTGTTGCCAGCTACCATAAAAGCACCCACAGCGCCTGCCACGATGGTCATAATGGCGAGAGATACGATAATCTCTACCAGCGTAAATCCCTTTTTTCCGATATGCATGGTTCTCCTCCTTTTAGTTCTGTACTGCAAGCCGCCCTGTCTTTAGGCTTACTTCGCTTCCTGTAATATCTTTCCGGTAGGTCCCACCGTAGTGATCTCTATGGTTCTGCCGCTTCCGGTGACTGTGATCTTATCGCAGTAAGTTTTCACATCCCCTCCCACGGCATTGGTTCCTTTTTCAAAAGCACCGGAAGCACGGTTAAATATCAGACGTAAACCGCCCTCTGTGGCCGCATGAATGGCATGGGGCGTATTGCCTGAAATACTTCCCAGTGTTGCATCTGTTCCGTCACTGAAAGATACCTTGATCTCTATCGTATCTTTTCCGACAACACGATCCTGCACCGGTTCATCGGATGCATTGCTTCCCTGATAGATCCTGACATGATAATCTCCCGAGCTGTCCTGCGACAGGATAAATTCCACCTGCCCCTGATCCTTTCCCAGAGATAATACCCTGGTTCTCTCAATGGTCGAAACGATCTCATCCGCACATTTCTTCACTTTTCTTCCGGATACCAGGGAGATGGAAAGTCCTGCTGTCGTGACAACGATTGCCATAATGGCGATCACGACGACCATTTCCACCAGCGAATACCCCTGATTCTTACTCTTTTTGCCAGTTCTCATAAGTGATCAAATCTCCCAGATCAATCTCTGCATCATATGACTTACCGCTTCCGTCCAGATAGCCTTCGCCACCTCTTAAGAAGTCCGTCACATGGAATTCTATATTTCCGACGACTTTACTCAGAGTCATCGCCTTCAGTACTGCCTCATTGTCGGGCTCTACATTCGCATTATCACGCAGATAAACATTGCCTGCCGCAATAATGGTTCCCTTAAAACTCTTCTCCACAGTCACATCTCCCGTGGAAATGATCAGTCCGCGGAATTCATCCGCGCCGGTTCCGGTGTAAACATAATCTCCATTCGTCACGACCGCTTTGACAACAGTTCCGTCCGTATTTCCGCCGTCAAAATACTTTGCCGAAGACTTATCCGTGATGCTATAGTCTCCCGTAACCGCACCGTAGAATGTCGTAATATTGCTCTTCTCTACCAGATTCGTGAAAATATCACTGTTCTGTTCCGATGCATCCAGTTCTATATAATCATCCAACAGCTTATGGCACAATGCCTGATATTTCTCCCGGTACTCCGTCAGGTTCAGCTGATAACCACTGTTGGTGCGGTCTGATCCCAGCGTACTTCCCATAAGGTTTCTGGAACCGTCCGCCTTAGTCGTTACCACATTTCCTGCCAGATGCAGGATATATGCACCGTCCGCCTGATCCCTGATCTGAATCTTGTCCGTATAAATATTGGCATAGGCATCCATGGTGGATTTGTTTGCATTATAATAATCCCTGAAATACTGATTTGCATGCTCTCTGCCGTCTGTCGTATTGCGGTCAAATGCCACATAGAAGTACACCAGCGTGATCTTGCTGTTGACTCTCCGGAAATACCGCTGAATATCGGAAGCCTCCAGACCATAGTCCGCAAGTGTCTTTCCACCCAGCTCAGTACATGCAATATCAAGTCCCACCGGAGCCACATTCGTTTTTCCTTTGATTCTGCTGTTATACTGCTCTAATGTGATCGGATTGGACTGTGTGGAAAATACAGACTTTCCGGTATCATCAATGCCGATGCATCCGGCAGGAACCAGATACGCCAGCTGGTCACTTTTTACCGCAATGGACTGTCCCATCAGGATATCCTTGCTGTCCTCTTCCGAATTCGTCCACTCCGGAGAAGGAGTAGCCACCTGGTTCTGCTTCTCTTCCGCCTCACTGACGGCAATGTAGCTGTCTCCGGCCAATGTCAGACTCTTCAGACTGCCAAAGTCCAATACCGTATCCGTACCGTTTACGATCACGGCGCTGTCTTCCGTGGCATCACCGTCTATCTTCTCGCCTGTACCGAATCCGATATATCTGCCCAGATATTCTCCGGTTGCTGCATCTCTGGAACCGGCCGTAAACTGATTGGCCTTGCCGGTAAATACCAGGTCTCCCGCCACATAAGTATCATTCTTCGGCAGACTGACACTGCTCTTTTCACCGTCCCCAGATCCTTGCATCACAATAGAGCCTGCCCACAACTCCCCTTCGGAATCAGTCGTAAGCTTCATGCCCTGTCCCAGTACCAGTGCTTCCTGTACTACCATTCTGGTATCTGTCTCGGCAGTCGTTGCACCGGAAGGTGCACCCAGAGAAAGTTTCACATTTCTGCCTGTTGCATCCTTCTCGTCTCCCACCACCAGGCGTTTCGCATAGAAAGATCCACTGATATTGTTGTTACTGTTGTAGTTCGGTGTCTCCGGCATTACCTGCAAAGTCTCCCCCGCGATCAGGGAAATATCTCCCAGAGAAGGCAGTGTCACCGACTGTGTAAAGTCCACCTCCGGCGTCTTCACGCGAAGATCCGTCTCGATAATGGATACATAACCTGCATCATCCGTATAAATGATCTTCAATCGGCTGAATCCCAGCCCGTCCGTATACAGATTAAAATTACCGCGGGGTCTGCCGGAAGGATCCGCATATCCCGGAACAGTGATCAGATTGCCCGATGCATCGATCAGCGTCTTCCAGTTGTCGGCATCGGTCTCACCCTTTTTACCGCCCTGTACGGTTCCGGACTCTTTTTTGATCTGATAAGTGATCTCGTTGGAGGACGCATCCGTATAAATGATCTCCATTACGGTCCGGTCCGCCACATCATCGGTCAGATAGGAAAAAAGTTTTGCCGGATCAAACACACCGGTATCCGTCGCAAGCGCATAACGGCTCTGTAATGCCGTCAGATAATAATAGCGAAGCTTCGTTTTCTTCTCCGCCGCTGTGGTATTGTCATAACTTACCAGTACTTTTCTGTAAGCTTCCTTTAAAGAATCCGAGACTTCATCCTGCATACCCATCCGTATCTGGTCCAATACCGTCTCTGCGGAATAAAAGTTGTCCTTCGCCTTCAGATTGTTTACTTTCATCTGATAGTTCAGCAGGGACATATACATCAGGACACTGGCCAAAATTCCGATAAAGGCCATGGCAATGATAACTACGACGATTGCCGAACCCCTATTGTTCATTCTCTTATGCAGTTTTTGCTGTTCTCTGCTGTGTCTCATCATACGCCTGCCTTCTATCTCGTTATCTGGTCACCGTACCCGTCATCGTCAGGATCGGATGTCCATCCGCGGTCTTGCCGGGCTCATAGATCTCTACCGTAATATCATACAATCTGTCGTAATTCTCTTCCGGAGTCAGGGTATCCGCATCCATAATGGTCAAAGCTGTCGTTCCTCCCATAGTTCCCTTGAACTGCTTTGTTCCCGCTGACATATCCAGGTATCCTTCTCCTTCATAGGACATCATGGCCGTGCTCAGATTGCGAAACGTGTATTTATGATGCTGATAGGCCGAAATATCCATACTGTTATCCGGATCGGCAATCAGGAAATTACTTCTGAGAGTACATGCGGATGTCTGCGGACCTGCCGCCCATCCCGGCCAGAATTCCTGCAATTCAAACGCTATCTTATAATTCTGGTTCCAAGGCGAACCATCCGTCGTCTCCTGCCTTACCAGGAAAAAATTCGTTGCAACGTTCTTCGGATTATGAACGATCACCGTATCTGCGATTGAAGCACCTGCGCTCTCATATCTGGGACGCATGCAGAACACAATATTGGCAAGATCGGATTCTACTTCTTTGCCTGTTACTTTGGAAGGATTCGTCTCCCAGTCAGACTTCATGGTCGCCGCCTGCTCCTTCACGTCTTTTTCATTGGAAAAGATCACATGGTTGCTTCCATGCTGCGGATATGTTCCGGTCTTCGTACCGTCATCATACCGGTATTGAATACTTGCAGTCACCAGATAGGTCGGAACCTCTACATCCCTGTCTCCTACGTCCACACTGATGCGGCTGCTGTCGATATCCACCGTCACCGTCTTGGTCACATAGGGTGCTACTTTTATCACAGCATCAGCCGCCACCGACTCATCCTGCAGCTGTGCCGCCGTTTTTCCTAAAATACTCTTTGCAAAATAATAATACGCGTTTAATGCGTCATCACTACTCTCCTGATATACGGCATTGACCGTACCGGAGAGATTCTTAAGGTCCACTACCTGCTTGTCATTGATTCCCTTCAGATCCACCTGATGATATCCGGAAGGATTCAGTCTGGCAACCACATCGTATTGTCCCGAAGTTACACTGTCTGCCGCCATCGTGCCCGAAAAAAGCCACTGTCCGGCAGTTCCGGGATCAGCGCTGCCGTCTCTGTCCGCATCCACGCCGGTGCCGTCGCTCCCCTGTACGGTAAAGCCCTGGGCAGTGTAACGTTTCTCTAATTCTTCCAGAGAATATGCTTCGAAATTCTCCATCACATCCTCCGCGATGGCCGTTGCCCGCATGGTATTCCTTGCCTTGGCATTGGTTCTGGCAGAGGTGACAAAGCTATGCAGCAGAGGTGCTACGATGATCGACAGGATCACGATCGCGATCAGAAGCTCCACCAGGGAAAAGCCGTCATTATTCAGTTGTCTTTTCTCATTGGAAGCCATGTCGCGCATCTCTTCTCTCCTGTCAGACTTATTCTGCCGTCTGTGTATTCTCCGCATCTGCGGAAGCATTTTCTCCGAGGTTACCGAAGATCGTATCTACACCCATCTCCATGTTAGGGATCACAGGCTCACTGTATACCTTGTCCGTACCCTGGAGATAATAAGTACTCATGGTCATATTGCCGGACAGAGCACCGGTCTCCGTGCTGTAGCTTAAGCTGACTCCGCGGATGCTCTCTCTCTCCTGGAGATTATAGATATAACGTACCAGTCCCTTGAAATCATTATAGGTACACTCGATGCTGAAGCTTAACGGCACTTCATACATATGGGTATCCGCATAAGCAGTTCCCTCGGTAGAGATCGGTCCGTTCGCTGCGGTCGT
This sequence comes from Acetatifactor sp., assembly GCA_050872885.1. GTDB lineage: Bacteria > Bacillota > Clostridia > Lachnospirales > Lachnospiraceae > Acetatifactor. The sequence goes on from JBNMHS010000016.1 coordinate 23,479, forward strand.
ATCCGTTGTACCGGCTGCCGCTGCATCTGTAGTTGCCGCATCTGCGGTCGTGGCGGCCGCAGTGTCTGCCGTCTGTGCTGCCACATAAGGTACTTCCGTATCCGTACCGAATCCAAGGCTTGCTACCTTCGTATTTGTGGATTCTTCCAGATGCAGGATGTTCATGATACTGTCCTCAGGAAGAATACCTGCCGGGAAACGGTTCTCAAAACCGGTAATATACTGTTTCATATTTTCCGTTGCGGTGGCATAATCCGCTTTCTTCTGATCCAGGATCTCCAGAGTCGCTACCCTGCTCTGCAAAGTGGCATTTTCTGTCTCCAGAGCATCGGATTTCTCATTGAATTTTGCATAAACAAAGAAATAAGTACATACTGCCAGCAGTACGCCGATCGCACCGATCAAAAGTTGAATATCGCTTTTCTTTACTTTCATGTCCGTCCCTCCTTACTGCGCTGTCACTGCCGTGCTGTCGGAAGTGTCTTCTTCCTCCGCACCCAGTGCCTTATAGGTACCGCTCAGAGAAAAGGTAACCGTAGAATTGCCTGCCTCATCTACCGTATCCGTGATTCCGCTCACCGAAACGGATTCGATGCTCTTCATGTTACGGATATTAAGGATCGTACGGGCTGCCGCCGCTTTTCCTTCCACTGTGATAGACATGCTCACACCGTTCTCATCCGATGTGAAACTGTTGGTATAAAAGGTGGACGGTAAGATCTGTTCCAGTTCATTCATAAATTCCACCAGATTCTCATTGGGAGTCTGGGTATAAGCATAGAAATAATTGTATTTGTCATACTGTGCCGCAGTGGTCAGGTACTCATTGTAGATAGCCTCTGCCGGCTGTAATTCCACGATCCGGTTCTGCAGGTATTCGTTTGCTGCCTTGTCTACTATATATCTCGGAATCGACATGGCACAGAAAGCAATGGAAACAACGATTCCCAGTACCAGTACTGCCACACTGACAAAAGTATAGTTCGTGCCGCTGACCACGGTAAGTCCCTTGGTCTTCTGCTGACTCTTGTCGATCAATCCCACGGGAGCCAGTACTGCGCCCAGACAGGATATATAAGATGCCGGTCTGGTGGAACGGATGGCTTTGCTCATACCGATCTTATCCACTTCCGATAATGTATGTACCTTTTTCTCCAGGCAGTTGGTGAACAGCTTGCTCATGCCGCTGAAGCTGCCGCCGAGACCGGTGACATATGCTCTCTCGATGGGAGAATCTCCGTTTCTGGAATCATAGAAATCAATAACACGGCTGACACCTACGATCAAAGGCTCCAGAGAAGCCGTGATCTTCTGTCTGGCTTCCATGACCGTTACATTGCCGGCGTCCTCATCTTCCCAGCGTCCGCTGTTTTCCTCCCAGACTTTGTCGCCCTGATGCAAGACTCTGTTCAGGCAGGTCTTCTTCTGGAAACGCTCTACGGCACCGATCGGATCTGTCACGGCATAAGCGCCGGAGGAGATCATGGTCTCTATGGCATCCTGTACACCGTAAGCTACGGTTCTCTGTAATAACACCTTACCTGCGGAAAGCACGGTGACGATGGTGCTGTTCTCATCGATCTTGATCACCAGTGTCACTTTCTCTGACTTTTCATCACGTAAGATCTGGTAAAGGCTGTTGCTGCTGTAGTCGAAGCACTCTACTTCCCAGCCGCACATCTGTGCCAGCTGATCATAACTGTTTAGCAGTGCCTTGGGACATGCCAGAGCCATGACACGCAGTTTGCCGTTCTCAGCCAGACCGCCTGCCATATAATATCCGATCTCATACTGGGTCAGATCCACGGGGAAATAATCAGCGGCATTGGTCTTTACCAGTGCCTCGATCTTGTTCGCTTTTACATTGGGGATCTGCACTTCACGGCTTGCCACTCTGGTAGAAGAAATGGTAAAGATGACTTTCTTCGTGTGGATGCCGTTTGCTCCCAGCGCACTTACCAGATGATCTGCATAAGCCTGTGTCGGCTGTAACATACCATCGACTACCGTGCCTTCCGGTGTCTCGATCGTCAGTACTTTGTAGACCTTCGGTTTTTTTACCTTATAGTCTATCTCGCAGATCTTCGTAAAGGAGTTACTGATCTCAATACTCAATACGCGATTGTTCATTGCCATATTTCTACCCTTCCTCTTCCCGGTATTTATCGTATTTTGGGACCGATAGTGTCCCAAAGAACTTTCTCATTTATATCAGATGTATGATATCCGGCGTATTCTGTCAATGATACAGACCCAGATACCACTGTAAGAATTCATTCCCCCAGAGGACGGCCACAGCCACTCCTGCGGAGAGATACGGTCCCATGGCGAGGACATGTCCTTCGCCGCTTACTTTCATACGGATCAGATGAATCACGGAACCGATGATACATCCCAGTAAAAATGCAAAAATAATCAGTTTCCAGCCGAGCAGCAGTCCGCAGACCGCCATCAGCTTTACATCACCGCCGCCGATGGCTCTGCCTCCGGTAGCGTAATACAAAATAAGCAAAAATACACTGACACACAGGAAGCCGATCAGGAAATCCAGCCATTGTTCATAATGGAAGACTCCGTGGATCAGCCCCAGTGCCAGTATAAATAAGTTAAATCCCACAGGGATCTCATATGTTCTGAAATCAATCACACTTAAAGCAAGAAGTGCACTAAACAACAAGCAGTAGACTAGGGAATCCACGCTCATCCCATATTTCCAGAATACGATCAGGTACAGCACTCCGTTCAGTGCCTCGATGATGGGGTACTGAACGGAAATGTGTGCCTTACATTTCCGACATTTGCCTCCCAGTGCCAGGTAGCTGAAGAGAGGTACGAGGTCGTACCACCGTAGCTGGTAACCGCAGTTCATGCAGTGAGACCTGGTCGTTACAATATTCTCTTTGTTAGGGATACGGTAGATCACTACATTGAGGAAACTACCGATGACGATTCCGTAGAGGAATACGACTATGTAGAGAAGAATTGTCGGGAGCATATCGGTTGCCTTTCAAAAACGCTGTCTATCTTCTTAGAATACCTGAGGGTCTGCTGAAGTACTTGCAGTTGCTCCGCTCTTAGAAACGTATCCAACAGCAGTTACCTTTACAACACCACTAGTTTCCTTAGTAACAGTAATAGTAGGCGCTGTTGCACCTGTACCAGTATATGTATTCGAGGAAAGTTTAACGTTCTCACCTACAACTGTTGAAAGTTCTTTTACAAGTGCATCAGTAGATGAAGCAGAAAACGTATAAGTTCCACTAGTCGGTGCAATGGTAAAAGGTGATGTCGTACTGCTATTAATTGTTTCATCAGCCATTGCTATTTTAACTGCGTTTGCAATTTCAGAAATTGCCTGATTATCTTTCTGCAGTCTGGAACTCTCTACATACTTTAAGTACTGAGGTGCTAATACGCCAATCAAGACTGCCATAATGGCAATAACGATAATCAGCTCTACCAGGGAGAAACCTTTGTTTGTTAAGCTCTTCTGTTTCTTGTTCATAATAACATTCTCCTTTTTATGTGTTTTTTGAATTCAGGGTAGTAAGTTTTCCGCCCCATTTATTAATTATCGTCCTGTCCCTACACAGGACGGATAATCCTGTTTTACATATTGTCTAACGCCTCGTACATGGACATCATAGGCATCATACATGCAGCAATCAGTCCACCTACAACAACAGCAAGTACTATGATAATAATAGGTTCCATTGCTGCCATCAAAGACTGTACTTCCATTTCCACTTCTTCATCATAGTAATCAGCTAATTTATCTAACATTGCCTCGGTATTACCGGATTCTTCACCGATTCGGATCATCTGATATACCATAGGTGGAAATAATCCACTCTCCTGTAAAGGTCTGGACAACGGCATACCAATGGTAATTTCTTCCTTTGCGTCTTCCAAAGCCTCTTTAAAATAAACATTCCCCATAACATTTGAAACAATTTCTACTGCCTCTATCAATGGTACCCCAGCTCCCATCAAAGTGCTTAAAGTACGAGCCATCATAGAAGAAGCCGATTTTATAGTCAATGTTTTCACCAAAGGTAATTTTAATGCTATTTTCCCAAAGAAATGTTTTCCCGGATCAGTTTTTGCAAAATATCTAATTGCAATCACAATCGCAATGATAACAGGAACTATTATAAACCAATAACTTATTATTCCATGACTTAGATTTACATAAAATTGTGTAATCCAAGGTAATTCCGTATCTAACTGGGTGAACATGTCTTCATAAGACGGAATTACTTTAACTAACATTACAACCGTAACTATAACTGCTACCACACACACTGCAATCGGATATATCATCGCCTTTTTCACCATTGCCTGTGTTTTATGCGATTTTTCCAACTGCGTAGCCACACGATCCAGCGCTGTTTCCAAGCTACCGGATGCTTCGCCTGCTGCCACCATGTTCACCATGATTGCAGGGAATACCTTCGGGTGTTCCGCCATGGAATCCGCCAAGGTCTCACCTTTTTCCACGCTAATACGGACTTCTTTCAGTGCATCCTGTAATCTCTTGTTCTCGGTCTGCTCACAGAGCATTTTCAGGGAGTCGAGGATACTTACGCCCGCTTTGGTCATACTGACGAACTGGCGGCACATGACACTTAAGTCTCTGGCTTTCGGCCATCCACCGATCTGGATATCGATGTCTTTTGTCAGGAAGCTCTGTTCCCCCAGATCTATAACGGTCAGTTCCTGCCTTCTCAGTTCTGCCATTGCGAGATCTTTGTTATCCGCTTCTACGCTTCCTTTTACTTCTTTTCCAGCCTTCGTGATGGCTCTGTAGCCATAGGTTGCCATGTGCCTTCCTCCAATACGCCTTTATCTTTAACTTACTCCCCACTCTATAAGACGGGGGCAGGTTCAAAAATGGTTCATATTTTTACATATTTCTAAATTTTTTCTAAACATTATACATCAAAGGAAACCTTTACCATTTCCGAGAAGGATGTGGTGCCGTCCAGAACATAGTCCGTCGCACTCATACGAAGGGTATGCATGCCTTCTTTTAGTGCTTCTTCCTTTAATACATCGGCACCTTCCCGCTTGCTGATGATATTTTTCAGCTTCGGGGTGATCTGCATGATCTCGTAGACACCGATTCGTCCCTTGAAACCGGTATTATCGCATTTGCTGCATCCGCAGGGCTCGTAGATTGTTACATTTTCCTCTGCATTCAGCCCCATGAACTCTTTTTCTTCCTCGGTAGCCTGCTTCGGCTTCTTACAGAAGGGGCAGAGTCTGCGGACCAGTCGCTGGGCGATAACGCCGATGACGGAATCTGCGATCAGGTAGGATTCGATGCCCATGTCCTCCAGACGGGTAATGGTACTGGCGGAGGAGTTGGTATGTAGGGTACTTACTACCAGGTGGCCGGTGATGGATGCCTGTACGGCAATGCTTGCAGTCTCCTGGTCACGGATCTCACCGATCATGATGATATCCGGGTCCTGTCGCAGGATGGAACGCAGTGCCGTAGCGAAGGTCAGGTCTGCTTTGGGGTTGACCTGTACCTGGTTGATGCCGTCGATGTTCGCCTCGACAGGATCTTCTACGGTGATGATGTTTACATCCTCTTTGTTCAACTCGCTCAGTGCGGTATACAGGGTGGTGGACTTACCGCTTCCGGTAGGTCCGGTTACCAGCAGGATACCGTGGGGATTCTTCAGAATATAATCAAACTGCTCTAATTCGTAAGGTTTCAGTCCCAGCTGGCTCTTGTCGCGGTTCAGTGCACTCTTCGCGGCAAGACGCATTACGACTTTCTCTCCGTAGACGGTAGGCAGGATGGATACACGGATATCATATTCGACACGGTCTACCACCTGTGTGATACGTCCGTCCTGCGGTTTTCTCTTCTCGGAGATGTCCATGCCGCCGATGATCTTGATACGGGCGATGATGGCGGACAGGACGTTGACGCCGTATCTCGCTCTCTCATAGAGGGCACCGTCGATACGGTAACGGACACGGATGATATTTTCCATAGGTTCGATATGGATATCGGATGCACGCTGGCGGACTGCCTTTTCGATCATGTCCTTTACCAGCATTACGATAGGGGAGCTGTTGATATTTTCCTCCGTGGCGATATCTTCCACCACGTCCAGTTTCTTTTCTTTGGCGTAGGCAGCCAGCGCCTCGGTCACTTCTTCCTGTCCGAAGTATTTATCGATAGCGAGCATGATGCTGCGGGTGGTGGCTACGACCGGTTCTACCTGGTAGTTGGTGATGATGTTGATATCATCGATGGCGTTGTAGTCCAGAGGATCCGCCATGGCTACCAGCAGGACGTTGAAGTTATTCTCTTTAAATGCAAAGGGGAATATCTTGTTCTTCTTCAGGACATTGACAGGTACCAGTTCCAGTACTTCTTTGTCCACGTTGGTACTCTGCAGGTCGATCATATCCAGATCCAGCTGTCTGCTCAGCGCACGTGCCAGATCATCCTCCGATACGATGCCTTCATCTACGAGGAATTCTCCCAGCTTCTTGCCCTGCCGATTCGGATTATCCAGTGCCTGCTGTAACTGCTCCCCGGTGATCACACCGCTATTTACTAACAATTCGCCCAAACGAACTTTTTTTCTGCCTAATTCCATCCTACTCACCTGTTGATTATGCTACATTTTGGAAATATCTGTCTAATTGTACCGTTTTTTGGATACAACTTACAAATATTTTGTCTCAATATGGAGATATTATAGCATATTTTGAGTGTATGTAAAATATTTTTCATGCTTTTGTTGCAATTTTTCAAGTCATCCATTTTATCATAAAATAAAAGCACCTACATTTCTGTAGATGCTTTTACGCCAAATGCATGGCCACTAACTCTAAGCGTTAGCTTTACCGTACTATTATTATACTCTTTTCACTTAAAAATGCAATAATGTCTGTAGAATTTTTTAATTTTTATAGTTTCATCCAAACAGATAATTTCTTTCGCCCCATCTTTGATAAAGCCTTGTCTGCAATGAACTTTCTTCCTTTAAAAAGCATAGTAAAATAAAAATTAACTATCTGCATCTTTATGTCAAATATTGTTCCTAACGCATTAAGTATTTTTAACACATCTAAGTATGACAAATCCCCTCGCCCTAATGCAACCATTGTTCTAATATCATTAAAATTATTTAATGCGCCGTTTCGGCCTTTCAGTTTGAATCGAGTAATCAGTTCAAGATGTGCACACTGATTTCTCATTTCTTTCAATATAAACAGTGCCTGTTCAAATGCCATTGCATCCTTTAGTGTAAGGCCAAAATCTTTTAACACCTTTTCTTTTACAACATTATCTAAAAAGACAAAAGTATAATACAAACTACCTAAGGGCAATGCTTTAATTGCTACCCAAAATGGAGGATCCGTATATTGATTTGCGTAATCCTTATCTCGTTTTAAATCATCAATAAAGGATCTGCTTTTTACATTTCCATTCGGCCAATACTGAGTAGTTCTAAACAAATCAAATGATTTAAATCGATTTGTCATATTCTTATCCGTTACCGGCGGTGCACTGTAATATACTGGATTCAAATAGTTTAAAGTATCTGACTGAGTTCGGCAATATGTAGCTGCAAAATTATACGATATCGATGTTCGAAGTCTTGCTTCCACATCAAATATTTTAAATAATGTATATTTTTTTAATTTCATATCAAAGAAAAACAAATCCCTAAAATCTTCAAAATACACATTCTCATATTCTTTATTAGGGACGCTCTTTTTCAAAAGTATAGATTCAAAACCATTAATTACATCAAAGTAATTATATTGACTTAAAACCTTGGCGGCTTTTTCTTTGTTTTTAAATTTCAGCCCTCTTCCAAGAAGTCCTGAAATCTGCTCGTCTATTGTTTTAAATTCCTTAGTTACCGGCATTATTCCCCCTAAGTTACATCAATAAAAACTATCAGCGTAAAACACTGAGAGTTTACGCTTTCCAACAAAACAAGCATATCATCTAACTCCATTTTTTTCAACACGCTTTCAAATCCAAAGCTTATTTGAAAATTTTAAAAATTAATTCTACCCTCCTTGTTGCAATTTCTATAATTTTTATAAGCTTGTTGCGTAAATCACCTTTCTCATGTATACTGTAATCACTAGATAGGCTATATGCTTATCGTGTGGACTGACACATAAAATCCGAAATTCTTTCCGGACTTCGGGTGCCGGACAGTTGACTGGCAACGGAAAACCCAGAGTGCTTATCGGACTTCGGGTGCCGATCAGTTGGCGGACAACGGAAAAATCAGTCATAAAAAGAAGGTGTCTTTTGCTACGGCAAGAGAACCTTCCTTTTTTATTTTAACTTTTTTATGTATTATAACGTCACCGCATATTCACTGTCATACATTTTCTTCAGGTTTTCCACGCTGTTGTATTGTTCGCCGATGCAGAATTCCTTTGACCAGGTCATGTAGTATGCCCAGGGGATTCTGCTCTTTTGCAGGAGATCGATGTCGGGGAGGTAGCCGATTTCTGCCAGGGCGGCTACTTTTTCGTGGGAGGTCGCCTGCACGAGTTTTTCGTAGGTGTCGGCGTAATCCGTGGCCTTGTACTCCGGCAGGTAGACATCCATGGATATCACGTCCGTGTAATTGTCTCCGGGATACGCTTCCTCTATATCGCAGTTCCATACCCAGAGCAGGTTGTGCAGATTCTTTTCTCCGGTATAGTAGTCAAACATCAGGCGGTACAAGTCTCTTGCGACTTCCGCGCCCTTTGCGCCCCACCAGAACCAGGTGCCGTAGGATTCATGGAACGGGCGCCAGAGGATAGGGATGTTCTCATCTTGGAAACGCTGCAGAATGTCTGCGATCACATCCATGTCACGATAGAACGCTGCGCGCTCCGGGGTGCCTTCCTGTAATACTTTTGTCGCGTCGAAGTCTGTGTGTTCCGCATAGAAGCTTTTGTCTCTGCCTCCTATGGGAGAAAACCAGTGGAAGCTGAAGGTAAGGATGCCTCCCACTTCATACCCTGTCCCGTTTTTAGTGTCCGGGCGGTTCGCCCTTGCCCACTGCAGGGCAGTCTCTACGGTACCTTTATTCTCTTCTACTTCCTTCAGGCATTCCGGGGAAGCATCTTCATAGTTGATATTCGGAGAATATGCCAGCAGTTCGAAACCGCGCAGTTTCGGCTCTTTTCCGGTGTTCTCGCGGATGTATTCAATTTCCTCGCAGGGGATGGTCTGTGTATGCTGACCGGTGATGATCTGTTTTCCCGCTACGGTATGTAAATATTGTAATAATTCTTTTGCTTCTTTGGTTGCTTTCGGATCTGCTGTTGCCATGTTTTTATTTTCCTTTCGCAAAAAACTAAGGGTACAGAGATTTTCTTCCTCTCTGTACCCTTAGTTTATGACAATTCAAAACTTATATCAAGTCTTATTCCGGCTTTACTTCATGGTAATCTGCACCTGCGGCAGGCTTTGCACTGCCGTCGGTATCTTCGGTCTTCTTGGCAAATCCCTTCGCCAGCATCTCGTTGATGTCCAGTCCGGTGGATTCCTTGATGCCATCGGTCACCTGGGTCACGGTAGTCATGATATCGCCTGCAAGTCTGCTGGAATCACCGCCGAACATCTTGATAGACTCGACGTTCATGTAGCCCTTGGCAACAGCCTCTGCGATCTTAGGCAGCTGTTCGAAGTAGACTTTCAAAGTATCCAGTTCCATCTGCTGTCTTGCAGCATCGCCGTACTGTTTCATAGCTTCCGCTTTCTTCAGGATACCGGCTGCTTCTGCCTCTGCTTTTGCCTGAATGGCTTCCGCTTCCGCTTTACCTTTGGCTGCTACAGCGGCTGCTTCTGCGAGGCCTGCGGCTTTGACCGCCTCCGCTGCCTGCTCCTTGGCGAATCTCTCAGCCTCGGATTTTGCTTTTTCCGCTTCTGCCTGCCTCTGGATCTCGAAGAGTTCGGCTTCCGCTCTCTTCTGTCTCTCGTACTGCTCGGCATCTGCCTTCTGCTGTGCTGCGTATTTATTTGCTTCTGCGGTCTTCTTGACTTCCGCTTCCAGAGCTTTCTCCTTGATGGAGACTTCTCTTTCCTTTAATTCCAGTTCCTTCTCCTGACGGGCCAGGTTTGCGTTCGCTGTGGTGATCTCCACGGTCTTACGCTGTTCCTCTTCCTGAATCTTATATGCTGCGTCAGCTTCTGCCTTCTTGATATCGGACTCTTTCTTCAGTTCCGCTTTCTTGATGGCCAGTTCGGTCTGCTTCTGGGCAATCTCGGTCTCAGCGATGACCTGTGCGTCGTTGGCATCCTTCTGTGCCTGTGCTCTGGCGATAGCTACGTCTCTGTCCGCCTGTGCTTTTGCTACGGAAGCGTCCTTCTGGATCTGGGACATGTTATCCTGTCCCAAAGCAGTGATCAGATTGTTCTCATCCTCGATCTTCTGGATATTACAGGACTCGATCCAGATACCCAGGGCATTCATATCCTTCTGTGCCTTCGCCTGTACTTCATCACCGAAGGTCTTACGGTCATTACACAGTTCCTTCAGGCACTGGGTACCGATGATCTCACGCATATTACCCTGTAAGGAATCGGTCAGGGCATCGCGGATCTGATCTTCGTTCATATTTAAGAAGTTCTTCATGGCTGCATTTGCCATCTCTGTGGTGATTCTCTTGTTGGGATCTGCGCCTGCCACTACTTCCCCTTTGGCATTCACGGTGACATCCCTCTGGGTCAGGACTCTGACCTTCGCTACGGCATCAATGTCCACACCGATGAAATCCTTGGTGGGAATGTAACCGTTGGTCTTGATGTCGATACTGATCTGCTTCAGGATCAGTTCATCCTTTTTCTCCAGAAAAGGAATCTTGATACCCGCCCGGCCGATCAGGACCTTGGGCTCTCTCTTGATACCGGAGATGATGTAGGCTTTGTTCGGTGATGCCTTCACATAACCGGATGCCAGAATCGCCAGAACGGCGATCACCAGTACTACGATCACGATAATTCCAATATTAATTTCCATACGTGCTCCCTCTCTTTTCGCCTTTGTATGTTAATAGTATGCGCCTAAAGCTTACAAATTCCTATCTTCAAAAGATCTGCATTGCTTCATGACGTGGATTCATCATATCATAGAACCGCGAAATAAAACAGCTCTATTTTTCTACTTTTCGCAGCTTAATATCATAATTTATGCACGATAACCGCAGATCCGTTTATATTATTTCTACCTGGATCAGTTTCATCGCTTCGATCGCTGTTTTATGCGTCTCGGGTGTCACGCAGGCACAGGCATTTTCGATGACGCAGACCTTTGCTTCCGTCAGGGTCGCCTTTGCGATTGAGACATTGCTGAGTACGCAGATCCCGGTGCAGAAACCCACGAAATCCAGTTCCAGGTCTCCCTGTGCATCTTTCCACAGCTGCTGATACTTAGGGATCAGGGAAATCGCTCCGAAGGTCGGCTTTTTGATGATCGTCTGCTGTTCCTTTGTAAAGGTTTCATCGGCAGCTTCTGCGATCTCTGTCCGGATCTTCCAGCCCTCGGTACCCTCAATGCAATGGGGAACCGGCAGTTTTTGCCCTTCCCGGGTATCCATATAGTCTGCTTCATGGGTATCCATTGTAAAAATAACTTCGTCATAGTTGCCGTTTTTTATCACATCCACGATTGCAGGCACCGTTTCCTGACATTCTTTGTTGCCCAGTGCTCCTGTGATAAAATCATTCTGTGTGTCAATTACCATCAATACTTTCTTCGCCATAACGAACCTCCTGTTTTCCCTTTGTATCTTCAGATCTTACCGGATTTCCGATAAGTCATAAGGCGTTGCCTGATATACATAGTAGTTCAGCCAGTTGCTGTACAGATTGTTACAGTGGGATCTCCATTGCAGCAAAGGTCTCTGCTCCGGATCATCTCCGGGATAATAGTTATAGGGAATCTGAATAGGTAATCCTTTATCCAGATCACGATGATATTCATTATTTAATGTATAGCGGTCATACTCCGGATGTCCCGCCACGAAGATTTTCTTGCCTTCCTCGGCAATGGCAAGGAATACGCCCGCTTTCTCCGATTCCGCAAGAATGGTCAGATCCTTGCAGGCATGGATTGCCTCTGCCGGAGTCTCGGTATGCCTGCTGTGGGGTGCCAGGAAAATATCGTCGAAACCGCGTACCAGGGGAACCTTGCGGTTCGAAACTCTGTGTTCATAGACACCGAACAGCTTTTGCGGCAGCTGCCTTTTGTTGATTCCGTAGTAATGATAGAATCCGGCCTGTGCCGCCCAGCAGATATGTAACGTGGACGTCACATGGGTCTCTGCCCAGTCCAGGATCCGGCAGGTCTCCTCCCAGTAATCCACTTCTTCAAAGGTAATATCTTCCACCGGAGCGCCGGTGACGATCATGCCGTCGAAGGTACGGTCTTTGATCTCATCAAAGGTGGTATAGAATTTGTTCAGATGACTGGCCGGAGTATTTAAGGACACATGGGTCTTTGTATTCATAAAGGTCACATCCACCTGCAGCGGTGTATTGGACAGTGCTCGCAATAATTGCAGCTCCGTATCCTGTTTTACCGGCATATTATTCAGGATCAGCACCTGCAGAGGACGCATATCCTGATGGATGGCGCGGAACTCATCCATGACGAATATGTTCTCGTTTTCCAGTATCTCTTTCGCAGGCAGATCATTTTGTGTCTTAATAGGCATTGTTATTTCCTCCGGTTCTAAAGTTATTCATTATACGGTACATTGTACTGTTCCAGGAACTGCTCTTCTGTCAGGATCGGCACCTGCAGTTCTTTCGCCTTCTTGTTCTTGGAAGAGGTGGATGTAATATCGTTATTGATCAGGCAGGTGGTCTTGCCGGTCACGCTTCCGGTCACCTTACCGCCTTTCTCTTCAATGATTTCTTTCAGGTCATTGCGGCTGGCGAAATGGTTCAGACTGCCGGTCACGACAAAGGACAGTCCGGCAAGTGTCTGGGCATTTTCATCGATCTGCGGGATCTCGATCGTCAGGAATTCTTTCAGATGTTCTATCTTCTCCAGATTCTCAGCATCCCTCATATAGTCCGCAAACGCCGTAGCCAGTACTTCTCCCACGCCGGATATGGCGCTCAATGTCTCCACATCCGCTTTCTGCATCCGCTCCAGGTCATAATCAAAATACCGGCAGAGCATCTTGGCATTTGCCACACCGATACCTGCGATGCCCAGTCCGTAGATCAGTCTGGGCAGTGTGGTATGTCTTGCGTTTTCAATGCTGTCCATCATGTTCTGATAAGACTTTTCTCCGAAGCCTTCCATTCCGGTAATGACATCCTTGTAACGATCCAGGCGGAACAGATCCGCGTATTCATGGATAAATCCCTGGTCGATCAGCTTCTCCAGCGTCGCCTCGGAGAGGCCGTCGATATTCAGGGCATCTCTGCTGACAAATAAAGTGTAGGATTTGATCTCTTTCGCCGGACATTTTTCATTGACACAGTATAGCGTCTGTACTTCATTGATCTGACGGATCTCAGTCGGTTTCCCACAGACGGGGCATATCTTCGGGATCTCCACGTTATCGCTGCCGGTCAGGTTCTCGGCGATCTGCGGGATGATCATATTCGCCTTATAGACCGTAATACGATCTCCGATTCCCAGCCGCAGGGAACGCATGATACTGATATTATGCACAGATGCCCTGCTGACCGTAGTACCTTCCAGTTCTACCGGTTCGAAGATAGCTACCGGATTGATCAGTCCGGTACGGCTGGCACTCCATTCAATCTCTTTCAGTGTGGTTTCCCGCAGCTCGTCCGCCCATTTAAACGCAATGGAATCTCTGGGGAATTTCGCCGTCCTGCCCAGCGACTGTCCGTAGCTGATGCTTTCATAAGTAAGTACCAGTCCATCGGAAGGGATATCATAATGTTCGATTCTATGCTCAAAGTCCTCGATGGCAGACAAAATATTTTCTTCCGTCACCGCCACATGCTCCACAACGGCAAATCCCTGTTCCTGCAAAAAGGCAAACTGTGCCTCCTTGGAATCATGAAAATCCACATCATCTGCCTTCACCAGTGTAAAAGCATAGAATCTGACATTACGTTTCGCCGTGATCTCATTGTTCAGCTGACGGACGGAACCGCTGCACAGATTCCGGGGATTCTTATACTTAGCCTCTGCATCTGCGATCTCACCGTTGATCTTCTCGAAATCACTGTAGGTGATCACCGCTTCCCCTCGCAGGATCAGCTCTCCGGTATAGGAAATATTCAGAGGAAGGTTCTTAAAAGTACGGGCGTTATTGGTAATTACCTCTCCGATCTCACCATTTCCCCTGGTTACCGCTTTTGCAAGTTTTCCTTCACGATAGGTCAGTACGATCGTCAATCCATCCAGTTTCCAGCTGAGAATTGCAGGATTGCCTTGCAGCCAGTCACGCAATTCTTCACGGCTTTTCGTCTTTCCCAGAGACAGCATCGGACTCTCATGACGCTCTTTGGGGAGCTCATCCACAGCTTCGTAGCCCACATTTACCGTGGGACTGTTCGCCAGCGTAACACCCGTCTCTTTTTCCAGTTCCACCAGTTCGTCATAGAGCTTGTCGTATTCGTAATTGCTCATGATCTCCCGGTCTTTGGCATAATAGCTCTCCGATGCTGCATTCAGTTGTTCTACCAGTTCTTTGATCCGGTCTATTTTAGATGACTGCATGTCTTTTATCCTCCGATATTCAATCGCGTTTTAACATTCCGGTATCTTTTTGAAGCTGTTCCAGCTCTTCACCGGTTACTTCACGCCACTTTCCCGGCTTCAGATCTCCCAGCAGAACATTCATGACCCGGATTCTTTTCAGCGTTTTTACCTTCATGCCGCATGCTTCGCACATACGTCGTATCTGTCTGTTGACTCCCTGAGTCAAAATGATACGGAACGTAAACTTGCCGATCTGCTCTGCCTCACATTTTCTGGTAGTTATATCCAAATCTTTCAGATAGATACCTTTTTGCATTTTTTCTAAAAAATCAGGCGTTATTTCTTTATCCGTCCTGACAATATATTCTTTTTCATGGCGGTTAGCACCCCGCATCATGGCATTGATGAGATTGCCGTCATTGGTCAGAAGGATCAGTCCTTCGGAATCCTTATCCAGCCGTCCGGCATACGTCAGCCGCTCCGGATACCGGATCATATCCATGATTTTTTTCTCTGCATGAGGATCTCTCTCCGTGCAGGTCACACCTACCGGCTTATAGAACGCCAGCACCTTGCAGGCTTGTTTTCCCTGTAAAATTTTTTTACCTACCTGCACCGTGTCGGTTTCCTCGATCTGCTGTCCCATTCCGGCGACCTGACCGTTCACCAGTACTTTTCCCTGTTCGATCAGTTTGTCGGCATCCCGTCTTGAGCACACACCGCACTGAGCCAGATATTTATTTAATCGTACCACACGCTTCTCCTTCCGGAACCCATACAGATATTGTCATTCTGCTTCCGCTGCCTCGAAATCACTGAGGCTTTTTACTTTTGGAATTCCGTTGCCGTTTTCTACCCCAAGCTTGGCAGTCTGATCTGCCAGTTCGTTATATTTGACCTTGGAATGGGCAGGTACTTTGGTAAAACGGATTCTGATCCTCTGTCCCCAGACACGCATGGTCTGCGCATATTTCTGTGTCAGTTCATTTTTGCTCTTCCAGGCTCCCGTGACCCATTTTTCAATGCCTTCGTAATCATATCGGATCTCAATGGAACCAAACCCGCTGTTCAGTGCAAAGCGCACCGCATACATGGCTCCCAGCATCTCTCCGGAGACATTCCGCTGTTTCAGGGAATCCGGGTTGTTACCGTTGCCGTATTCGGTATAGATCCGGCCGTCCGACAGGATAAACACACATCCGAAGCCGTATTTTTTCAGGGCATCCTGGTAACTGCCGTCCACATATGCCAAAAGTTCTCCTTCTGCGGGGCAGTCACTGCTTAACGCGTCCTCAGGATATCTGCCAAGTCCCTGCCATTCTGCCATAATCTGTACTATCTCCTTATCGAATAAAATTTGTCCTCTGCAGCGGCTCTCTCTCCGGGAAATTCACACCGGATGCCTTTCCCGCCTCGATACATTTTAACAGCCATGCCATATTGTTGCCCAGAGTACGCATGGTCTGCATGCCTTCCAGATCCTGCCTTACTTCTTCCGGCGTGTTGCCGTGTACCTGGTTCCAGTACTGGCTGGATACGACCGGCATGCAATTGATGGTAAAGTATTTATTCAGCTGATCAAAAGCTGCGGAAGCGCCGCCGCGTCTGCAGCTTACGATGCAGGCACCGGGTTTCCCCTGGAAGATCGCACCCCTGCCGTAAAAAGCACGGTCCAGGAAAGAAGTGATCATGCCGGACGCTGATGCGTAATGTACCGGAGAACCGAATACAAAGCCGTCTGCCGTCTTCGCTTTTTCCACGAATTCATTCACTCCGTCATCCCGGAAACATTTTCCGGTCTTGATGCAGGCGTTACAGCCGATACAACCGGCGATAGGCTGTGCACCTACCTGGATGATCTCTGTCTCGATCCCGTTTTTCTCAAGAGCACCTGCCACTTCCTCCAGTGCCGTATAGGTGCAGCCCTTTGCATGTCCGCTTCCGTTTACCAATAATACTTTCATCCTTCTACCTCGATTCCTTTAGTCTGCAAGCAGGCAGAAGCTACTGTTATGATATCAGTAGTTCCTGCCTCCCGTTTTACTTTTTCTCTTTCTCTTTATTCCGTTTTCTCTTCTTCCGGCTTCTTGTAATATGCGAAATCATTCTTGCCATTCTTCTTCACCTGATACATGGCGTCATCCGCACATACGATCAGCTGTTCCAGATTATCCGTATCCTTCGGATAGCTTGCGATACCGATACTTCCGCCGATCTTGCGTTTCGCTCCGCAGAGTACCACATCCTTCGTGAATACCTGTCTGCACTGGTACGCGGTCTTCTCCACCAGCATATTCTGGCTGCTGCGCAGGATCAGAATGAATTCGTCTCCGGCGAACCGGTAAGAAGTCAGTATCTGCGACTGCATATCCTTCAGTCTGTTTGCGACCTGCTGCAGTGCTTCGTCTCCGGCAGTATGTCCGTAAGTATCGTTGATCTTCTTGAAATTATCAATATCCAGCATCATGACGGTGCAGGGCACCTTGGCATCGATCAGCCGTTCCAGATCCTTCATGAACTTACTGCGGTTCGGCAGACCTGTGAGGAAATCATGCTGGGATGCCGATTCCATAATGGATCTGGCGGTCTCTAACTCCTGCAGCAGTTTCCTTCTGCGGTAATTATCAAAGCACACCCACATAACGATAACGACCAGTGCCGCGATCAATATCAGTCCCGGTATGACTGCCTCTCTGTTCCTTGTGAAAAAGCCGTCCTCATGGTTCACAAACTCTGTATCTTCCGGGAACTGCCCTGCTTCCATGCCGAACTTTTTCATCACCTGCTCATCGATGCAATAGATATTCGGGCTGTCTTGTACGACATTGATCTTGCTGCTGTCCGTTCCGTTCGTAATGTCCATGGCGATCTGCGCTGCGATCTCTCCCGATTTATGCATGGAGACCACATTACCGCCCAGCAGTCCGTCGCCGATCCCTGCCTCTACCATGCGGTATACCGGCACCTTTGCATAGTTTACGATCATGCGTACCGCCTGCGAGCTGGTATACTGTTTGCCGCTGCCGTCCGTCGACATCACGATGTAGATCAATATGGTCTTATCATCCACTCTGCTGATTGCCTGCTGGAGTCTGGCTGTGGTAAGCTGTGAAGCATTGATCTCGGAAAATTCCAGATTCGGATAGTTCTCTGCCGCGCTGTAGAAATTCTTTCTCTCTGCTTCCGGAGTCACTGAGTCGTCGAGAATTGCCACTACTTTTTCCGCCGTGGGGTTCAGCTTCAGTGCCAGATCTATGTTTTTCTCTACGGAGAGCTTTTCCAGTATTCCCGTTACGAGAGGATCCTCCGCCGCTTTCAAAGCATAGGCTTCATCATTGACGCCTTCAAAGACAATGGGAATATCATCAAATAATTCTCCCTTATACTCCATGGCAAATTGAAGCGCAGCATCGTCTCCCGTGATCACAACATCATAAGGATCCGTATTCTCCAGATGATATTTCAGCATATCATGGAACATCCGGATCGATTCTTCCGTCCGGAAACGCTTCGTATCCATGAATTCATAGTCAATCGTGGTATTTTCATCCACGCCGGCCTTTATGCCCTCGATCTGCGTCTGCACCGTATCCCATCCATAGGAATACGAGCTGATAAAAAGTACCCTTTTTGATTGATTTAATCCGGCAGCCTCTGCCTGCAAGGTAGCTGTTCCCATAGCTCCCGCGCTTATGAGAATAGCCAACGACAGCAATAATGCTTTCCACTTTCTCATATTCTGTTCTCCCCAATCCATACACTTCTGTTTTCCGGCAGTTAAACTCTTCTGTCCGGTATTTCTGGTACTATTTTACCACATATTGTTTCTAAAACAAAGAGATTAATTTAGTCTTGTAATGATGCCTTCTTCTTTTTTCTCTTTCATTTTTCCGATAACGGTAGGTATCGCTCCGAGTGCCACGAACAGATACTGCAGAACCAGATTGCCTATGTAACTTCCCATATCAATAATTTCTGCGGAAAGTGCCACAGGGATCAGACGATAACACTCGAACAGACTATAACCTGCTTCCGCACCGCCGCCCCGGTTGAACAAAATAATCGCCCAGTCCACACGGTCTGCAAAATACGTCATAAGGATCATGATCACAGCGCTGATGACCACTGCCTTTTTGGTCAGTTTTCCGCCCAGCATCTCATATCCCTTCAAAACACACACCGCCATAATAACACCGGATAATGCTGCTACATATCCCAGTTGGCTTAAGATCAGAACACTGAGCATTCCCAACAGGAATCCTAACAGAGCACCTACAATACCTCCTACGATGTTCTCTTTCTTCTGTGCCGTCTGCTGTGCCTTCATTGCGATGTCACTGCGCATCTTCGTCTCGCAGTCCGGACATAAATGATAATATTCCCCACCCATTCTGAAGGCTTCGGTCTCTACGTTCTGACCGCACAGATCACAGCAGGGGCTGTAACTGTTCGTACGCAGGAATGTCGTCGTAGCTGCAAGTGCTTCGTTCAATGCATCCTTGCATTTTTCCGCATTGGACTGTGCCTTCAGAGAGACTCTGATATCCAGATTCTTCTGGACAAAACTTGCGATCTTCTTGCCGCTTTTCTGAAACCCTTTCACTGCCTGCTTGTCAAATGTCGACCCGTCAGCGCTTTTTGCCGCCGTATGTAATACCATCATATACGGATATCTTGCATCGGGTGCATAAACGATAAAGTCAAATCCATCCCTTTCCCCGTGAAACAGGTCACCCACTTCATCATAACGCAGTCCGGTACCCATGGCGATCTGCTGATAATTTTCAATCTTCTTTTTCTGATTCATTTTTCTCCCCATCCTTTGTAATAGAAAATTAGTGACTGTTCAGAATCGTTACAAAAATCACACTTTTCTATTTTACACTTTACCGTGTTAACATGCAACCCTATTAAGTTTTTTTAGGTCTCAAAAAAACTGTAGGCACATAGATGTAACCTACAGTTTTGAACTTCCATATGAATAGATTGGGATGATGGAATCACGCAAAACGAAATCTGTATCCGATCAGCACTTGATCTCCAGGTATCCCAGAAGCTTGCTCATGTCGTACTCTTCCAGCACACCAAGGTTGGAATCATAGAACTTGCCGTCGAAATGTACCAGATAGTGGCAGAAACGTCCCATCTTCTCCATCATGATACAGCATTTCGGCAATACAGCGGGCTTGCCCTCGGTATATACGATGATGTCGGTATGATCGATACCGTAGTAGTTCAGTGCGGAGATTACACGTCCCATGGTAGCCTGCCACTCTCTGCAGTCCATAACGCTGATTACTTCTGCGATGGTGACACCTGCCAGCATTGCTACACATGCCTGACCGCACAGACCGTCTTCCGGCTGGATGATCACGTTCATGCTGTCGATTTTACGGATCGGATTCTCGAAGCTGTAAGGGCTGTTCTGGTCCATACGGATCAGGGAACCGTTGACATGCAGCAGAATCTTATGAGCTACACCGAGCTCTACCTTTACTGCATCCTCATCGGTAATAACGATCTCGTAGTTACCCTTTTCCTTGGGATGAAGCTCACACTCGATAATGTTGTTATCCAGTACAACATCTCCCTTGATGACTTCTCTCTGCTTACATACTTCCCATACATTGAAAGGAATCTGGATAGTATATCCCGCATCCTTTTTTTCTACTTTAGATTCAAAAAAATATCTCATGATCTTTTCCTCCGTTGCTTTTGCTGTTCCCGAAATGTTTCCTTAAGAAAATAAATTGCGAAAGCGGTTACATTTGTTATTTATCTTGATTCTAGCAAAATTTTCCGCACTTGCAAAGGGCTTGTTACAAAGTACTGAAAAAAAAACATCCTGTCAAAATTTTATCAACATCATACAGAAAACAAGCCGTAATATTTGTGATTTTCCTCACAGATATTACGGCTTGTTGTAAATCAACATTATCTTGCCAATACTATTATCTACAATCCCAATATAGCCGAAGCCACACGGAAATATACAAGCAATGACAT
>JBNMHS010000017.1:0-42798 GCA_050872885.1 Acetatifactor sp.
GTATGGAGAGCTTCTGCCTCTGTATGAACAGGAGAATGCATGGAAAGAGCATGGCAGGGATTATCTTTTGTTTTCCGTTTATCTGCTGCTGGCTACAATGGCGAAGCCCAGTTTTACCATTGTGCTGGTGGGCGCAGCGGGGATCTTGATGCTGTGGAGAATGTTCCGCAGTAAGTTTCGGAATTTCCTGCCGACGATCCGGCTGGGGATATGTTTTATTCCCACGTTTGTGGATCTGCTTTACCAGTTCCGCGGAGTGTTCGTCCCGCAGGAAGGACAGGAAGGCGGTATTGGATTCACCTTCGGTCATGTGTGGATGCAGTATTGCAGCAATATTCCACTGGCAATCGGTCTGGCAGCAGGCTTTCCGATCCTGGTGCTTTTGCTGAACTATAAAGAACTGCGCAGAGACAGTATCTATCGTTTTTCCTGGCAGGTATATGTCATGAGCTTCCTTATGGCATTCTGCCTGTACGAAAAAGGTTTCCGTGAGATGGATTTCAATTTTTCCTGGGGATATATGTACGGTATCTTTTTTGCGTTTGTGGGAGCGCTGCTGGTATTGCTGCGTGCCACGGCGCGTGCCTGTGAGAAAACAGCGGAATTACAGGCAGGATCAAACCCGGAAACACGCAGCAAATGTTGCAGGATCCGTGTGGTAATCGGTATACAGTGGCTGGCATATCTGTGGCACCTGATATGCGGACTGTACTATTTTTACGGATTCCTGAAGGGGGCCATGTATTATTAACTAACTTTTTATTTACGGTGTAACCGCGGTATCGCAGTGCGTATCTTACAGATTCCCGCATTGACTCCGGCGGCACAGTACGGCATCATCAACAGGCTGTAGGAAAAGATATACCGTGAATTCGCTTCCCAGACAGTATGGAACAGGAAGCCTCCAAGTACTGCAATCAGACCGACATAGACATAGAGACTGCTGCCCGCAGAGGATTTTTTGCGATCACGCCAACCGCCAATACAAAACAGCAGACATCCCAGATACAGCACATTCTGCCATGCATTTCCCCATTCAATGTAGACCCTGCTCAGGGTACCTTCATACACCTCCCGGAAAAAATCACTCCTTCCGCCATAAGTAGCAAGCGTTGCCTGCCGGCTGGCATAAGTGCCGTCGGCCCATTGGGATAAATGCTTTTGCAGATAAAAGTGCAATGCGTAACCGGGATGCTCCTGGAAATACGAAAGCCGTTCCGAAATTGCCTGACGACTGATCTCATCCGCAAGAGCGGAATCCATTCCCGCAGCATCATAGGTATCGATGTTGAACCCGTTGTACCAGCCGCAGCCGCGGGAAGCCTCCTGCATACCCATGGCGAAATAGGACATGGCGGTGACACCGGAGCTTAAAGTGCTGCCGGCTTTTTTCTCATAACATTTCTGTACCAGCGGCAGGATGCCTGCAGAGGTAATAGCGAGACACACCGCCATGGTAAACAATCCGAGACGTATCCGGACACTGCGACCCGAACGCATCGCTTCAAAAACCAATACCAACACAACAGCAATGATCGGAATCAGAGAGTTTTTACGCAGCATCACGCTCACGGTAAGGAACAGGATACTGCCGATGGCAGTTAAAACAGTACCGGTATTAGAAGCGTTCACAGAATGAGGAGCCTGGAATCCTGTGAGCAGCTTCAGCAACAGATATAATCCCACAGACAACGCTGCATAAGAAGGAATCTCTCCATAGACAAAAGAACTGTACATGATCATGGGCAGGTTACAGCAGACCATGACAAGATAGCAGCAGGAGATCTGCTCATAATGTTCCGGCCACAGATATTTCAACGACAGATACTGGAACAGTACCGCCACGCACAGCAGGCAAACATAGACAAACTTGATAAAATGCCAGGCCGGTAAAGGCAGCCCTGTGAGATTCCAGACACGAAGCAGTACCTCCAGAAAAGCCATCAGCCCGATCTGCTGTGGATAATAGGACAAATAAGAAGCAGTGGGATGAATAACCGCTGTGTTCCCAAGAATCCATTCCGCTGCGGCATTATATACGGATAAAGCATCCGCGGCAGGTACAGTGCGGCCAAAAATGATCAGCACGACACCCAGGACCATGACAAAACCCAGGGTAAAGATAAGCATCCCCCGGCAGAATTTTCTCCCGATTTTAGAAAACAGATACAGACAACCGGTAAAGACAAGCCCGTATCCCACCAACTCAAGGAGATTCCACATCGGGGAATCAAACCGCAGCAGAACCTGCTGGGTCTCCATATTGTCTGCGTAGCAGGTAACCAGAAAACTACCGGCAAACAGCAGGACCGACAGAAAAAGAGTCAGTACTTTTACTGTATTCAGGGAAATCTTATAAAGTACGCGCATAAAACTCCGTTCCGCAGGCATAAGGCCTGCTTTGTGATGCCTTTCACACAAATAACTGCATTATGATATAAGAACAAACGCTCACTTCTATCATAACACGTTTTTATCGTTCTGCGAACAGGTGAAATTCTTTTCGAAAAACAGTGGCTGTAACGGAATAAGCGTGGTACAATATTAATATCTATGTGTACGCATTCACCGGTACCGCGATGCTGTATATGGATTTTCATATTTTATCATGGAGAATAGCCATGACAATGCATGAGATTAACAAAATAAGAGGAAGAGAAATGGATAAGATTGCAGTATTGATCCCCTGTTATAATGAAGAGAAAACAATTACCAAGGTAGTAACGGATGTCAAAAAATATCTGCCGGAAGCAGTGATCTATGTATATGACAATAATTCCACTGACCGTACGGCAGAGCTGGCTCTGGCGGCAGGCGCGGTAGTCCGCCCCGAATACGCACAGGGAAAAGGAAATGTGATCCGTCGTATGTTCCGCGAGATCGATGCGGAATGTTATCTTATGATCGACGGAGATGATACTTATCCGCTGGACTGTGCGGAAGAGATGGTGGACAAGGTGCTGCATCATCAGGCGGATATGGTGGTCGGTGACAGACTGTCATCCACCTATTTTACAGAAAACAAGCGCCCGTTCCATAATTTCGGAAACAGTCTGATGCGTGCGGGGATCAATAGTCTGTTCCATGCCAATATTAAAGATATCATGACAGGTTACCGTGCGTTCAGCTATGAATTCGTGAAGACCTTCCCGGTATTTTCCAAGGGCTTTGAGATCGAGACCGAGATGACGATTCATGCGGTCAACTACAATATGCAGGTGGAAAATGTGGTGGTGGAATACCGTGACCGTCCTCAGGGCAGTGAGTCCAAACTGAACACCTACAGTGACGGATTCCGCGTGATCCGCAAAATGATGCAGCTGTATAAAAACTACAAACCCATGCACTTCTTCGGTATGCTGGCATTATTGCTGATTGCGGTTGCTGTGATCCTGTTTGTTCCGGTATTTGTGGAATATCTGAGCACCGGCCTGGTGCCCCGGTTCCCGACACTGATCGCCAGTGGATTCATTTTGCTGGCGGGGATCCAGTCGTTTTTCTCCGGCATGATGCTGGAGGTCATGGCGGCCAAGGACAGGAAGGATTTTGAATATCGTCTGAACCGTGTATATGGAGAACATCAGGAACGTAAAGGATTGTAATATGCAGGAAACGAAAATTCTTCCCGGACGCAAGGGCTGTATCCTGTTATGTATTCCGGGATGTCTGTTTGTATTTTTTGCAAAAACTGAAAAAGATCTGGTAACAGCGGGAAATATTCTGTGGACGGCCGGATATGTCGCAAGCACACTGCTGTGGACGATATTGCTGGGGTGCCTGATGGGCGGGATCGCAACATGGGTGGTTTACCGGATCATGGATCGCCGCAGAGGTCTCAGAAAGGCGGCAGACCGGATCCGGAACCTCTCCGGAATGCAGGTATTCTGGGGCAGCCTGCTGCTGTTACTGCTTGCCTGGCTGCCGGTATATCTGGCATATTATCCGGGGATCTGTGCCTATGATGCACCGGTACAGACCGGGCAGATCATGGATCATTACTATTTTGACCATCATCCCATCGTACATACCCTGTTCTTGCAGGGGATGCTGTGGCTGGGAAGTCGTATCTTCGGAAGCGTGAATGCCGGAATGGCATTGTATACAGCGGTGCAGATGCTGCTGCTGGCAGGGAGTATGTCATACGGACTTCTGGTATTGCATCGCAGAAAGGCCGGGACAGTCTGGCAGTTGGTGATACTGCTTTTGGGGATGTTTTTTCCGTTTCACTGGTATATGAGTGTCAGCATGACAAAGGATACGGTATTCAGTGTCTTTTTGCTATTACAGCTGGTGAGTTTCACGGAACTTTTGCTGGAAGACCGCAGGAGCCTTCGCCCCGGTGCGGGAGATCTTGTGTTTGGTATTGCCACGGTGGGGATGATCCTGTTCCGCAACAACGGAAAGTATGCGATGCTCGTACTGCTGGTATTTCAGGTTCTGACAGTCTGCTTTGGAAGAAAGGCAAGGAAGCTCTGGGGGAGATTACTGGCGGTAAGTCTGTCAGCTTTCTGCGTGGGGCTTTTTGTGCTGTCTGCGGTGTTCTCCGCAACGCATGCCGAGCAGGGAGACCGCAGGGAGATGCTGAGTATGCCGATTCAGCAGATGGCACGCTGCATGGTTTATCATGGGGGCATCGGAGTTCTTGCATCAGACGACGGGACCATGGATGATACAGACAAGGCACTGATCAATGATTTTATTCTGGATGAAGCTTACAGGGACTATGATCCCGGCTTCGCAGATCCGGTAAAACGGCATACCAATACCTATGTAGTACGTTACAGATCCGGGGATTTTATCCGTACGTATCTGCACCTTTTGAAACAGTACCCCGGAGATATGATCAATGCGGCACTGGCTACGAATGCCGGCTTTTTATCTCCGTTTGATGTGACACACGCTGAGGTAAACCGGGTGGAAGGCAGAGCCGGACTAAGCTATGTGCAGACCAGATGGGAAGAGGATACACTGAACGGAAGAGGTATCTATAAAGACAGTAAATGGCCCCGGCTGTTTGAACAGCTGGAAAACTGGGCAGAGAATAACAGCTATCTGCAGATCCCGGTATTGAAATATCTTTTTGTGCCCGGAAGCTATCTGTGGCTGTATCTGGGGCTGGCGGCCATCCTTGTGATCGCCGGCAGGAAAAGGCTGTGTCTGCCGCTTGCCATCGTCGCCGGATATTATGGGACTATGCTGTTAGGACCTACGGTGCAGATGAGATATGTGTATCCGGTGATGCTCGCATTACCGTACCTGCTTGCCCTGACGGCGGTGAGATGCCGGAAGGCGGAAGAGAAGACAAGTCAGGAATAGACAGATTAGATAGGAACAATGAAAATGGATAAACTGATCATCGGCGCAGGCCTGTATGGATTGTATGCAGCTCTGTACTGCGCCAAACGCGGACAGCAGGTAGAGGTGCTGGAGATCGAGCAGGCCCCTTTTACCAGAGCTACTTATATTAATCAGGCGAGAGTGCATATGGGATATCATTATCCCAGATCTTTGTCCACGGCCATGAAATCGGCAGGATATTTTAAGCGGTTTGTGGAGGATTATTCCTTCTGCATTCATACGAAATTTCAGCAGATATATGCGACATCCAGTCATTTTTCCTGGACCAATGCAGCGGAATTTCAGAAATTCTGTAAGGATGCGGGGATTCCCTGCAAGGCACTTCCGGTAGAAGAATATTTTCAGCCGGGATTGTGTGATGGCGCATTCCTGACGGAAGAATATACCTATGATGCGCATATCCTGCGGGATTATCTCATGGAAGAAATTGCCAAATATCCCGGAGTAAAGCTGCATTTCGGACGGGAAATCACCAAAATCGTAAAACAGACGGACTGTTATGAAGTGACGGCGATCTGTGAAGGCAGGCAGGAAGTCTATCGGGCACCGTTTGTACTGAATGCAACGTATGCCTCTGTCAACCAGGTGCTGGAAAAGGTAGAGGGAGTGGAAGCCGCGAAGTTCGGTTTAAAGTATGAACTGTGTGAGATCATTCTCTGCAAGGCCAGTGACAAAATCCGGGAGATCGGATTCACTGTGATGGACGGCCCGTTTTTCTCCATCATGCCCTTTGGCAAGACAGGGTATCATTCCCTGACCTCGGTCACCTTTACCCCGCACAAGACAAGCTATGATGCCACACCGCAGTTTCCGTGCATGAGTGCGGATGGCAATATCTGTCGGGGCGGATGGTTAGGCAACTGTAATGACTGCCCCGGGAAACCGGAGAGTGCCTGGGAATATATGTCGACTCTGGCCAGAAAGTATATGCGGGAAGAATATGGATTCAGTTATGAAAAATCATTGTTTTCCATGAAACCGATATTGAAGGCTTCCGAGATCGATGATTCGAGGCCTACGTTGATCCGCGCATTGTCCTCGGAACCTACATTTATCAGCGTTTTATCGGGTAAGATCAATACGGTATATGATCTGGATCCGTTTTTGGAATAGTTATCTTAAATGAAAACAGAAAAGGAAATTGCTATGGAAAAAGAAGCAATGCAGAATAAAGAGAAAAATTTTGTTTCCTGTGTGCTGTATTTGCATAATGACGGGAAAAATATCCGGGAGTTTCTGAAAGCGGTCTGCGGAACCATGGAAGCTCACTTTGAAAAATATGAGGTTGTCTGTGTCGATGACTGCTGCACGGATAATACCATTGAGGAAATTCACGGTTTTCTGGAGGACAGCAGTGGGCATCATGTGGTAAGTCTGATCAATTTAAGCTTTTACCAGGGTGTGGAGATGGCCATGAATGCCGGCAGGGATCTGGCGGTGGGAGATTTTCTCTTTGAATTCGACAAATGCCGGCTGGATTTTGATCCTTCCCTGATCATGGAAGTATACTATAAGGCGCTGGAAGGAAACGATGTGGTGGCAGCGGCTCCGAAGAAAGATGTGGCTTTTACGTCCAGACTCTTCTACGCAGTGTATAATCTGGGAAGCCGTAATACTTATAAACTGCGTCAGGAACGGTTCCGTATTATTTCAAGACGGGCCGTGAACCGTGTGAACCAGATGAATGCCTACATTCCCTATCGTAAGGCTATGTACATGAACTGTGGACTGCGTGCGGAGACCATTGTCTATGATAATAAAGAAATGGGAAGGGGCGCAAGAAACCGGGAAGAGAGGAATACCCGCAGCAACCTGGCGCTGGATACTCTGATTATTTTCACGGATGTACTGGAGAAGTTTTCTCTGCTGATCAGCGGGATCATGTTCTTTGTCATGGTGATCATGTTCGGCTGGATCGTATATTCTGTTTTCAGCACAGTGCGCCCGGTGGAAGGCTGGATGAGCCTGATGACATTGATCTCGTTTGGATTTTTCATGATGTCGGTACTGCTGACACTGATTTTCAAATATCTGTCCGTCATCCTGAATATGAGCTTTAAGAGACAGCGTTATGTAATAGAAGGAGTGGAAAAACTGACAAAATGATGTTTACAATTATATTTCCGGTATTAAACGAACGCCTGCGTCTGGAGAGCGGAGTGACCAGAACGGTAGAGTATTTGCAGAAAATTGATTTTGCGGAGTATGAGATCATTATTGTGGATAACGGTTCAGAAGACGAAACGCCGCAGATCGCTGAGATGCTTTGTAAAAAATATGACAAAGTAAGATACGAAAGGATCAATATCCGCGGTGTGGGAGCGGCATTCCGCAGAGGCGTGGAGATCAGCCACGGTGACGTGGTAGGCTATATGGATATCGATCTGTCCACGAATATCAAACATCTGGGAGAAGCTATTCATCTTTTGGAGACACAGCCGGAGATCGAGTATATCAACGGCAGCCGTTTTGCAAAAGAGTCCGATACGAAGGGGAGAAAATGGTATCGTAAGATTACTTCCCGGGGACTTCTGATCCTGCTGAAATTATTCCTGCGGATGAGATCCACCGATGCAATCTGCGGTTTTACCTTTGTACGCAGGCAGACGGCAATTTCCCTCATCGAGGGCTGCAGCCGGGACAACGGCTGGTTTTATATGATCGAATTTCTGCTGCGCGCGGAAAAGAGAGGCGTGAAGATACTGGATTATCCGGTGGAGTGGCAGGAAGATTACAATACTACCGTTAAGGTATTCAAGACGATCTGCAATTACCTCGTACAGATTGCGAGACTGTTCAATGAGTTCTATATTAAAAAACATATATAACATAACAGTGCAGGCTGAATGAGATAAAAAGAAAGAAGGACGATACAATGGCACATATTAAGAGAATTGATCTGACGAGAGATGTGGCAGCTCATGAGGATGCCTATAGAGAGGCAATAGAAAAGGTATGCCGGGAGACTGCTTTCTCCGGCGGAAAATATGCAGATACCTTTGATAAGGAATTTGCGGCTTACGTGGGCAGTAAATTTGCCAGTGGAGTAAATAACGGTACTTCGGCATTGCATCTGGCAATGCTGGCACTGGGAGTGGGACCGGGAGATGAGGTTATCGTACCGGCCAATACTTATATTGCAACCGCATGGGGGGTAAGCTATACGGGGGCTGTTCCGGTATTCGCAGACTGTACACCGGATACCTGGGAGATCGATCCTTCTGTCCTGGAAGCGAAGATCACGGACAAGACCAGAGGCATCATCGGGGTACACCTTTATGGGCAGCCTTTTGACTATGCGGGAGTCCGCGAGATCGCGGACCGTCACGGACTGTTCGTGGTGGAGGATTGCGCACAGGCACATGGTGCACAGTTTGAAGGCAGAAATGTCGGAACCCTTGGGGATCTTGCCTGCTTCAGCTTCTATCCCGGCAAGAACCTGTATGCGTTCGGTGAGGGAGGAAGCGTTACCTGTGAGAAAGAGGAATATTATAAGCACATTGACCGGTTGAAGAACCAGGGATGCGATGTGCGTTATTATCATGATGAGATCGGATATAACTATCGTCTGGAAGGTCTGCAGGGTGCGGTGCTGAGTGTCAGCCTGAAATATCTGCCGGAGTGGACGAAGAGACGTCAGGAGATCGGTCACAGATATCTTGCCGAGATCACGAATCCCCTGATCACCATGCAGAAGCATCCGGAGAATACCACCCCGGTATTTCACCTGTTTGTCATTACGGTACCGGATCATGAGGATTTCATAAAATATATGGCAGATCATGATGTGGAGTGCAATATGCATTACCCGGTGCCCTGCCATTTACAGAAGGCGTATGCGGATCTGGGATATCATCCCGGAGACTGTCCCAATGCGGAATACCTGGCATCACATTGCGTGACACTGCCGTTGTTCCCGGAAATGCGGGAAGAGGAGATTGCACGGGTGATTGATCTGTGCAATGCTTACAGACAGTAAAACGGCAGGAAGGACCGGCACACATGGTGTGGATCACCATGAGTTAGGAGACAAAAGGATTGAGAGAAAAAACAGACATTCCACAGCTTTACCGTGATACGGAAGCGGGCATTTATCTGCGGCTTATGACTTATGAAGACACAGACCGTATCGTGGCATGGCGTAACAGTGATGCGGTAAGGAAAAACTTTATCTATCAGGAACTTTTTACCAGAGCTTCGCATGAAAACTGGATCCGTACCCATGTGGAGACCGGAGATGTGGTACAGATGATCATCTGCAATCTGACGGATGATACTCCTTTGGGATCTGTCTATATCCGGGATATCGACAGACATCATAAAAAGGCAGAATACGGCATTTTTATCGGCAAGGCGGGAGCCAGAGGCAGAGGTATAGGTACGGCAGCGGCAAAACTGATGCTTCGTTACTGCTTTGAGACAGAGCATCTCCACAGAATCTATCTGCGGGCTCTGGCGGAGAACATGCAGGCGATCCGCAGCTATGAAAAAGCGGGATTTGTCAGAGAAGGACTGCTCCGCGATGATGTGTGTATCGACGGAGAATATCGGGATATCGTCTGGATGGCAGCCGTGGATGCCGGGTGAGAGCAGAAAGACACCGGCTGACGGAATTTAGAATAAAGGAATAGGACAGTAACATGAAAAAAGTAAGCTTTGTAATTCCCTGTTATCGGTCGGAACATACGCTGCCTCATGTGGTTGCGGAGATCCGGGAGAAAATGCGGGAACTTCCGGGGTATGCATATGATATCTTTCTGGTAAATGATGCGTCGCCGGACAATACCATGGGGACGATCCGGGAATTGTGCGAGAAATATGACAACATTAAAGGGATTGGATTTGCGAGGAATTTCGGTCAGCATGCCGCATTAATGGCGGGCTTGCGCCATTCCGACGGAGATTATGTGGTGTGTCTGGATGATGACGGACAGACACCGGCCAATGAAGTGGACAAACTGCTCGGCAAGCTGGAGGAAGGCTTCGATGCGGTCTATGCAAGCTATGAACATAAGCAGCATTCCGCTTTCCGTAATCTGGGAAGCAAGGTCAATGAACTGATGACCCGCATGATGCTGGATAAACCTGCAGATCTGTATATTTCCAGCTATTTTGCCGTGAAGAGATTTGTGGTGGAGGATATGATCCGCTATGAGAATTCCTATCCGTATGTCATCGGATTGGTACTGCGGGCAACGAAAAATATTACCAATGTGGCAGTGTGCCATAGGGAGCGGGAAGAAGGCAATTCCGGTTATACCCTGAAGAAACTGCTGGGGTTGTGGTTCAACGGATTTACAGCATTTTCGGTAAAACCGCTGCGTATTGCCACAACACTGGGTGTGGGATGTGCCGGTATGGGATTTCTCTACGGGATCTATACGATTATCAAACGGCTGGTGAATCCCAATGTTCCTATGGGATTCAGTGCACTGATGGCGGCATTGGTATTCTTCGGGGGAATGATCATGATCATGCTGGGCCTCATCGGAGAATATGTGGGCCGTATTTATATCAGCATGAATAATTCGCCCCAGTATGTGATCCGGGAAAAAATTCATCTGGACGATGAGAACAGCAAAACAGAAGGGTAAAAAGGAAATCGCATGGAGAAAAGGCGTTTTGTGGATTGGTGGAAACAGGATAGGCGTTATATTACATTACTCAAGGCAGTGCTGATGGCAATGCTGCCGCTGCTCTGTTGCCTGATCAGGACGATAGTAGAGGGTGAGAGTATTGGCAGGGTGTATCTTCCTTCATCGGAGTGGAATGATGAACTGTTTTATTTCAAACAGGTAGAGGGAATCGTAAATTACGGTTTTCCGCAGGGATATTTCGGCTTTAATGAAAGCCACGCATTGCAGCTGTCCTTCGCTGCATGGAGTCCGGTGCTGGTCTTTCCCTGGATCATATGGGGACTGATCTTCGGATGGAATCTGCTGTCGCCTGTGATCTGCAATATCGTTTTGCTGACGATCACCATGTTTGTGTTTGTATGGCTGGTAAAACCGGATTGGAAGCAGCTGGGGATTTTGTCGGTGCTGTTTTCCGTGTTTACGTTATTTGTCAGATATATGCTGTCGGGTATGCCGGAAGTGATCTGCTTCAGTATGCTGATACTGTTCTACGGCTTTGCCATGAGTTATCTGAAAAAAGAGAGCCGGGCGAAACTGGTCGCAATGTTTGTGATCTCGGTGCTGTTGACACTGATGCGCCCGTATATGCTGTTGTTCCTGGGACTGGCATGCTTTTTCTGGATTCGTGGAAACCGCAAGGCCGGATGGATCGGATCGGCTGTTGTAGTGGCAGCAACCGGTATTTTATATGTGCTGATCAAACATTATCTGGGGGCGGAATATTTCACCCCTTTGTTTTACACCGACTGGATCACGACCTTTTTCACGGACGGGATCACGGCAGGATTTCGCAACTTCTTTGGAACATTGCATTGGAAGGGGCTGGAATTCTACAGACATTGTGTATCCGGTATCCGGAACGGACTGGCTTCCGGAGCCTTTTTTGACGGCTATCTGGCGTTGCTTTTGATCCTGCTGGCACAGATTTATGCGGACAGGAAGAGCCTCCGTATGGCAGATAAGGTGGAAAAGATCACCATGAGGCCGGAGAATCTGGAGGTCCGCAAGGCAGTATTCGGCCGTATGATGCTTACAGAAGAGCAGAAAAAGACGCTGCGGGATGAACTGATCATAGAGATCCATTTTGCGTTCAGTCTGGTGGCCATGCTGTTTGCCCACCTTTTGATGTATAAAATGGTGGAAGGCAGTAAACACTTTCTGACGTTTATAGCAGCAGGCATTTTCATAGTAAGTATGCTGGATACCAAATATTATAAAAAAGCGGCACTTCTGGGAGCGGCGTTTGTGTATCTGTACAGTTATAAAGGTACGGAACCCTATGATTATCAGGTTCCGTATGTAACAGAGGAACGACAGGAACAGGTAGAGTACTGGCAGGATATTTTTGCGGAAAAACTGACCCTGGATACCGCGCAGGTTCCAAACTATGAAAATGTAGTGATCTGGACCTTCGGGGATGAGACTCCGGAAGGAAATCAGAACCTGAAATGGCAGCTTTTGTACGGAGTGCCGAAGGGATTCGGCATCAGCTGCTGTGAGAGAGAGTACGTTACAGAGCATCTGACAGAGCTTCAGAGCCGTTATCTTGCAACGGTAAGCGGCGGAGCCATTGATGAACAGTGTCTGGCGGAAGGCTATGAGGAACTGGGACGGGATGCCGATATGGTTCTGTACCGCAGGTATTAGGACCGGCGGAACGGACAAAATCTATGAGGGGAATCATAGAAAGAAAGAGATGTAAAGCGAATGGAGACAGGCAGCAGAAAAAGAAATAATTTTATACAGACAGACGCTTTGACGGTGCTGTGGCATGCTCTGCCCATAGCGGCACTGATCATCTGGGGAGCATTTGGCATCACCAATAATCTCTGGTACGATGAGGCTTACTCCGCATCCATGGTTTCCCTGCCCTGGAAACGACTGATCTATATTACGGCGACAGATGATCACTCTCCGTTTTATTATGTATTATTAAAAACATTTTATCATCTGTGCGGCGGAGGACAGCACTTTTGGTCACTGAAGCTGATGTCCGTGCTTTTTATGCTGGGCTATATGCTTTTGGGAAAATATTATGTGGAAAAAATGTTTGACCGGAAAATTTCGGTGTATTTCATGCTGTTCTCGCTTCTGATGCCGATCTTCAGTGTACAGGCGGGCAATGTGAGAATGTATGCCGTGGCACTGTTTTTTCTGACGCTGACCGGGTTGTCTGCTTATGATATTTTCAGAGAAGCGACCCGCAAAAAATGGATCGTATTCTGTGTGGCCAGTATCTGCACGGTCTATTGCCATACGTTTGCACTGATCCAGACTTTCCTGTTTTACGTTTTATTTCTGGGAGTGATCCTGGTCTGTCATAAAAAAGAATTAGTGAAGGGGTTTTTTATCTCCGGCTGTACGGTGGCGGTTGTTTTCTCACCCTGGCTGGCAGTGACCTGCCGGCAGTTTATTCTGAGAATGCGTTATGATGACGGTTCCACGGCGGAACTGGCTACCCTGAACTCTGTGATGGACTATTGCAAGGAATGGTTCTCTGCGGTGGAGACACCCATCGGGATCGTCGTATTGCTGGGAATGGCATTATGCCTGATCTTAAGCTACGGTGCGGTGGACTGGGTGCGTCAGCATCATAATGCGGCACCGGCCATTGCGGCATCCGCATTTGCACTGACAGGAATTGTGGGCGGCACGATCTCTGCGACGGTTAACAACTGTTTTATGGGTCGTTATGCGTTCCCGGGAATGGGATTTGTTATGCTGTGGTATGCGGTGGGATTTGCACAGATCACGGAAAGTGCGGGAGACAAAAAACGGAAAATATGGATGGCGGGGCTCGTGGGGACCGCAGTTGTCTGCTTTTTATTGCAGTATATTTCCGAATTACGCATGGAGTATGACAGAGGGCTGGAGACCTATGAGGATTTTGTGGAAGAACAGGTAACAGAAAACGATGCGTTTATCGGACCCTATACACATACAATTTTTCTGAATGTATATCATCCGGATCTGCATTACTATACGATCGGCTATAAACTGTACAGTCTTCCCTTCGTCAATACAGAGGCACTGACAGATTACAGTCAGCTGGATTCCTATGATAATCTGTGGTATATCTGCTTCCTGGGTGGAAAGCCTGACGAGATGGTGGATGAATACGACTATGAAGAAGTACTGGAATTTCACTATATGTACTATGATTTTGTGATCTTTCGCCTGGAGAAAAAAGAGGCATAAACCGAAAAGAAGGAATTGATAAGAAATCATGGAAAACACGATGCAAAAATGGAACGGATATCTGAAAAAATTCTGGACGAACCGTGGGTACATGGCGGTGTTGCTGCTTACCGCAATATGTGCCTACGGTTACAAGGTGATGAACACTACCATCGGCATTGATGATACCCCGTCTCAATATTATTTTGAAGAAGGACTGATCGCAATTGTTGGAAGATGGGTGCTCTTTTTGCTGAATAAATTTTTCTCATTTGCGGAATTCCTGCCGTTTCTGACGGACTTTATTGCGGTAGTGATTCTGGTGCCGGCAGCAATTGTGTGGTCGGCATTGTTCTATTCCGTTCTGGGAGAGAAGCTTCCCACTGTGGGCTATGCTTTTTTCGCGGCTGTATTTTTATCATGTCCTCTGATCAGTGAAGTGTTCACGTATTTTCTACATAATGGAATCGCCATAGGATATCTGAGCTGCGGCATCAGCCTGTGCTGTATGAGGGAGTGGCAGTCCTGTGTCCGCAGACCCGGGAAGGGAGCCGGTATCCGCGAACGGCTGGGCTGTCTCGCAGTGGCAAAAATTATTCCGGCGGCGTTCTTTTTATGGATCGCCATGGGATGTTATGAGTCCTTTATGATCTTGTGGCTGGCGGCATTGATGCTGCTGCTTCTGACGGAGCGGATCGTATACGGACGTCAGCAGAAAGATATTTTCGGAACACTGGTGGCCGGAGCTGCGGCAGCACTGGTGGCGGTGATATTACGCAGTGTGATGATCCTTGCAGTGACGAAGGGATTCCGGCTGGAGTACCTGCAGGGGGAAGCCGTACAGCGTTCTGTGACCGAGATGCTGGGGTGGATGCTGCAGCCCGGGGCACTCAGTGAGCTTGCCATGATCCTTAAGAGGACGTTTGTCCTGTATGGCGTGTTTGCCTATGCCTATTTGCCGATCCGCGTGTTTGTTCTGTCGGCCGGTGTGATAGCTGTTGTCACGCTGTGGAGAGTGATCCGGGGAAGGGATCTGTGGGCACTGGTATTATGGCCTGTGGCTTATCTGGCGGCATTTTCCCTTGTGTTTGTGGAAGGAAAGGCGACTTTATACCGCTCTGCCCAGTTTTTGCCGGTCTTCTGTGGGTACGGGGTGCTGCTTTTTATCTATGCAGTATGGAAACTGACAGGATCGGATGAGAGAAAACAGGAGAAGAATTGGCGTAAAAAGATTTCTGCGGGAGCAAGGGGACTGACGGTCCTGATCATGGTGGTTCTCGTCTGGAATCAATGCCTTGATATGACCAGGTGGTTCTATATTGATGAGAAAAAATACGAAGCTGCGGTGAAGACGGTGGATCAGATTGCTCTTGACCTGGAGCGGAGCTTTGATACCTCTAAGCCGGTGATCTTTACAGGTAATTATGAGATCCCTTACAGCATTATTCAGGATGCCTATGTGAGCTACAGCAGCCCGACTTATTATAAGATGAAACGGCTGGCAGACCTGATCGATCCGGATCTGCTGGACAAATATAACCGGGGAAATAAGGGGGTATGGGTAGCACAGACCCCTGCCCTGTCAGTGATCGACTGGGGACGATATGCCTTTGATTCGGATGCGGAGCTGGTGAAATTTTTTGCGATGCATGGGCATACATTGAACGCCCAGGAAGATATCAGCCTGTATGAGGGCGCAGAAAAGGAATCGCTGGAGCTGCCCCATTATCCGCAGGAGGGGTATATTGTAGATAAGGGGGACTATATTATTGTGCATTTCTAAAGATAAGGAAAGAATGCATACGTTATTTTGCTTTTTTATGAGTGCCGGAATTGCACTGGTTATGATTGCGGCAGTTTATTTTCGTGCCGGAATCTATTTCGATACCAATGACGACAGATTTCTGTCGGAGATTCTGAGTGGAGTGTATGGAGAACATCCGGAGCCACACACGATATATATGAACTACCTGCTATCTTTGCCATTGGCAGCGTTGTATAGAATTACAATAAAAATACCATGGCATGGACTTATGCTTCTGACTTTTCATATGGTGACGTATACTACCATTTCGAACAGTATTTTGAAGCTGTGCAGGAATAAAGTGCAAATGCTGTTGGGAATGAGCGTGTTGCCGGCATTGGGACTGCAGGAAATCTACATATTAGCTAAGATTCAATACACATCAACGACTGTATTATTGACAGCTGCCGGATATATATATCTTTTACTTCACAATAAAAATCTGAAATCGAGATTGAAAATATTTGCAATTTTCATGTTGCTGTCCTGCTTACTGCGAAAAGATGCCATGCTTATGATACAGCCATTGGGGATTGCTGCAACAGCAGGCATTCTTTTGGTAGATAAAGGAAAAAGTTTAAAAGCAAAAATCATTGAATTATCCGCTGTAACAGGGACAATCGCAATATGCCTCCTGACAGCGGAAGTAGGAACGGTAATCGGATATCACAGTGAGGAATGGAAATATTACTTTAGATATAATAATGCCGGAGTAGAAATTTTTGATTACTACGGGAAACCGGAATATGAAGAAATTGCCGGAATTCTTGATAAATATGATGTATCCAAAGCGGAATATGAGGCATTTAAAGAATATGTCATATTAGATGGAAATTTGAATGCGGACTGCGCAGAAGAAATAGCTGCCTATGCAAAATCAAAACATGTATTTCCAACATTAAAGGAATTACTGGATTCTTATCGTAAGACTTTATGGAACGACGCAGTATGGGGAATTAACGAAATTGTGATAATTACCATGCTTATGGTGTGCATGATTTTGATTTTATGCGGACAATACAGATATCTGCTTTCGGTGGGACTGATCAAGGCAGCAGCCTGTATCGTATGGTGCTATTTATTGTACAGGGAACGATTGCCGCTAAGGGTTTCTCTGCCATTGTATATAGTTGAGACGGAATTCTACCTTTCGATTTTTATATTGGCAATGAGCAACGCAAAGAATAAAAGAATATGGAGAAGAGCCTGCGTCATTGCGGCGGCCGGAATTTTTTGCCTTATGAGTTTCCAGACAGGCAGACAACAATATCGTTTTGCAAGAACACAAAATGAAGGAATGGAACAGTATATGGCTGGTTTTTGGGATATCAATGCGTATTGCAACGAACATAGTAACAATAGGTATTTATTGGATGCTGTTTCAGTGAGTTATTATTCAGGGGCGGTTTTGGAGACAAAATTTAATGGGCCGCGCAATAATCTGGTCTCGGGAACCTGGTTTTCCTGCAGCCCTGTAATGAACAGAAAATTACGGGATTACTTTAAGGATGAAGAAAAAGGCTTTTACTTGATCATATATGATTACGGGTATGAAAATATACATCCCACTGTAGCGTATCTTCAGGAAAAGACAGGGGAAAAAGCTGTATTGGCAGATGAATTTACCGCTTCTCATGGCGGAAAATATCTGGTTTACTATTTCGACAGAGGATTGAAGTTTCAAGGGTGAATGAATGGATACATTAAAAGGAAGATGGAAAAAAATAAGCATTGCTGCAGATGATTGTCTGCTCCGTCTGGACAGAATGCCCCTCTGGTGGCTTGGAATACTGATCGCAGCGGTGTTTTTCCTGCCCTATTTTATTCTGGGGAACGGCTGTGTATTCGAGATCAATGATCAGTTGGATGAAAGTATCATGAATTATGTCCTGCCGGCGAGACATATGTGGGATGGCAGTAAGGTGTACCCGGAAATGTTAAATGGCGTAAATGCTAGCGGGATGCAGCCGTCGGCGGTATTATTTCTGCCGCTGTACTGTCTGTTTTCGGTCAGGACGGCATTCCTGACGCAGTATATCATATGCTTTTTGCTGGCTTTTTTTGGAATGTATCTGTTGGTAAAGGAGATCACGGACAGCAGTATCCTGGCAGTGATCTCGGGAGCCTGTTTCTGTGTGCTGCCATTGTATCCGGTCTATGGCCTGTCAGAGTTCGGAATCCCGCTTGTGACGTATGCTTTTTTATGTCTGTGGAAGCAAAAGAGGATCCTTCCGGCACTGCTGCTCACGATATTGTTCGGACTGACCGGCCATCTGGTGTATACCGGATATGTGGTTCTGGGATTCTGGCTGCTGGCGCTGATCGCGGATATTATCGGTAAAAGAAGAAATAAATGGAATTACACAGGATTTGCGGTATTGCTTGGGACTTATGTCATTGTTAACCGGGCGCTGATCATGGAGATCCTGTTCGGGAACGGCAGCTATGTCAGCCACCGTGAGGAAATGGTATCTTCCGCTACACCGTTTGCGGAGACTTTCCTGGGAGTATTTCAGAATAGTGCACAGCATGCGACATCCCTACACAAATATTTGATTCTTCCTATTGTAGTATTTTTGATTCTTGGCGCATTTTGTAAGAAACAGGAAACAGAAAAAAATATTTACAAGGCAGCTGTGGTGAATTTCCTGGTGCTGATCGGCATCGCTTTGTTTTATGCGATTTGCCATTCGGAGGCAATCGTGACACTAAAAAATAATGCCACCGGGTTTTTACATTATTTCCAGATAGAGCGGTTTTACTGGCTGTATCCGGCAGGCTGGTATCTGGAACTGGCGTTGTCGGCGGCGGTGTTGTGGAGAACCGCGGTACCCCGTACAGACAGCCGTATGCTGTGGGGGAAGCTGGCGGTGCTGTTTCTCTGTCTGCTGCCCACATTGCAGCTTTTAAAAGTAAATTCCGGGATGTATCTGAACGTGAACCAGATCAACAACGGCTCCGGGATCACCGGCTACATTTCATGGGAGAGCTGGTTCTCCGAGGATCTGATGCAGGAGATCGATGAGGCAATCGGCCGTGATAAGAGTACTTACCGTGTGGCGCATCTGGGCATCAGCCCGGCACCGGCACTATTGCACGGATTTTACACGGTGGATGGATATTCCAACAATTATCCGCTGGAATATAAGCATCGTTTCCGACAGGTAATAGCGGCGGAACTGGAAAAGAATGATGAAGTAAGAGTGTATTTTGACCTTTGGGGGAACCGGTGCTATCTGTTCAACAGTGTCACCGGCAATTATATGCGTCTGGAAAAGGGAAACTCTCTGGTGTATGAAGGTCTGGAGTTTGATATGGATGCTTTGCGGGAGCTTGGCTGTGAATACCTGTTTTCCGGATCCGAGATCGGTGATGCCGGTCGCATGGGGCTGGAACTTGTAGGATATTATGAGACGGAGAAGTCTTACTGGGGCATCTGGGTATATGAGTTATGATCCGGAGAGCACCGGGGGATGTGACCCGGAGACGGGAAATGAAAGAGGACTGTAATGAAGATAAAAACGTATGTCAGAGAACATAAGATATTGCTGTTGATCCTGTGCATAGCGGCTGCGTCCCGACTGATCGGACTGGGCAGACATCCTGCCGGAGTGCTGCCGGATGAAGCTTACGGCGCATATAATGCATGGGCACTTATGACAGAAGGGATCGACAGCAGAGGGTACGGGTTCCCGGTCTATTTTGTAGCGTGGGGAAGCGGGATGAACGTTCTGTATTCCTATCTGGCCATTCCGTTTTTCCGACTGCTTGGTGCCACCACCACGGTGTACCGGATCCCCCAGGCACTTTTTGGAATCTTAAGCGTATATGCGGCGTATGTTCTGGGAAGAGAATTATTGAATGAAAAATTCGGGCTGTTCTTTTCCTTCGCAATGGCGATCAATCCATGGAGTATTATGAACAACCGCTTTGCCCTGGAATCCAATCTGGCACCTTCGCTGTTTATCATTGCAGTGACATTGCTGGTATTGGGCGTGAAAAAGAAAGCGGGGTATCTGCCCTTTGCAGCGTTTGTATTCGGTGCAACTTTGTACAGTTATGCACAGAGCTGGATCGTAATACCCATATTCCTGATTTTATTCCTGCTGGTTTACCGTAAGAGCATTCCCTTTGGAAAACACCTGTGGATCTCGGTGGGCATCCTGCTCTTGCTGGCATGGCCGCTGGTGTATTTTGTCGGGGTAAATCTGGGAATGCTCCCGGAGATAAAGACGGCATTTTTCTCGATCCCCAGACTGCCCGGTTTCCGTGGAGAAGAACTGAGTGCGGGCAACATTTTCCGCAGCACCAAGGACCTGTGCAGATTGGTTCTGACACAGTATGACGGTATCGATCATACATCATGCGGGCAGACCGGATCCTATTATTATTTCACGACCCCGTTTTTGATCCTGGGGATCCTCTTGCAGCTGACAGAAATATTCCGTCATGGGAAACAGGAAAAACAGCCCCTTGAATATGTGATGCTCCTCTGGCTAGTCAGTGCGGGGATCATGAGTGTGCTGAACAGCGCAGTGACGGTCATTCATGTGAATCTGATCCATATTCCCATTATATTTTACGGCGTATACGGAATGTGGAAGCTGGCGGACAAACTGAAATGTGCGGGGATCGTGAAGGCGTGTCTTGCGTTCTTTTTGTTTTCCTTCGGAGTTTTTTGCTATTATTATGCCACGAATGAAAGTAACCGTTTCTGGGGAGAAGAGAGCCGGCAGGCATTACAGTCCGCGAAAGAAAGAGACAATATCGTTACTGTGGTGGTCCCGGCGACTCTGAGTTACGGAAATGTTCTGTGGGAAGATAAGATCCCGGTGAGAGAGTTCATAGATACGGTGGTGTATTCCGGAAATCCGGCATGGGCGGCAACAGACACCTTTGCAAATTACCGTTACATACAGACGACGGAAGAAGTGACAGAAGACGGTGTCTACCTGACACTGGCCGGTTACGGCGAAGAACTGGAAGCCAAGGGCTACGAGATCATTGCAATCAATAAGCAATATTCATTGGCGGTGAGAGGAACGGCGCAGTAACAGAATACCTAAAATGACGCCGCCAAGGAAGAAACAGAAGATGATACAGCAGGCTGGGTAGTAGGAATAGCCGGTAATATACTGCGTGGCGCATAAAATTTTACCGGATTGCGGAGCATCGTTCACAGAAAAAACCTCAAAATCGGAATTGCTGAGATTGGGAGTGGCTGTGTAAGGAACAGAAAAGCTGTGACCGGAGGACTCTGATGCATTTTCAATCAGGAGAGTATATCGGCCTTCGGAAGCGGCTTTTTCTTCGACGGAGAACGAGAAGAAAGAGGAAGAAGGCATTGCAATCAGGGGCAGCGGCTGTTCCATCACAGGAGTATCACCGTGAAGTACGGAGACGCGTATCAGGGTATCTTCTGCCTGCGCTGAGTCATAATCAACGATCAGGGAAATATTTTTCAAAGTTCCTTCCGGAACGGAGAAATCCTGTGTCAGAACATCGCCGGGCGTAAGCGTTATGTACCGGGGAGCGGCGGAGTTTACCGAGGATGCTGAGATGACGGGAGTAATGCTTCGCAGACCGAAAAACAGTCCCCCGCAGACGGCGAGCAGCCAGATACCACACAATACTATAAGTTTCTGCTTTGAAATACGGGTGAAAAGTGACTTCATGATATCTGAACCTTTCTGTCGATACAATAATATGAGTTCATTATAGCATAGCGTCCCCTGAAAATCTTAATTTTTTTTAAGAAAAGGAATGTTTTTCGTGCGTATAAGGAAAATTATGTTACAATGATTAATATTTGAAACAGTAATTACAGCGAAAACAGAGATGAAGCATGAAAGATAGAATTTATATATGTCACACTTACTATCATGTATATGTGACTTTTTTAAAAGAGTTGAAATTACGGGCAGAGGCAGATTCCGCAGAAAAGGAAAAAGTGGGGACTGCTACTTTAGTGCTGTCCAAAATGTCCAATAATTTCGAAAATCTGAAATCCAGGGTAGAGAGTACCGGATTATTTGAAGAGGTGCTGGAGTTCGATGAGAAGAGAGAGGATTACTTTCCGGAACTTGCAAAGTATCGTCAGGATACCGGAAGCTTTCTGGGGAATCTGAAAAACCGGATCCGTTTTACGAGAGAATATGCAAAACTCGAAGCTCCTTTTGTACCGGTGGATCTGCGGCAGTACAGGGATATCTATGTCTATTGTGATTCGGATCCCATCGGTTACTATCTGAATCAGAACCATATCCGGTACCATGCGGTGGAGGACGGACTGAACTGTCTGAAGAATTTTGATGCGGCAAGATATGATAACCGCGGACATTTTAAGATCAAGGCCTTTTTATCCATGTATCTGAATCTGATCTTTGTCC
The DNA here is from genome assembly GCA_050872885.1 of Acetatifactor sp. Lineage (GTDB taxonomy): Bacteria > Bacillota > Clostridia > Lachnospirales > Lachnospiraceae > Acetatifactor. The sequence goes on from JBNMHS010000017.1 coordinate 22,365, forward strand.
AGAACGGCTACGGGAAATACTGTATGGATATGGAAGTCAATGATATTTCCGCCATTCGATACCCGTGCCCGAGATATATCGAGGTGCCCAGAAAGCCTCTGGAAGATCGTCTGACGGAAGAGGACAAGCAGCTGATCCTGCAGGCATTTGTAAGAAACAAAGAGGAACTGGAACGTCAGATCGAAGAGAGCAATAAGGTGGGGGACAAGATATTGATCCTTACGGATCCTTTGTGTGAGCTGGATGTCAGAGAGAGGATCTTCCGGGACATCATCAAAATGTATGAAAAGGAAGGCACAATATTCCTGAAACCGCATCCCAGAGATGTGCTGGATTACCGGAAGCTTTTTGCGGAATATCCGCAGTTTGACGCTTCTATGCCCATGGAAATGCTGAATTTTTTCCCGGGGCTGAAGTTTAAAAAGGTTGTGACGGTATTTACAGAGGTGAAGGGACTTCCTTTTGCGGAGGAGGCAGTACGCCTCGGACCGGATTTCATGGATGCCTATGAGGATCCGCTGATCCACAGACAGAATGAACAGATATAAGTTTGGAGACGATCAATGTTACAGATAATCAAAAAATTACGGGTTTTGTTGGATAAAAAACAAAAAAGAACCATGGTGGGGCTGATCTTTCTCATGGTGATCAGTGCTTTTTTGCAGACTGCCGGTGTGGGAATGCTGGTGGAGGTCATGCAGATCGTCATTGACCCTGAGGCGGTAAAGCACAGCCGGGTGGCGGAAGCCTGCTATGAGATCATGGGGGTGGAGAGCTACCGGACGTTTTCCATCATTGTTATGGTGCTTCTGATCCTGGTATTTGTGGTGAAGAATCTGTTTACCTATTTCCAACAGAAGCTGACATTGTCCTTTGTCTATACGAACCAGTTCCGTACTTCCGAGCGTATGATGCGCAATTACCTGCGCCGCGGCTACGAATTTTATCTGAATGCGGATACAGCGGTGGTACAGCGCAGCATCACTTCGGACGTGAACAACATGTATGCCCTGATCCTGGCACTTTTGCAGCTGCTGTCCGATACGGTGGTCTCTGTGTTTGTGATCAGTTACTGCTTTATCTCCAGTGGTACCATGACCATTCTCATGGCGGTGGTATTGCTGCTTCTGATGTGGCTGATCAAGCGTGTACTGAAGCCCATCATGTATAAAGCGGGTAAGGACAATCAGGACTATTACAGCAGTCTGTTCAAATGGATATCCCAGACGGTGCAGGGCATCAAGGAAGTGAAGATCGCCGGCAAGGAGCAGTACTTTGTATCGGAGTATCGTAAGTGCGGTAAAGGTTATGTGGACGCGGTACAGAGATACAGCCTGTACAATCAGGTGCCGAAGCTTTTGATCGAGACCGCCTGCGTGGCGACCATGGTGGGATATATGATCTTCCTGGTGGCAAGCGGTGTATCCACCGAAAATATGCTGACGGTATTCGGAACCCTGGCAGCTGCGGCACTGGTTCTGTTACCCTGTGTAAACCGTATTAACAACCAGATCAATTCCATTGCTTATTTTGAGCCCTTCTTCATGGGTGTCAGTGATAATCTGCAGGATGAGATCAACGGCCGGAACATTGACATGTCTTTTGCCACGGACGAAGAGGAAAAGCTGGAAGTAAAAGATACTATTGAGATGAAAGACATTACTTACGCATATCCGAATACCGAGCGTCTGATCTTCGATCATGCGGATCTGAAGATCCCGGTAGGTGCTTCGGTGGGTATCGTGGGTACTTCCGGTGCCGGCAAGAGTACGGTAGTGGATATCCTGCTGGGACTGTTAGAGCCCAGCACCGGACATATCTATGCGGACAGCGTGGACGTGAAGGAGTCCGGCAATTATCGGAAGTGGCTGAAAAATATCGGTTATATCCCGCAGATGATCTTCATGCTGGATGATACGATCCGTAAAAATGTAGCCTTCGGAGTACCTGAGGATAAGATTGACGAAGACAGACTGTGGGAAGTATTGAAAGAAGCGCAGCTGGATGAATTTATAAAGACCTTGCCGGAAGGTCTGGAGACCGGCATCGGAGAGCGGGGTATCCGTCTCTCCGGAGGACAGAGACAGCGTATCGGTATCGCCAGAGCATTGTATAATGACCCGGAAGTATTGATCCTGGATGAAGCGACTTCCGCACTGGACAACGATACGGAAGCGGCGATCATGGAATCCATCAACAGACTCCATGGACGTAAGACACTGATCATTATCGCACATAGATTGCAGACCATTGAAAAATGTGACATTGTCTACCGTGTAGAAAACGGCAGGGTCGGAGTCGAACGGGGAACCGTGTAGACAGACCTGTCGGGGAACAACGGGATATTATGGTACCGGGAACGGGTGTAGATATGGACAAAAAGCTGAGTATAATCGTACCCGTCTACAACATGGCGGCAGAGGGAAAACTGAATTACTGTCTGAACAGTCTCGTGGGACAGACCATCCGCGGAATGTATCCTTATGAGATCATTTGTGTGGATGATGCTTCCACCGATGAATCACTGGAAATCCTGCTGGACTATGAAAAGCGTTATCCGGAACTGATCCGTGTGATTCCGAATCCTGTGAACTTACGACAGGGCGGAGCCAAGAATGAAGGACTGAAGGCAGCGCAGGGAGAATGGATCGGTTTCATTGACAGCGATGACTGGGTATCTCCGGACTATTATGAGAAGCTGTTACAGAAGGCGGAGAAGACCGGCGCGGATCTGGTGGGCTGCGATTACAGCCTGGTGGATCGTCATACCTTTGAGACCGGCAGGGTCATTGTCAACAATACACCGGACCAGACAGGGGAACTGACGAAGGAAAAACACGAAAAGCTGTTTATGCGTCCGGGCAGTATGGTATTAAAGATATATAAGCACAGTGTGATCCGGGAGAACCACCTGGATTTTCCGGAGCATATTTTTTATGAAGATAATTGTGCAGGTCCCTTGTGGAGCCTGTACTTTCGACATTTTGAGAGAGTGGAGGAACCGCTGTATTATTATTATCAGCATGAGGTATCCACTGTGCATCATATCACGGAGGAAAAATGCCGTGACCGCATGAAAGCGGCGGAACTGTTGTATACGGAATGCAGGGACAGAGGGTTCCTTACGGAATACCGGGAGCAGATCGAATACCGCTTTACGGAGCTGTATTATGCGATCACTTTATTCTCCTATCTGTCCGGAGTGAAGAAGCCGAAGCTTCTCTTTGTGAAGGAATTGCGGCAGGGTACGGAAAAATATTTTCCGGATTTTGATAAGAATAAATACTATCTGCAATATACAGGACCTGAGGAACAGAAGCTGATCGCCATGCAGAGGCGCAGTGACCTGCAGTTTTTTATATATTACAGGTTACGACAGTTTGTATGGAATTTACGGGCTTCCCGTTAGCGGATCGTAAGAAAGGTATGGTATAGAAATGAGCAGCAGATTGGCAATTATCACCGCCAGGGGAGGCAGCAAGCGTATCCCCAAAAAGAATATCAGAGAATTTTGCGGGAAACCGATTCTGGCATATTCCATAGAAGCAGCGCTGGAAAGCGGGCTGTTTGATCATGTTATGGTATCCACGGATTCGGAAGAGATCGCTGAGATCGCAAAAAAATACGGCGCAGAAGTACCGTTTTTCCGAAGTGAGGCGACGTCGGGAGACTTTGCCACCACCAATGATGTGCTGGCGGAAGTACTGGCAGAGTATGAAAAACGGGGGATGCATTTTGAGGTGGCATGCTGTATTTATCCCACAGCCCCCTTTGTAACGGCGGAAAAATTAAGGACGGCAGCAGAACAGCTTGAGGCAAGCGACGCGGATACTCTGATCCCGGTGGTGAGCTTTTCTTATCCGCCCCAGCGTGCTATGGTAGTAGAGCAGGAACGGCTGGTATTTAAGTATCCGGAATATCTGGACAGCAGATCTCAGGATCTGCAGCCCCATTATCATGATGTCGGGCAGTTTTATGTATTCCGCACAGAGCGCTTTGCCGTAAATAAAAAGCTGATGGTGGGAGATATCCTGCCCTTTATCGTATCGGAACTGGAAGTGCAGGATATTGATAATCTCACGGACTGGAAGATCGCAGAGATGAAATACCGTCTGATGACGGAAGCAAAATGATCCCGGAGGAATCTGAGACTATGGCAGCAGGAAAACTGGCAGTACTGTCCAATGTAAATATGAATATGGTGATCCGCATGCTGCAGAAACAGGCGCAGGTGTATGAGACGGAAGGTTACGGAAACGAACTGGGAGTATTGTTGAATCCCGCTTCGTCCTACCATGGGTTTCAGCCGGATATTACGTTTCTGATCATGGATCTGGCAGAACTGCTGGAACATGACTATACCCTGAAGACGGCGGAAGAAAAGATCGCCGGATGGTTCGGCACCTTAGACGGTGTGCTGACAGACAGCGGTGTCTATTATGTATCCGATACTTATTTGTGGGCCGTGGAACTTGCGGTGCTGGCCGATCCGGAACGCGGGCTCCGGCTGGAAAGTCTGTGGAGCACCGAACTGGGGAAACTCAGAGAAAGACATGCAAATGTAAGAATATTTCCTTACCGCAGTATCATAGAACAGCTGGGAGCGGAAAAGGCTTTTTCGCCCAAAATGTGGTATATGGGAAAGGTGCTGCTGGGCATGGAGGCCCAGACACTGTTGGCGGACAGGATTTTATATCATGCAGAACTGGAATATCGTACACCCAAAAAGGTACTGGTACTGGACCTGGACAATACGTTGTGGGGAGGACTGGCAGGAGAAGCGGAGCATACGCCGGTGCTGCTGTCTGAGGATCACAGCGGACTGGCTTATAAAAATCTGCAGCGTGTGTTGAAGCTTATGCAGAGTCAGGGTGTTTTACTGGCTGTTGCTTCGAAAAACAACGAGGCGGATGCCATGGAGATCCTGGAACATCATCCGCATATGGTGCTGCGCCCGGGGGATTTTGTGGCATATAAGATCAACTGGGATCCGAAACCGGACAATATCCGTAAGATGGCGGAAGAGCTGAACCTGGGGACAGATTCTTTTGTCTTTTTTGATGACAGTGATGCGGAACGGGAAATGGTACGGCAGATGCTGCCGGAAGTGACGGTGCCTGATTTTCCGGCAAGACCTGAGGATCTGCCAGCCTGTATGGCGGAAATTTACCGCAAGTACTTTGCAAGAGCGGTGGTGACTGCGGAGGATCTGGAGAAAACGGCACAGTATCATGCCAATGCCGACAGGAAAGCACTGGAAGGACAGGCGGCAAGCTTTGAAGATTATCTGAAAAAGCTGGAGATCTGCCTGATCCCGGTAGATCCCGGAGAACACCTGGACCGGCTGACCCAGCTTCTGAATAAGACCAATCAGTTCAATCTGACGACACACAGATACAGCAGGGAACAGCTGCAGCAGATCACAGAAGATGCAGGAAAAACAGTATTTTTATATCAGGTGACGGATATTTTCGGAGATAACGGTATTGTGGTGGCAGCCATCGTGGACAGGAGCGGAGAACTGCCGGAGATCACAGATTTCGTCATGAGCTGCCGTGTCATGGGCAGGAATATAGAAAATGCAGTGATCGACAGGATCGAAAAACAGATGCAGGAGGAAGGGTTTCCCGGAGTCCGCGGAAGATTCGTGCCGACGGCTAAAAATAAACCGGTGGAAACACTGTATGACAGACTGGGATACCGGGAGACCGGTACGACACCGGAGAGCGGAAAATGCTATGAGATACGCTGGCAGGAGAAGCCCGGGAGAGTCTATTACCTGAAAGAAACCTTATACGATTGAACGGGAGAGGCAGAGAAAATAGCTGCTGAGGTCCGGACAATGGAAAACAGGAAAAGAAAATGAGGATAATCATATGAAAGAGAAAATCATCAGACTGATCGAGGAAATATTAAAGGTTCCGGCAGGAACCATCACAGAGGATACCATGATCGAGGATGTGGAGCAGTGGGATTCCCTGGCACACGTTATGATCATCGGACAGCTGGAAGAAGAACTCGGTGTGAGTATTCCACTGGAGGAAGCTATTGAACTGAAAGGTATGAAAGAACTTTTGGAGAAGGCGGGCTGCGAATGAGTGTTACACTACGAAAAGTGACGGAGGGGGATCTGGAACAGATCATGTGGTGGCGCATGGATCCGGACATTACCCGTTATATGAATACGGACCCGAAGCTGACACCGGAGGGACAGAGAAAATGGTTTGCCAAAGTACAGCAGGATCCGGATGTCAGCTACTGGATCATTGAGATCGGAGGAATCCCGGCCGGTGTCATCAATTACACCGGACTTACGAACCCTGCGGGGGATCTGGGATGGGCATATTATGTAGGTGAGAAGAAGCTGCGCAGTATCCGGACGGCACTGGCCCTGGAGATGAGCATGTACGACCATGCATTTCTGGATCTTGGGAAAAATGCGGTGTACAGTGATGTGTTCACTCTGAATCAGGGTGTGATCGGGCTGCATAAGATCTGCGGCTGTGAGGTCGTGGAAGAGAAAAAAGCACATGTGGTAAAAAACGGAATCCCTTATGATGTTACTTTTATGAGAATGACGGCGGAGCATTGGAAAGAGATCCGTGACAGCAAGAAATATGAACATATTGTATTCCCGTAAGAGCAGTGTTCCTGCACGGAATAAAAGCAGAACAGCTGCCGTCGGCGGAATACCCCGGGCAGCAGGATAGAAAGGTACGGTTAACAGTTTATGAACAAAGAAATCATGATCGGAAATCATAAAATCAGTGAGGATTCTCCTACTTTTGTAATCGCCGAGATGTCAGCCAATCATCTGATGGACTTCGACAGGGCAGTGGCGATCATGCAGGCTGCGAAGGACGCCGGCGCGGATGCAATCAAGATACAGACTTATACCCCGGATACCATTACTCTGGATTGTGACGATCCCTGCTTCCAGATCACACAGGGAACCATCTGGGACGGAACCACACTGCATAAATTGTATGAGACGGCCTATACTCCATGGGAGTGGCAGCCGAAACTGAAAAAGATCGCGGAGGAAATGGGGCTGATATTCTTCTCTTCCCCCTTTGATCTGACTGCCGTGGATTTCCTGGAAGAAATGGATGTGCCGGTATACAAGGTGGCATCCTTTGAAATCAATGATATTCCTTTTATCCGTAAGATTGCCCGTACCGGTAAACCGATCATTATGTCTACGGGAATTGCGTACCTGGCAGACATTGAGCTGGCACTGCGCACATGCAAAGAGGAAAGCAACGAAAATGTCATTCTGCTGAAATGCACTTCTGCGTATCCGGCACCTTATGAGGATATCAACCTGAAGACGATCCCGTCCATGAAGGAGGTCTTTGACTGTGTGGCCGGTCTGTCCGATCACACAATGGGATGTGCTGTGGCGGGAGCCGGTGTGGCACTCGGTGCGAAAGTGGTAGAGAAGCATCTGACCCTGCGCAGGGCGGACGGCGGTGCGGATGCGGCATTTTCCATGGAGCCGGAAGAGTTTAAGGAGATGGTGGATCATATCCGTATGATCGAGAAGGCTGTCGGCAAGGTGACTTATGACCTGACACCGAAGCAGAAGAAGAGCAGAGAGCATTCCCGTTCCCTGTTCGTTGCACAGGATATGAAGGCGGGAGATGTCTTTACGCCGGAAAATTTAAGATCCGTCCGTCCTTCCTGCGGACTGCACACAAAATATTATGAAGAATTATTGGGCAAGCGTATCACCAGAGACGCAAAACTGGGAACTCCCATGAGCTGGGATCTGGTGAACAATTCAGAATCATAAATTGACAGACCGGGAGGATGTATGTATTTTTTTCGGGCGGACGGCAGTGCCGTTACCGGAGCGGGGCATCTGATGCGCTGTCTTACGGTGGCACAGGAATTACAAAAAATAATAGAGCATCCGGAGGATGTCTGCTTCCTGTGTGCGGAAGAAGCTTCTGCGGAACTGTTGCAGAGCAGACAGCAGACTGTGAGAGTGCTGGGGACGGATCCCGCTGACATGGAGGGAGAACTGCCGGTGCTGGAAAGAGTGATAGACACTGATGTCAATATCTTTCTGGTAGACAGCTACCGGGTGACGGATACTTACCTGCAGACATTGCAGCGGTTCGGAAAGGTATTCCTGCTGGATGATATGCAGCAGCACAGATTCCCTGTGGACGGTGTGATCAATTATAACCTGTTTGCTTCTGCGGAGAAGTACCGGGAGATATACGGCAGTGGGATCCCGCAATATCTGGGAGCCCCCTTTGTCCCGGTGCGGCAGCAGTTCTGTGAGGCTGCCCTGCAGTATACTGTGGCAGATGCGGTAACGGATATCCTGATCACTACCGGCGGCGGGGACCGGGACAATATTGCCGGAGAGATTCTCAGAGAGCTGTGCGAACATAGCCTGAAAGGCTGTCAGGTCCGATATCATCTGGTGGTGGGCAGGTTTAACCCCAACAGGGACAAACTGGAACAATATGCATCGGAACACGAAGGAGTATTCTTACACTGTGATGTACAGAATATGGCAGCACTTATGTCAACGTGCCAGCTGGCAGTAACGGCCGGAGGAACCACGATTTATGAACTGGCGGTGCTGGGAATCCCCTTTGTATGTTTCTCTTATGCAGAGAATCAGGAGAAACTGACAGAATGGATCAAAGACCGGCAAGTCGCCGGATATGCGGGAGCATGGCATCATGATCCGGGGCAGACGAAAAGAAAAATAGGTGAATGGTGTCTGCAGGCATATGAAAGTAAGGATTTAAGAAAGCGTTGCTATGAAACGGAGAGAACCCTGATCGATGGTCGGGGGGCTGCGCGGATCGCACGGCTTTTGGTGATGGCAGGAAAGTAAAGCATGAAGAAAAACGGGAGCATGAAAGGAAAAAACGTATATGGCATTGTGGCAGCAGCTCTTTTTGTGGTGCTGTTAGTATTGTTTTTCCCGGGTGACCGTGAGTATCTGCGGATCCCTTATGATGTGGTGTTTTTGGGAGACAGTGTCTACGGTCTGTGCAGGGACGAGACCTCTATTGCGGCCAAGGTGCAGGACAAGACAGGTATGAAGTGCTATAATGGAGGACTGGGAGGAACCGTTCTGGGAAGAGGCGATGCGCAGAGAAGACTCGGGTATACCAAGGACTCTGTCTCGGCGGCCGGGCTGGTACGCTCCTTTGCGGTGAAGGATTTCGGAGTGCAGAAAACGGTTCATGTCAGGGAACCGGCGACGGATTATTTTGAAGATACGCTGGGAGATCTCGGACAGATTGATTTTGATCAGGTGAAGATTTTATTTATCGGTTCCGGACTGAATGATTATCATGCCGGTAATCCGGTCGAGTCTACGGATAATCTCTATGATGAATACACGTACTGCGGTGCCATCCGCAGCATCGTGAAGGAATTGCGGGATGCTTATCCGGACCTGCGTATTATTTTTATTACTCCACCGTATACCTGGTATACCGCGCCGGATGTGATGTTATCTTGTGAAGAGTATGATCTGGGTGGTGGTGTGCTGGAAGATTATGTCAATGCGGAAATCGGGATCTGTAAGGCATTGGACGTAGAAGTAATAGACATTTATCATGATTTTTATCCGCACGATACCTGGGAGGATCTGTATCTCTATACAGATGACGGACTGCATCCCAATGAGGCCGGCAGAGAGAAGATCGCACAGACGATTGCGGATTATCTGGATGATCATGCGATTTCGGGTAAGTAGGCGGATGAATTAAGACTGCCGGGCAGTTGTGACAGACACAAAAAGGAGTGACAGACAGATGAAGACCCCATGGGAAGTTTTTCAGGAGAGCAGAACAAAGATCAAGAGCACATGGAAGACAGCGTTTGTCTCAGCATTTTTACTGGGACTGCTCATTCATCTGCCGGTGATGCTTTCGGATATTCCGAATCACGACGGTCTGAGCAGCATGTATTTTGACCAGAATATGATCACTTCCGGACGATGGTTTTTGTCGGCTGCCTGTGGTCTGTCCTCTTACTTTACGATTCCGTGGGTCATCGGTCTGATCGGACTGGTGTGGTTATCCCTGACAGCGGTGGTATTGACGGAAACACTGGAACTGACAGATCCTCTTGTAATCACTGCGGTGAGCGGACTTCTGGTCGCTTTTCCAGCACTGACGTCTACTTTTGCTTATGTGTTTACCATGGACGGTTATATGCTGGGTCTGTTCCTTGCGATCCTGGCAGTGCTTCTGACTAAAAAATACCGGAAAGGCTGGTTGTACGGTGCGGTCAGCCTGGCCTTTAGTATGGGAATCTATCAGGCATATCTGCCTTTTGCCATCTTATTATGTGTCTATCTTATTCTGATCTTTTTTATGGAAGAGAAGGGATGGAAGAAAAAAGCGGGTTATGTACTGCGTTATCTCGGTATGGGCGCCTGCGGCGGCGTGCTGTATTATGTGATCCTGCAGATCCTTTTGAAGCTGCAGGGAAAAGTACTGGATACCTATCAGGGAATCAATTCCATGGAACAGGGGGGGACAGGAACCGGACTGCTTACAACGATCAAGGGAATGTACCTTGATTTTCTTGCATTTACAGTGCACGGTAATATACTGGTGAATAATATTTTTTCCTTTGCTGCCTGTGCTGTATTGGTGCTGCTTACTGCATATCTGTTGTTTAGAAGCATGGTACAAAGAAAATGGTGGAAGAATCCGGCATTTTTCGCTATAATAATTCTGTCAGCCGTGGGACTTCCGCTGTTGACAAATGTGTTTCTTTTGATTTCACCGAATCTGACGTATCATTTGCTGATGCGGTATCAGTGGGTGATGTATCTGATTCTGATGCTTGCGTTTACAGACAGATTCGCGGTACAGGAAGGGAAAACGGATATCGGTATTCAGTGGGCAGCGCTGCTGGCGGCGGTAATACTGATATTTAATTACGGCGTATCGGATAATATCGGATATTCCAATCTGGAAAAGAAATACGAGAAGACTTATGCTTACTGTGTACGGCTGCTGGACCGGATCGAGCAGACCGACGGGTATTATCAGGGGATTCCGATCGCCCTGGTGGGAGTGATCGGATATGATGAATTCCCGACGACGGATATTACCGGAAAAGTGACGGACGGCATGATCGGTTTAAGCGGAGACTATCTGATCTACAAAGGGGCGGATTATCAGTCTTTTATGCAGAATTATCTGGGGGCAACCCTGAATTTTCTGGATCCGGACACTGTGGGTGAGATTTACATGACACAGGAATATATCGATATGGATACATTTCCGGGTGCCGATTCTACCAAAGTAGTCGATGGAATTCTCTATGTCAAGACCGAGAATTGCGGAAGGGATTAATAATGGCTTTATTATCAATTGTTTTACCGGCCTATAATGAAGAACAAAATATAGCCAATACTGCAAAAGTATTGGGAGACCTGCTGGAGCAGCACAAGATCGATTATGAACTGGTCTTTATCAGTGACGGTTCCAAGGATGGTACCTTTGCCAGAATACAAGAAGAGGCAGCAAAGAATCCAAGGATCAGAGGGGCTGAATTCTCCCGGAATTTCGGAAAGGAAGCCGGTATTTTTGCCGGACTGGAGCTGACTACGGGAGACGCTGTGATCGTGATGGATTGTGATCTGCAGCATCCCCCTGAGGTCATCCCGCAGATGTGGGAAAAATGGAAACAGGGTGCCGAGATCGTAGAAGGCATCAAGGCGGACAGAGGAAAAGAAAGCCTGGGATATAAGCTGTCTGCCGGATTGTTTTATAAAATCATGAGTAAGTTGATCAAGATGGATATGAACGCTTCCTCGGACTTTAAATTATTAGACAGAAAAGTAGTACAGGTGCTTCTGGAACTGCCGGAGCGCAATACCTTTTTCCGGGCGCTGACCTTCTGGGCCGGATTTAAGACAGAAACCGTGGAATATGAAGTACAGGAGCGCAAATACGGACAGAGCAAGTGGTCTTTCCGGAGCCTGATGAAGTATGCCATTACCAATGCGACATCCTTCAGCACCCTGCCGTTACAGCTGGTGACGATCATGGGAGCGGTGTCGATTCTTTTCAGCGTGATCCTGGCGATCCAGACCCTGGTAAGATATCTGATGGGAACCGCGGTAGAAGGATTTACCACGGTGATCCTGCTGATCCTGATCATCGGAGGCTTCATTATGCTGAGCCTGGGTGTCATCGGGCATTATATTGCGAGAATTTATGAGGAAGTAAAAGGACGACCGAAGTATATTATCAGTCATGTGACGGAAAATGTACCGGGAACTGCGATAGGAAGCTGGAAACGGGAACATAAATAATGATGTGGAATCAGAATGGAGAGCAATATGATAGATATTAAATTTAATGTACCCCCTTATGTGGATAAAGCGGCAGATTATATTCAGGAATGTGTAAAAAATCAGAAAATCTGCGGAGACGGCGCATACACCAGAAAATGTAATGAGTGGATCGAGGAGAGAACCGGAACGGGAAAATGTCTTCTGACGACCTCCTGTACCCATGCCACGGAACTGGCAGCTCTTCTGTGTGATATTCAGCCGGGAGACGAAGTGATCATGCCTTCTTATACCTTTGTATCCACGGCGGATGCATTTGTGCTTCGCGGAGCGGTTCCCGTATTTGTGGATATCCGTCCGGATACGATGAATATTGATGAAACACTGATCGAGGATGCCATTACAGAGAAGACCAGAGCCATTGTGCCGGTACATTATGCCGGAGTGGCCTGCGAGATGGATACGATCATGGATATTGCCAAAAGGCATAACCTGAAGGTGGTAGAAGATGCTGCGCAGGGAATCATGGCTACTTATAAAGGGAAAGCCCTGGGTACTATCGGAGATTTCGGCGCTTACAGCTTCCATGAGACCAAGAATTACAGCATGGGAGAAGGCGGAGCGCTTCTTATCCGCGATCAGAAGGATGTGGAAGAGGCTGAGATCATCCGTGAAAAGGGAACCAACCGCAGCAAATTTTTCCGGGGACAGATCGACAAGTATACCTGGGTAAACTACGGTTCTTCTTATCTGCCCAGTGATATGAATGCCGCTTATCTGTATGCACAGCTGGCAGTGGCAGATGAGATCAACGAAGCGAGACTTGCCTGCTGGAATCGTTATTATGAGCAGTTAAAGCCGTTGCAGGAGGCAGGCAGAATCGATCTGCCCACAGTTCCCGAAGGCTGTGTCCACAATGCCCATATGTTCTATATCAAGGCAAGAGATCTGGAGCAGAGAACGAGATTCATCAGTTATATGAAAGAGAACGGAGTGCTTACGGTATTCCATTATATTCCGTTGCATTCAGCTCCCGCTGGACAGCGTTTCGGCCGTTTCCACGGGGAGGATAAATACACGACCAGAGAGAGCGAGCGTCTGGCAAGACTGCCGATGTACTATGGACTGACGTTGGATCAGGTAGATTTCATCTGCGGACTGATCAAAGAATTTTTCGAATTAGAGGAGCAATAGGAAGATGCAGAAGGCATGCAGAGCGCTTGTGCAGGTCGCAGGCAGGTTTCTGTTCATAGGTATCTCGGTGCAGATCCTTCTGGGAATCTGCTGGGGAGTCAGGGCTTTTGGACTTTTTCCGGAGTTTGGCGACAGCTATCTGTGGCTGAAAGCAGCAGATACCCTTGTGTGTGACGATTACATGGGGATAGGGTATCCTCTTTTTCTGGTGCTTGCAAAAGGGATAGAATCCATAAGTTCTATCCCTTATACTTTTTTTGTATATCTGATACAGCTGGCGGTTGCTTTTTACAGTAGTGTACGGTTCTTGAAAAGCTTTGGCATCATCAGGAAGAAATGGATGTTTATCTGGGGGAGTCTCGGAATGTTGACATATCCCATGGCAATGCAGTGTCACCTGGCGGTCCTGCCTAATTCCATCGGATTTTCCTGTATGCTGCTGGAACTGGCAGCGATCATCAGGATCCTGAAAAGCGCAAGTCGTTCAGCGGCAGAGCAGTCGGAAGGGGAACATCCGCTATATGCTTTTACGGAAGCCATTGTCTGGTGGGTGGCCGGTACGGTTTTTGTGGCAGAAAATCTTTATTTGGGACTGGTCCCGCTGATCGTATTGTGGATCCTGCACCTGATACAGGCCAGACAGCTTGGAAAGCAGAGAATACTGAAGGAACTGGCAGTGCTGTTCGTTATGGGAGGAATCCTGTTTGCAGTAGTGCCGGCCTGGCAGACACCCGGCAGTTACGGGAAGGCAGAGAATACCGTAAGTGCCGCAATGATGCGCAGATTCAGCTGGACTCATATGCGGGAAGGAAAGGAATACGATGCTCTGCCGGAGGAACTTCGGGAATATTTATCCCTGGACGACTTCAGGAGCGCCGGGTATTATCCCGGAACCATGCAGAGCGGTATTCAGAAAACATGGGAAGAGACTGTCGGGAAACAGGAAGCGCAAAAAATGTTTTGGACTTGTGCGGTTTTTAACCTGAAGACCTATGCATCCGACAATATCCACCAGATCGTATGGGATTGTGCCGGTTATACACTGCCGCCGGTGCTGTTACAGATGCTGTTGGACGGAAGAGGGTATGAATCCTTCTCAGGAAGAAACGTGGATATCATGATGACGGGAGCCCTGAAACTGACGAATATCCTGTTAAAATACAGCAGCTGGTGGTACCTGATGGGAATCCCTGCAATGTTTCTGATCGTGATCGGAAGAAGGATCATTGCGGTAACAACCGGAGAAAAGAAGAATAACACAGGAAAATCGGCCGGTGGAAAAATCCTTCTTATCTGCATTGTGACTTCCGGCTGCATGATCCTGTGGTACGCCATGCAGGATGCGGGATGCCTGGATTATAAAAACGGACTTCTGCCGGGAAGCCTGTGGCTCGTGGGAATGATCCTCAGCATGGGATCACTGCCGGCAGCAGACGGGATGGGGCAGGAATAAGTCTTATGTTGTGAGATGGGAATACAAAAGGCAAATTGTTATGCGCAGGATGCGGAAGGGAGGAACCGTGACAGAGAAAAAAACAGAAAAAAAGACAAAAAAAATGTCGGGACAAACGCTATGGTTCCTGCTGGGAGTCCTGGGTGTGCTCGCCATGGGGATTCCGTATCTGATCCTGGGTGAAGATTCTGTTTTTGTATATCATGATCAGCTGGACGGCGAAGTGATCGCTTACCTGCTGCAGGCAAGACACTTGTGGGATGGCAGCGTTCTGCCGGAATTTATGAGCGGAGCAGCGAAAACGGCACTTACCATGCCGGCTCCGGCCTGCGTGATCCTGTACCGGCTGCTGCCGGCGCAGGTTGCCCTGGGACTTATGCAGGTACTGGGGAGCCTTATCGGATATGTGGGAATGTTTCTTTTACTGCGGTGGGCAGGAGAGCGCTCGGAGGTCCTGCAGCGCAGAAGCAGTGCAGCCGGTTTTCTCATCATGCTTGTATCGGGACTGTATGGGTATCTTCCCTTTTTACCGGTCTACGGATTATCCCAATACGGATTGCCGCTGCTATTATATTGTGTTCTCCGGCTGGGAGAAAATGGGAGAGCAAAGAGATCATATGTAATGGCATATGTTTATGTTGTCGTATTTGGCGTAAATTCCTCGCTGGTGCTGGCCGGATTTGCCGTATTGGGAATCTGGGCGGTATGGGAAGTAATTGCATTGCTCCGAAGAAGAGTCAGCATGAGGCAGATGACAGCCTGGCTGCTTCTGTTAGTGGTATATCTGGCAGAGAACGGTACGCTGCTTGGAGAACTTCTGGGCAACGGAGCCGGAACTGTCTCCCATAAATCGGAATATGTCCTGAATGCGGCAGGTTTTCTGAACCAGTTTTGGACCAATCTGACACAGGGAGGACAACACAGTGTGGACTATCACAGGTGGATTCCGGCAGTGATATTGCCGGCGGCTGTGGCAGCCCGGCTCGCTTACCGGAGAAACGGGAAAGCTGTGACAAAATCATATGGAAGATGCGGTAAAGCCTTAGTGATATCCTGCGGCTGTATTCTGATTTTTGCAGCGGTGGCTGCACTGTGGGACAGTGCGGCGGGTGTCGGGATCCGCTCCGGACTGGGAGCACTGAAAGGCTTTCAGGGGAACAGGATCCTGTGGCTGAGTCCGTGTCTGTGGTATCTGGCTTTGGGCTGCGGCCTGCTGATATTGTTGGAGTGTTTGCCGGGGAAGCTTGAAACGGGAATGATGATCGTGGCACTGGGAGCAATGCTATTGACAGCCGGACAGGTACTGACGGAGAGCAATCTGAAGCCCAATGTACAGAAACTGATAAACCGCGATTATGCGGCAATGAGCTTCCGCGATTATTACGCTATCGGTGTGCTGGATCAGGTACAGCAGTATATCCGTGAGAACTATGGTGAGGAGCCGGAGGAATACCGGGTGGTGAGCCTGGGGATCGATCCTGCGGCTGCATTGTATCATGGATTTTATTGTCTGGACGGTTATTCCAACAACTACGACCTGAATTATAAGCATCGTTTTCGCAGGATCATTGCTCCGGAGCTTAATAAGAGCGAATATCTTGCGGACAATTTTGATCACTGGGGAAACCGCTGCTATCTGTTCAGTGCGGAATGCCCGGGGTATTATACCATTGAAAAGGGCGGATTTTATTTTCAGAATTACGAGATCGACACGGAGAGTCTGACAGAGCTGGGAGGACGGTATCTTCTGTCCGCAGCTTATATTGATCACAGCGAGGATACGGGACTTGAACTTCTGCGGCAGGATGCCTTTGAGACGGAGGACAGCTATTACCGCATTTATCTGTATCGTGTGACGGAAAATTAACGTAAAACCGCGACTGCGATGCGGTGGCATGGAGGACTGGTATGGAAAAACAGACCGGATGGAATCAGTGGAAGAGAATATTGCCGGGGCTTCTGGCGGTGCTGCTTTGTCTGCTGCTGATGGGAATCGGCATCAGCCGGAAGGAAGGCTATCATATGGACGAGCTTTTGAGCTACGAACTGGCCAATGCCAGGTACAATCCATGGATCGTGCCTACCCAGCCGGTGGGGAGACTGGCAAAGTTTGTAAACGAAGAGATCCAGGGTGACACTTTTGCCGAAACAGTGGGAAATCTGAAAGACACTATCACAGATGTGCTGAAAAACCGCGGAAACAGCAAACTGCTTTCCTACAAAGCGGATGTATATGAGGAACCGGTCTGGATCACGGACAGGCAGTTCCGGGATTATGTTACTGTGGACGGAAGCGATGCGTTTGATTATCTATCGGTCTATTTTAATGTAAAAGACGATAATCATCCGCCGGTACATTTTATGCTGCTGCATACTGTGAGTTCTGTTTTCCAGAGAACACTTTCACCGCTTTTAGGCTGTTCCGTTAATATGATCTGTCTGGGAATCACATTATGGCTTCTGCTGCGGCTGGGCAGACAGCTGGCGGATGTATTTTCTCCGGGAACTGACGGAAAACTGCTGGGGATCATGGCTGTGCTTTTATATGGTATGAGTACGGGAGCACTGGCAACGGTGCTGCTGATCCGTATGTACGGTCTGTTGTCCTGTCTGTGTGTGGCTCTTCTTTCCATTCATGTGGAAAAATGGAAAAACAATGGATTCGAACGGAAGAATAAGGGGCTGATCGCTGTCACGGTATTAGGTTTTCTGACCCAGTATTTTTTCCTGTTTTACTGTCTGCTTCTCGCGGCGGTCACGGCAGCGGTACTTTTGCTGAGCCATAGGAAAAAGGAATTGTGGATCTATATCAGATCCATGGTGATCTCTGCGGTGATCGGTCTGGTGCTGTTTCCGTTTGCTGTTGCGGATGTATTTTCCAGCAGCAGAGGTACGGAGGCACTGGGGAATCTGGCATCCGGATTACAGGGATACGGAGAGAGAATCCTGACGTTCGGAAAGATATTGGCGGAGCGGACGGTGGGCGTACCGCTGTTTGCAGGGGGATGTGCGGCCGGAGTGGTGCTGCTTGTTATATATCTGATATCTGCTTTTCACAGACGGAAGATGCGTACCCGGGGAGAACAGGTATCTGCAGGGGAAGAGTCCGGAAACCGCAAGGGAGAGGCAACGGTGATCCTGACGATTCCGGTACTGGGATATTTCCTGCTGGCTTCCCGGATGTCACCGTATCTGGTGGATCGTTATATTATGCCGATCTTTCCGTTTATTTCATTGCTGCTGGCCATATTGTTATACCGGTTTTGGAAAAAAATATCCGACATATCCGGCTGGCGGGAAAGAAATGTGGCGTTATGCATGATCGCCGTCATTCTGCTGGTACAGGGAGTGCGGCTGATGCACTATGACGGCGAATATCTTTACAAGGGTTACAGACAGCAGGTGCAGCTGGCTGAGGAATATGCCTCGCTTCCCTGTATTTGTGTATATGCCGGAGTGGGATATTATGAGAACCTGCCGGAGTTCATGTATTATAATAAGACGCTTCTGCTGACGGAGAAGGAACTGGAAGAGCGCAGGGATACAGAATCGTTGCAGGATCTGGACCGGGTAGTGGTATTGATCAAACCCGGTGTGGATGAAGAAGCTGTCTTGAATAAAGTGCAGGAAAAGTACGGATTTTCGCTGGAAGATACTTTGCTTTCCGAAGGAGTGCACGGTGATGATATTTATCTGTTCGCTAAAGAATAATGCAGGGACCCGTAAGCGTTCCGGCAGGATCTGAACGCAGCTTTTCAGAGCAACATTCGCAAATTTATGAAAATTGCCCTGGCTTTGAACAACTACAAATAAACTAAGAAAGTATAGAGAGTAAAAAATGATTGCAGTTCGTATAGTATGGCTTGTTTTGCTGCTGACGGTAATACCGGCATGGATTGGAAATTGTTTCATAAGTGTGGATAAGAACCGGAAAAATGTTATATTTATGTGGATAAGCGGGCAGATGCTTCTCTGGGCCGGATTTCAGATCATTTGTGTACCGATGATTCTTCTGGGACAAAGTTTTCCTATGACGTCGACGGCTTTTACCGTATACGGACTGGCATGGCTGATTCTGGCTACGGTATGGTACCTGTGCAAAAACAGGGGAAAGAGACCGGCCATGGTGTCAGCAAGACCGGACCGCAGGACGATCGTGCTCTGGACAGTTTTTTTTGCATTGTTGCTGCTACAGCTGATCCTGGCGGTGGTTATGGTCTACAATGATGGAGATGATGCATATTATGTAGCGCTTTCTGCGGCAACGGAGGAATCCGGAGAAATGTACCGGAAGCTTCCGTATACCGGACTAACAACGAAGCTGGATATACGTCATGGGTTAGCGCCGTTCCCAATCTGGATCGCCTGGCTTACAAGGATGACCGGACTTCCGGCGGTGGTGATAGCGAAAACACTTTTGCCCCTTGCACTGATCTCTATGACATATGGTGTTTTTTATCTGATCGGCAGCCGGATCCTGTGGACGGGCGGAGAAGGAAACAGATGGGCACTTCCGATATTTTTGATCATCACGGAAGTACTGGTGATGTTTGGCGATTATTCCTTTAATACGGTGGAAAATTTTATGATCGCACGGAGCAGACAGGGAAAGGCAGCATTGGGAAGTATACTGATCCCCATGATCTTTTTCCTGTTACTTACTCTGATGCACAGACTGCAGGAATGTCAACGGATTTCCCCGGCATTCTGGCTGCTTCTGGGAGCGGTTATGGTATCCTGTTGTCTGGCCAGCACGATGGGAGCTTTGCTTGCATGTATGCTGGTAGGGACAGCCGGGATCTGTGGGGCAGTCGGCTATAAGAATTGGAAGATGTTACTGCCGTTGTGTGCCTGCTGTATTCCCTGCGTAATCTATGCGGGAATCTATCTGGTTTTGGGGTAATGATTTTTATAAGGCAAATATGATCTGCGTTAGACTTTTGTATTATATAACGGTCGTATTACGCACCGATGTGAAGGAGAGTCTGCAGATTACTGAAAGGCATGAGGATTAAGATGGAAGCTTTGAGATTGTTTCAGGAATATATGGGTACAGGGCTGCTTATGATCTGGTTTCTGGTGAGTCTGTTGTATCTGTGGCTTACAGAGAAGAGAAAACATATCCGGATCATGTTTCTCTGTGTGCCGTTGCTATTACTATTGATCTTTTTTAACCCATTTGTGTCGCACCTGGTATCCAGCCTGGCGGACGGGGAGATTTATTATCGTATTCTGTGGCTTTTGCCCGTGACACCTGTGATCGCTTACGGTACGGTTACGTTTTGTGGAAAACTATCGGGTTGTCAGAGATATGTGGGGATATCTGCCGCAATTATTGTATTTATGGTATCCGGCAGCCTGATCTACCGGAATCCTTATTTTCAAAAGGCGGAGAATGTCTATCATGTGCCGCAGAGTGTGGTGGACATCTGTGATGCCATTGAAGTGCCCGGACGTGAGGTCATGGCGGCATTCCCCGGAGAACTCTTACAGTA
>JBNMHS010000018.1:0-41939 GCA_050872885.1 Acetatifactor sp.
CCTGGAGGGACTGACGGCGACTTACGAGGTAGAGAGCGCCGCCCTGCGTGGCATGGGCAAGTCCATGGAACCTGCGGTGGTCACAATTTTGGGAACCGTGGTATTCCGTATGATCTGGCTGCTTACCGTATTCCGCCTGCTACCGACCTACGAGTGGCTGATGAACGTGTATGTGGCATCCTGGGTATTCACCGGAGGAGTGCTGTTTGTCATCTACATGCGTCATATGAAGAAGATAGAGAGAAAAATAGGCGATTAGCCAGAATCAATAAGCCGATTTTAAAAGAAAAATTCCTTATCCTTCAGTGCGACTTGAAATGAAAACACAACTATGATAAAATGACTTTAATTTAAACTGGAGTTTAGATTAAAGTCGTTTTTAAAGGAGACGTTATGGAATATATACAGAGAGAGCTAGAAAGAAAATTTTTAAAAATGAATTCTGTTTTCAAGGCAATCCTCGTGACAGGTGCCAGACAAGTAGGAAAAACTACAATGTTAAAACATCTGGCAGAGAGTGAGAACAGAACATTTGTTACAATGGACGATGCAAGAAACCGTGAGCTGGCAAGAAGAGATCCGAAGCTTTTCTTTCAAATGTATCAACCGCCGATTTTGATTGATGAAGCACAGAAAGCACCGGAATTATTTGAGACAATCAAACAGATGTGTGATGAAACAGAAGAGAATGGCTTATTCTGGCTGACTGGTTCCGAAAGCAGAAAACTGTTAAAAGAAGCAGGCGATTCTTTGGCAGGGAGAATCTGTATTTTACGGATGTATAGTCTTTCACAGAGAGAAAAGCAGGGGTTGGCCGATATAGGAGAGATCCCTTTTACATTTGAAGCTTTGAAAAAAAGAGAACAATATTTTGGCAAAAATAATATTGGTGATATTTATGAACATATCTGGAAGGGCGGAATGCCGGGTACTTTGCAGATGGATGCAGAGCAGAGATACGAATATTACGAATCCTATATCAATACCTACCTTCTGAGAGATGCAGTGGACGACAACGGAATTACAGATACAGTTGGCTTCCGCAGAGTGCTGGCGGCGTGCGCATCATTTATCGGAAATCTGGTAAATTATACAGATATTGCGAATGCCGGAGGTGTATCCGTGGTAACAGTAAAAAAATGGATGAAGATACTGCAGAATATGGGTATCATTTTTTTACTGGACACATATGCCAATAATGAACTGAAAAGATTAGTGAAAACACCAAAATTGTATTTTTGTGATACCGGTCTTGCAGCGTATCTGTCCATGTGGACGAGCAAAGAAGTCCTAATGAATGGCGCAGCAAGCGGACATTATTTTGAAAATTATGTGGTAGGTGAATTGCTTAGGGGCTATTCTTATTCGGAGAAAAAAGTAAATTTGACATACTACAGAGATACCAATCAGAAAGAAATTGACATGGTAATTGAAGAAGCCGGTATTGTTCATCCGGTGGAAATCAAAAAAGCAACGAATCCGGAAAAAAGGGTGGTAAAAGCCTTTAAAGTGCTGGAAACGACAAACAATACAGTGGGAATGGGCGTTGTTATATGTATGACGGATACAGTATTTCCCATAGATGAAAATAATGCTATGATTCCATGTAATATATTGTGATAACACAGTTGATTATTTCTTAGTTATGCTTTATCATAATAAAGTGTCGGGAGATTCCCGGACAGACTGCATTATCAGTCAGATCGCAATGAGGAGGTAATACCGAAATGTTAAAACAGTTATCTATTTACGCTGAAAATAAAAAAGGAGCGTTGCAGGCCATGACCAATGCCCTCTATGAGGCAGGCATCAATATCTGGGGTTCCGTGACCAACGACGGAGCCGAGTACGGCATCAACCGCATGGTCGTATCCGATCCCGAGAAGGCAAAGGATGTCCTGACAGAGAAAGGCTATCTGTGCCGCTTCGTAGATGTCCTGGCAGTCGAGATCGAGGACAAGCCCGGTGCACTGAACACTTTGCTGACGGCACTGTTAGACAGCAATGTCAATGTGGACTACACCTACCTGTCCTTCAACCGTGATTCTTCTACCCCGGTCATGATCCTGCACACCGCAGATCCCGAGGAAGTGGAGATCTGCCTGAAGGCTAAGGGATTTAAGATGTGCTAGATGCAAGAACTCATAAGAGACAGAAAAAGCAGTACACTCGCAAAAAGGGTGTGCTGTTTTTATAAAGAAAAAGCGGTGTCTGCAGTTGCTGGCGGACACCGCTTTTTGCTTGCATATCATAGATGCACTCTAACAGGTAAAAGATGGTCAAATTCTTCTTACTTGATCAGATCATTTCCCCGACCCACAAACAGAATCATCTCCGTATCCTGATCTTCAATCACATAGACAAACGGCCGGTCGACGATAAAGGTATAGGTTTCTTCCGTTTCCATGGCGGCGGTCTCGGCAATCATGATATCTGTTACGGCAGCAGCCTTTGTGCCGTTCTCATCCACAATCACTTTTGCCCTGTGGGAGACGGAAGACACAGCAATATCGTCTGCAATCTTGGAAAAGTCTGCCGAAGCATAGGCCGATTGGATGCCAAGGTTCTTCAGAATATCGTCAAGCCCGTCAATTCCCTGTTCATCGGTGAATTTTGGAAGCTGCATTGTCTGTATTTCTTTGTAATCCGCAGTATCCAGAGAATCGATCAAAGCCTGTTTTTCATCATTGCTTAAGATATCGAACAGAGCGGAGATGGTATCGCCTTCTTGGGATGGGAGGAAGATTTTCATCACTACGGAACCGCCATCATAGGGAAGCATGATACCTTTGATCGAACCGGTATCGATATAAGCGAACCGTTCTCCATACAGATGCATCATAGGTACGGTAGAATCGCCGTTTGTCCCGCGGAAGGTATCATCGTAAGTATCCTCCTCTACAAACGGTGTCTGCCATTTCCCTTCAAAATAAACAGCATTTATGAGCATCATAACGGTAGCGGGCGGAAGCTCATCTACGATGGATGGAATTATCTGATTTGTATGTTCCGATACCCAGCCGTTCACATCCTTCACAACCTGATCCGCTTGATTGGTGAAGTCTGCTTCGTATATTTCACCGTGATAATATGTCTTTACCGGCAGTAGGAAATCGTCGGAGATATTCGCTGCCCATTCCTTTTGATCTGTCATCCAGATGGAATTGGCAGTATTGACAAATGTCTGCTCGGACCATTTTTTATTCAGATAGCTTTGCATTTCGAGATTCCACTCAGAAAGATCCTCGATACCAAGCACTGATTCCAACTCTGTTTTCGTGTCACTTCCGGCACCCTGATCCAGCATGGACAATGCACTGGAAATACTGTACGGAGAATAGAAGCAGTTGCTTTCTTTTGGCAGGGCATCATACAGAATAAGTGCAAATTGGTTGACGCCGTTTTTCAATTCCTCATAGGAATCGACCGGTGCCGGCTTCGCGCCGACTGCGATATCGCTTCCGAGTTCTTTGACGGCAGAAGACTGTCGTGCGATACTGGATCCACCATCGGTATTAGTTTTTCCGCATCCGGACAGGCCGGCACACAGACAAGCACTGAGGAATAGAACGATTAATCTCTGATTCATAATAACCTCCGTTTCTGAGCATTTATCGTGAAGGGGTTCACTTCAATATTTGAGAAAATTATACGTTATATCCATCAGGTTGTTCAATACCAAATATTTAATGTGATTTTCAGCACCTGCTTGAGAAGCTATTGATTTTTCTATCATTTTTGAATATAATATTACTAAATCACGATTTACTAAAACAAGATTTAGTAATGTCTGGGAGGCGCATCAATGTTCATCGGCAGAGAGGCTGAATTAAAATTCTTACAGGATAAATATACAGAGGAGCGAGGTCAGCTTATTGTGTTGTACGGTAGGCGACGCGTGGGAAAAACGGAAACATTGCGTGAGTTCTGTAAGGATAAGCCGCATGTCTTTTTCTCGTGTACACAGACTACCGACCTTGTGCAGCTTCGCAATTTTTCCAACCGCATGTTCAAAGAGGACATTCCGGCTAAAAATTATATTTCTGAGTTCGCAGATTGGGAAAAAGCGTTCCGTGCAGTGCTTGATCTACCTTATGGCAATCAAAAAAAGCTGTTAGTAATAGACGAGTTCCCTTATATGTGCCGTGGAAACAAAAGCATTCCATCCATATTACAAAATCTTTGGGATGCAGAACTGCGTGACAGCAATGTAATGATCATTCTCTGTGGTAGTGCAATGAGTTTTATCGAAAAGGACCTATTGTCGGAGAAAAATCCTCTCTACGGCAGAGCTACCGGTATCTACAAAATGAAAGAGATGGGCTTCTATGATGCTGTAAAGTTTTTCCCGGAGTATTCTGATCGTGATAAAGTGCTTACGTATGCTGTCCTTGGCGGCATTCCTCACTATTTGCGCCAGTGGAACCCAAAACTGTCTGTCGATGAAAACATCAAAAGAAATATCCTGACCAAGGGCTGTATCTTATACAGCGAGGTAGAGTTCCTGCTCCATCAGGAACTGCGGGAAACCCCAATCTATAATTCCATTATTGAAGCCATTGCATTGGGTAATACAAAACTTAACGACATCAGCCAGAAATCATTGCTGGAAGACACTGCCAAGACCAGTGTCTATCTGAAAAATCTGATGGAATTGGGAATTGTAGAACGCGAATTCTCTGTGGATGCGAAAATCAAAGAACGAGCGAACTCCGGTCGTGGTACTTATCGTCTGACGGATAATTTCTTTCGTTTCTGGTATGCCTTTGGCTTTGCAAACTATTCACAACTGGAAGACGGCGATGTGGATGGCGTTTACGAATATGTTGTAAAACCTGCCCTTCATGAGTTTGCTTCTTTTGCCTTTGAAGATGTCTGTCGGGAATTTGTCCGTATGCTGCAGAAGAAAAATGAGTTACCCTTCCGTTATTCCAAGATGGGACGATGGATGGGGAAAACGACTGTGCGCGATGAAAAAGCGTCTGACGGATTGCGGACTGCGGAAACAGAAATCGACCTGTTGTGCATTGGCAAAGATGCCAAGGAGTATCTGGTTGGCGAGTGTAAATTCAAGGGGGTACCTTTTTCGTACTCTGAATATCTTGATACGCTGGCAAAACTGACACCTTTGAAGGAAAAATCCAAGTTTTACTATGCACTGTTTTCAGAAAGCGGATTTGATCAGAAGATTTTGGACTGCGCTGCGATGAATGAAACATATCTTTACAGCCTGGAAGAAATCGTTGATTATCATTGATATATAATAATAGTGTGATGAAAATCACAAAAAACGTAATAAAAGTGTGATAGACCACAGGAGAAGTCATGGGATTTAATTTCGAAGAAGAATTAAAAAAGCTCCCCAAGAAGCCGGGAGTCTATATCATGCGTGATGACAAGGATGTCATCTTGTATGTCGGGAAAGCCATTAACCTGCACAATCGTGTAAGGTCTTACTTCCGGGAAAACATCGGCAGAGGTCCTGCCATCGACCAGATGGTGTCACTCATCGCCCGGTTTGAATATATTGTGACGGATTCGGAACTGGAAGCGCTGGTGTTGGAGAACAACCTGATCAAGGAAAATTCTCCGAAGTACAACACGCTTTTGAAAGATGACAAGACCTATCCGTATATTAAAGTAACGGTCGGCGAGGACTATCCGAGAATTCTTTTTTCCCGAACGATGAAAAAGGATAAATCCCGTTACTTTGGTCCCTATACCAGTGCGGCTGCGGTAAAGGACACCATAGAGCTGTTGAATAAACTGTACCAGCTCCGTACCTGCAACCGGGTACTGCCCAGAGATATCGGCATCGAGCGCCCCTGCCTGAATTATCATATCAAGCAGTGTCTCGCGCCCTGCCAGGGGTATGTCAGCAAAGAGGAATACAGGCAGCAGGTGGCGGGAGCGCTGGAATTTCTGAACGGCAACTACAGTCCAATCTTAAAAGACCTGGAAGAGAAGATGAACAAAGCCGCCGAAGCTATGGAATTCGAGGACGCGGCGAGATACCGTGATCTGCTCTCCAGTGTCCGGCAGGTGTCCCAGAAGCAGAAGATCACGGAAGGCGTCGGAGAGGATAAGGATATCCTGGCACTGTATCAGGATGAGACGGAAGCGGTGGTGCAGGTATTTTTTGTCCGGGACGGCAAACTGATCGGCAGAGAACACTACTATATGACACACGTGCCGGAAAATAATAAACCGGCAATTTTGCAGGATTTTGTAAAACAGTTCTACGCGGGAACGCCTTTTATCCCCAGAGAACTGATGCTGCAATATGAGATCGAGGATGCGGAACTGATCGAAAAATGGCTGTCGGAACGAAAAGGCAGCCGTGTCTATTTGAAAGTACCCAAGATCGGCAGCAAGGAAAAACTGGTGGAGCTGGCGGCCCAGAATGCGAAGCTGGTATTGTCCCAGGACCGTGAGAAACTGAAGCGTGAGGAAGGCCGCACGATCGGTGCGGTGAAGGAGATTTCGGATCTGCTACAGCTGCCGCTTACCGGCGCGGCGAGAATGGAGGCTTACGATATATCCAATATCAACGGTTTTGAAAACGTAGGATCCATGATCGTATACGAAAAGGGAAAGCCCAAGCGCAGCGATTACCGCAAATTCAGGATCAAGAGCGTCTCCGGGCTGGATGATTATGCCTGCATGCGAGAGGTACTGACGAGGCGTTTCCGGCATGGCATGGAGGAGAGCAAAGAACTGGAAGAACAGGAGATGGACCGGGAGTACGGCAGTTTTACGAAGTTCCCGGATCTGATCCTCATGGACGGCGGCCGCGGACAGGTGAACATCGCATTGTCCGTGCTGGAAGAACTGGGAATCGACATTCCGGTCTGTGGCATGGTAAAGGACGACAATCACAGAACCAGAGGCTTGTATTACCATAACATCGAGCTTCCGATAGATACCCATTCGGAAGGCTTCAAGCTGATCACGAGAATCCAGGATGAAGCGCACCGTTTTGCTATCGAGTATCACAGATCCCTACGCAGCAAGACCCAGGTAAAATCCGTGCTGGATGACATCCCGGGCGTGGGACCGGCGAGACGGAAAGCCCTGATGCGGCACTTTAAGTCACTGGAGGAAATCAGACAGGCATCTGTGGAAGAATTAATGGAAATTCCCGAAATGAACGAGCGTACGGCACAGGAGATTGTAGCCTTTTTCGCTTCACAGACGGCGAAACCTGTGGTACACTAAAAGATGATTATGAGTCGGAAAACCTTCAAAAGATAATGTAGGGGTGGGTTTTTCGCAGAAAGGTATGGAAACCAATATGGCAAGTGTAAGTTTGATCCGTGTAATTGAGAAAATGAAACTGGAAAATCTCACACCGGAGATCGATGTGAAGCATGTGAAGATCACACAGCCGGATATCAACCGTCCGGCATTGCAGCTGGCAGGCTATTTTGAACATTTTGATGCCACCAGATTACAGATCATCGGATTCGTGGAATATACTTATATGGAAGGAATGACGGACGATACCCGCAGAGAAGCATATGAGAAGCTGATGTCCTATGACATTCCCTGTATCGTGTTCAGCCGTGACCTGAAGCCGGATCCCATCTTCCTGGAGACAGCAATCAGACACAAGATTCCTGTTTTATCTACCAAGAAATCTACCTCTTCCTTTATGTCAGAGATCATCAGATGGCTGAATGTAAAGCTGGCTCCCTGCATCTCCGTGCATGGTGTACTGGTGGATGTCTACGGTGAAGGTGTCCTGATTACCGGCGAGAGCGGCATCGGTAAGTCCGAGGCAGCATTGGAGCTGATCAAGAGAGGACATCGTCTGGTAACCGATGATGTGGTAGAACTTCGTAAGGTAAGTGATGATACCCTGGTAGGTTCCGCACCGGATATCACGAAGCACTTTATTGAACTGAGAGGTATCGGTATCGTGGATGTGAAGGCACTGTTCGGTGCATCTTCCGTCAGAGATACCGCTAATATTGATCTGGTCATCCGTCTGGAAGACTGGGACAAGGATAAAGAATACGACAGACTGGGACTGGAAGAGAACTATACCGAATATCTGGGGAATAAGGTAGTATGTCATAACATTCCGATCCGTCCCGGACGTAATCTGGCAGTCATCTGTGAGACTGCGGCAGTTAACCACCGTCAGAAGAAGATGGGCTACAATGCGGCAAAAGAACTGTACACCCGTGTACAGAACTCTCTGGCAAAAAGACGTGAGGAGGACGAGGAAGATGAGTAAATATGCATTTGGGGTAGACGTGGGCGGAACCACAGTAAAATTAGGACTGTTCAATGACGAAGGACAGGTTCAGGACAAGTGGGAGATTCCCACAGTCAAGGATAACGGCGGTGAAAAGGTACTGCCGGATATCGCAGCATCCATTAAAGATAAAATGCAGGAAAAGAACATTACCGCGGAAGAACTGGTAGGTGTCGGCATCGGCGCTCCCGGTGCGGTAAATGATGACGGCTATATGGTCAACGGCGCAGTCAACATCGGCTGGAAACCGTTTAATCTGGCAGACGAACTGAAGAAGGAACTGAATTTGCCGGTGACGGTGAAGGCAGGAAATGATGCGAATGTGGCAGCCCTCGGCGAAATGTGGCAGGGCGGCGGCAAAGGCTATTCCAATCTGGTAGCCGTAACTTTAGGAACCGGTGTCGGCGGCGGCATCATTATAAACGGTAAGATTCTCACCGGAACCAATGGTGCCGGCGGAGAGATCGGACATATCCATATCGAAGACAGCGAGACGGAAAGCTGCGGCTGCAAGAACAAGGGATGCCTGGAGCAGTATGCATCTGCTACAGGAATTACCCGTCTGGCAAACAGACGCCTGGCAAAGGACGACGCACCCAGCGCGCTCAGAGGCGGCGAAGTCTCCGCGAAGACAGTATTTGATGCGGTAAAAGCAGGAGATCAGGTGGCTGTCGAGATCGCAGAACAGTTCGGAGAATATCTGGGCAAGGGACTGGCAGCGGTAGCGGCAGTGGTAGACCCTCAGATCTTCGTCATCGGCGGCGGTGTATCCAAGGCAGGAGACATCTTATTCAAATACATAGAGCCTTCTTATAAGAGATGTGCGTTCGGTCCCTGCAAACAGGCAAAATTTGCCCTGGCAAAGCTCGGAAATGATGCCGGTATCTACGGCGCGGCAGCTCTGGTATTAAAGTAAGCGCTATTGGCATAACTATAATAAAAAGAAAGAGCAGCCTGAATATGATAAGTGCAGCAGTGATAGAAGCATTAAGAGAAATCGTGCCCGCAGAAAGAATACGATTGCAGGAACCGATGAAATTGCATACGACTTTCCGCATCGGGGGACCTGCGGACTATCTGATCTATCTGGAAAATGAAGAGCAGTTATGCAGGATACAGAAGTATCTGCGCCTGGTGGATGTCCCGTATACAGTGATCGGTAACGGAAGCAATCTGCTGGTCAGTGACAACGGATACCGCGGGATCGTGCTGGTGATCGGGAAACATATGAGCAGTGTCACGGTGAAGGACGGTTATCTGGAAGCGGAAGCAGGAGCCCTGATGAGCCAGGTAGCGAACACGGCAAAGGAACACGGACTCTCCGGACTGGAATTCGCAGCCGGGATTCCCGGTACCATAGGCGGCGGAGTTGTGATGAACGCCGGGGCTTATGGAGGGGAAATGAGCCAGGTAGTAGCGACCGTAACCGTTGTCAACCGTAACGGAGAGATCATGGAGCTGGATAACAGCACCATGGAATTCGGTTATCGTACCAGCGTGATCCAGAATCAGCCTTTTGTTGTCACGAAAGTGACTTTCCGGCTGCAACAGGGAGATCCGGAACAAATCGCGGAAAAAATGGCAGACCTTGCAAAACGCCGCAGAGAGAAACAGCCGCTGGAATACCCCAGTGCCGGCAGTACCTTCAAACGTCCCGAGGGACATTTTGCGGGACAGCTGATCATGGAAGCAGGACTGCGCGGATACTCCGTCGGTGGAGCAAAAGTGTCTGAGAAACATTGCGGTTTCGTCATCAATACGGGGAATGCAACCGCAGAAGATGTAAAAGATGTGATCTGGGAAGTACAAAGAAGGGTAAAAGAACGTTTCCAGGTGGAACTGGAACCGGAGATCAGATTTCTTTAAAACAGGTGAGAGGTGCATATGAGATTTGTAGTAGTAACAGGCATGAGCGGCGGTGGAAAGAGAACGGCACTGAAGCTTTTGGAGGATGCCGGTTTTTATTGCGTGGATAATCTGCCGGTATCTTTGGTGGAAAAATTTGTGGAACTGATTGCCATGCCCGGCAGCGAAATCAGTAAAGTCGCACTGGGACTGGATGTCCGTGCAGACCAGAATTTCATGGATGCTACCCGGATTTTGGAGCAGTTAAAAGAAAAAGGCTACAAATTTGAGATTTTGTTTATGGACTCCGACGATGCTGCTCTGATAAAACGGTATAAGGAGACCAGACGTGTGCACCCTCTTGCAGCAGACGGCAGAGTGGAGGACGGTATTCATAAGGAACGTAAGATCCTGGAGACGATCCGCAAAAATTCGGATTATGTCATTGATACCTCCAACCTGTTAGTCAGAGAACTGAAGGAAGAGCTGGACCGTATTTTTGTACAGAACGAAGAGTATAATAGTCTTATGGTAACGGTCATGTCCTTCGGGTTCAAGCATGGAATCCCCGCAGACGCCGATCTGGTCTTTGATGTGAGATTCCTGCCCAATCCTTATTATATCGAGGAACTGAAGCAACAGACCGGCAATGATAAAGGGGTACAGGACTATGTGATGAGCTTTCCGGAGACCGGAATTTTCCTGGACAAGCTGACAGACATGATCCAGTTCCTGATCCCGAACTATATCAAAGAAGGTAAATACCGCTTGGTGATCGCCATCGGCTGTACCGGCGGTAAACACAGAAGCGTTACTTTGGCAAATAAGTTATACGAACGTATGAAGGCGGAAGGACATTACGGTATCAAACTGTATCACCGTGATGTACCCAGAGAAGGAATCTAACATGTCATTTTCGAGTGAGGTAAAGGAAGAACTGGCGAAGCACATCAGTCCTGCGAGACATTGCCAGATCGCAGAACTGGCAGCACTCATGAACTTCAGCGGACAATACGGACGCTCCGCGGAAGGTGACTTCATGATCGGTTTCCAGACGGAAAACGAGGCGGTTGTCAGAAAAGGCTTTACATTATTGAAAAAAACATATAATATAGATACTGATGTTAAAATCAGCGAGGAACAGATGAAGAGTGTGATTGATAAGATCGGGGATCTGTCAGAGCCGGTGAGCCCCCTGCTGATTAAAAATTCCTGCTGTCAAAGAGCATTTTTAAGAGGAGCTTTTCTCTGCATTGGTTCTATGAGCGACCCGCAGAAGAGTTATCACCTGGAATTTGTATGCACCGATGAGGATAAAGCGAGACAACTACAGAGTGTGATACAGGGATTTGACATAGAAGCCAAGATTGTGCTTCGGAAGAAGTATTACGTGGTCTATCTGAAGGAAGGATCCGGAATCGTGGATCTCTTAAATGTGTGCGAAGCACCCATTGCCCTGATGAAGCTGGAGAATTTAAGAATTGTGAAGGAAATGCGCAATTCTGTGAATCGAAGAGTAAACTGTGAGACCGCCAATATTACCAAAACGGTAACTGCGGCGACCAGACAGATAGAGGATATCGAATATATCCGGGATC
Organism: Acetatifactor sp.; assembly: GCA_050872885.1. Lineage (GTDB taxonomy): Bacteria > Bacillota > Clostridia > Lachnospirales > Lachnospiraceae > Acetatifactor. The sequence continues at coordinate 11,707 of JBNMHS010000018.1, forward strand.
ACTACGGACTGGAGAATCTGCCGGAGGCGCTGCGCCAGATGGCGGAAGTCAGACTGGAGAATCCGGATGCACCGCTGAAGGAACTGGGAGAATACCTGGATCCGCCGGTGGGGAAGTCCGGTGTGAACCATAGATTACGCAAACTCAGTGAATTAGCAGATAGAATCAGGACGTAAAAGAGGAGGAAAATTATGACAAAGAGGAGTATTACGGTCAGACTGGAAGACGGTCTGGACGCAAGACCGGTGGCACTGTTAGTACAGGAGGCCAGCAAGTACGAAAGCAGTATTTATTTTGAGGTAGATGATAAGCGTATCAACGCCAAGAGTATCATGGGCATGATGAGCCTGGGACTTTGCACCGGCGAAGAGCTTACAGTAACTGCAGAGGGTGCGGATGAGCAGACCGCTGTGGACAACATTGAAAAGTTTTTAAGCGGCCAGGTAGCTTAAAACGAAACAGAAAATAGGCGGGGCTGACGGAGTATTCTGTTAGCCCCGTTTTGCAATCAGTCCGGATGGGAGACGAAAGTAATCGAAAACAGCTGCATATGATTTCCCGATAGCGCATGAAGAAGCCGGACTACTCAGAAATGAGGGCAGTATATATGAAAAAGATGTTATTTATTTACAATCCGAAAGCAGGAAAAGCACAGATCCGCAACAAACTGGCGGATATTCTGGATGTGTTTACCCGCGGCGGATATGAGATTACAGTATATCCTACACAAAAAAGTGAAGATGCCATGGAAAAGACCATGCAGCGCAGCAAAGATTACGATATCGTAGTCTGCAGCGGCGGTGACGGGACATTAGACGAAGTGGTCACCGGGATGATCCGGAGCGGTTTCCGTACGCCCATCGGCTATATTCCGGCGGGCAGTACCAATGACTTCGGAGGCAGTCTCGGACTGCCGAAAAACATGGTAAGAGCAGCGGAAACGATTGTAAACGGGAATAATTTTGCCTGTGATGTGGGAGCCTTTAATGAGGACGTGTTTGTCTACATTGCGGCATTCGGCCTGTTTACGGATGTCTCCTATGAGACCGGTCAGGATATGAAAAATGTACTGGGACATATGGCGTATCTGCTGGAAGGCATGAAACGTCTGTCGGCCATCCATTCTTACCCCATGCGGATCACATATGACGATACCACAATCGTGGATGATTTCATCTTCGGTATGATAACAAACTCTGTATCCGTGGGTGGATTTAAGAGAATCACAGGAAAAAATGTAAAACTGGATGACGGTGTCTTCGAAGTGACGCTGATCAAACGTCCCAAGAATCCGATCGAATTGAATAATGTCATGGTTTCTTTGCTGAATAGAGACATTGATACCAATGCCATGTACTGTTTCCGGACGTCAAAGCTGGAGATCACTTCCACGGAACCTTTGCCCTGGACACTGGACGGAGAATACGGCGGAACCCACACAAAAGTAGTGATCGAAGATATCTGCAAGGGAATAGATATCCGTGTGGGAGAGTAATTCCTAAAAATTTGGTAAAAATTTAACAATAACGTGTTCCCTTTTCGGAAAGAATGTGCTATAGTGTGGATAGTCACAGAGTGATTATCCGAAATGGCGCTTAAATGTCGTTTCGTGTAAAGTAACAATAATGAGTATATAAAATGGAGGTATTAAAATGTTAGTATCCGCAACAGAAATGCTCAAAAAAGCAAAAGCAGGCCACTATGCAGTAGGTCAGTTCAACATCAACAATCTGGAGTGGACAAAGTCCATCCTGCTCACCGCTAAGGAACTTCGTTCCCCCGTTATCCTGGGTGTATCCGAGGGTGCCGGCAAGTACATGGGCGGTTATGATGTAGTCGTTGGTATGGTCAACGGACTGTTAAAGGATCTGGACATTGATGTTCCCGTTGCTCTGCATCTGGATCATGGCTCTTTCGAAGGCTGCTATAAGTGTATTGAAGCCGGTTTCTCTTCCATTATGTTTGACGGTTCTCATTATCCTATCGCTGAGAACGTAGAGAAGACCACAGAGCTGGTTAAGGCTGCACATGGCAAGGGACTTTCCATCGAGGCTGAAGTAGGTTCCATCGGTGGTGAGGAAGACGGCGTTATCGGTATGGGCGAGTGCGCTGATCCTAAGGAGTGCAAATCTATCGCTGATCTGGGTGTTGATTTCCTGGCAGCAGGTATCGGTAACATCCATGGTAAATACCCCGCTAACTGGAAGGGCTTAAGCTTCGAGACTCTGGCAGCTGTACAGGAACTGACCGGTGAACTTCCTCTGGTTCTTCACGGTGGTACCGGAATCCCCGCAGACCAGATCAAGAAAGCAATCGACCTCGGCGTATCCAAGATCAACGTTAACACCGAGTGCCAGCTGGCATTTGCCGATGCTACCCGTAAGTACATCGAAGCAGGCAAGGATCTCGAAGGCAAGGGCTTTGACCCTCGTAAGCTCCTGGCTCCCGGCGCAGAAGCTATCAAGGCTACCGTTAAGGAGAAGATGGAACTGTTCGGATCTGTTGGCAAGGCTGAATAATTGTGAACGGAATATGAGGATCTCCCGCAATTTTGCGGGAGATTTTTTATGCAAAAAAATAACTATCCGGAGCAGTCAGTGCTCTGCGATAGTTGAAAAATACCCCTCGAAAGGGAGGATGCCAAGGATCCTGATCCTTGGCATTTATTATGAAAAAGTTTTTTAAACAAGAAACTGTTGTGTGCTTTGTTTGTTTCTATGGTTATAGTATATGAAACAGAAATGTCCAAAACGTGTTGTGGAATTGAAGATTCCTTGAAGGATTTGTAAACAAAATATGAACAACTCCCTGCTGTCCGTCAAATGCTTACATTCGTACGGGCAACAGGGAGTTATCATTTTTTAAAATAATTTTATCTGTCGAGCTTGTTGGGTTCGGGATAAGTCTCTCCGAAGGTATCTACGGTAACACTTGCCATTACCTGATCTTCCAGAGGACGATCACTGTAATCGGTAGGAGTCTCAGCAATCTTGTTGACTACATCCATGCCCTCGATGACTTTGCCGAAAGCGGCATAGGAACCATCCAGATGAGGGCTGGTCTTGTGCATGATAAAGAACTGGCTGCCTGCGGAATCGGGATGCATGGCTCTTGCCATGGACAGAACACCTTCGGTATGCTTCAGATCATTGGTCACGCCGTTGGATGCGAACTCGCCTTTGATGCTGTAGCCGGGACCTCCCATACCGGTGCCGTCGGGACAACCGCCCTGAATCATGAAACCGCGGATCACACGATGGAAGATCAGACCATCGTAAAAGTGCTTATTGATCAGACTGATAAAATTGTTGACGGATTCGGGTGCAACTTCGGGATAAAGTTCACATTTGATCACACCACCGTCTTTCATGGTAATGGTAACAATAGGATTCTTTGCCATAATAATTTCCTTTCTTCCTTTTTCAACAAAAATAGAATAAAATATAGATATTATTGTAATGGATTCCCGGGAAAACGTAAAGAGGAGAATTGCCGCAGATGGATTTTTTGAAGCAGGTATCAATAGAAATTTATCCGGAAGGGGTATCGGACGAGGAACGAAGGAGCTACCGTGAAAAATATGGTGGGCAAATGCGGGCCCTGCTGGATGCGATTCGTAGACAGAGACAGGAAAGAGAATCTTCCGAACAAAGAAACGGGGAAAGCGGGCAGGGCAGACTCTGGATCGTAGATAACGGAAAACGTGCGCAGGAACTATTGGAACAGGGCCGTCCGGTGCTGGCATGGCTCCATGAGGACAACAGGGATCAGGATTTTAGCGGTGTCCGTTATGCCTGCGAAAATATCGATGAACTGGATTTCGATTATCTGGAGAAGGTCTACCGCAGATATACCGGAATTCCCTGGGATATCCTGACCACGGAGAGGTGCCTCATCCGGGAGACGACAAAGGAAGACCTGGATGCTCTTTACGCGATTTATGCGGAACCCTCCGTGACGCGGTACACAGAAGGCTTCTATCCGGAACGTGAGCAGGAAGAAGCGTATCTTGAGGATTACACGGAAAACATGTATTACTTTTACAACTACGGAGTCTGGACGATCTGTGACCGGATAACCGGACAGGTGGTCGGCCGGGCAGGATTTTCTAACCGTGAAGGATATGAAGACCCGGAACTGGGGTTTGTTATTGCTGTCCCACGGCAGAGAAAAGGCTATGCAACGGAAGTATGCGAAGCATTATTGCGATACGGAAAAGAAGAACTTGGTTTCGAACGGGTGCAGATGCTGGTGATGCCGGAAAATGAAATTTCCCTGCATTTGGCGGAGAAACTGGGATTTCGCAGAGCAGACAGTGTGATGTGGGAAGGAACATTATACGAGCGACTGATAAAGGAATTATAATATAGAAGAAGGTACAGAATCCTTTGTACGACAGAGTAACAGTGGATTATAAAAAGTCAGAAAGAAAAAAGAAATTACATAAATTGTAAAAATATAGTTGACACTTAAAAACTACGGTGCTATACTCTCACCATAGCAAAGGCGCTACAGAATAAAAACTGTAGTGCCTTTTTTGTTCGGACGAATCACAACGCGCGTGGCCGGACAGAAAATAGCGAAAGGGTATGTGGAAAACGGCAGTGCCGCTATACCCAAAGGATGCGATGCAATGGGGCTTCGAAGGAGAGACCATAGTATCGCATATTTTATTGGTGAAGTATTGTGGAAGATATTTCACGAAAAGTGAGGAGGAAAATGTTATGACAGAAGAAATCTTAAGTGCAGTAGACGGTCAGTTATTTGCAGTCTGGTTTCTGATTGGCGCGGCTCTGGTGTTCTGGATGCAGGCCGGATTCGCGATGGTGGAGACCGGATTTACCAGAGCCAAGAATGCCGGCAATATCCTGATGAAGAATCTGATGGATTTCTGTATCGGTACCGTAGTATTTATTCTGATCGGCTTTGGATTGTTGCTCGGTGAAGATATGGTAGGCCTGATCGGTAAGCCCGGTCTGGATATCTTCACAGCATACGAGAACTTTGATTATTCCAATTTCGTATTTAACCTGGTGTTCTGTGCTACCACGGCAACCATCGTATCCGGTGCCATGGCAGAGAGAACCAAATTCTTATCCTATTGTATTTACTCCGGTGTGATCTCCGCATTGATCTATCCCATCGAGGCTCACTGGATCTGGGGCGGCGGCTGGCTTGCACAGTTAGGCTTCCATGATTTCGCAGGTTCCTGTGCGATTCACATGGTTGGCGGTATCTCCGCACTGATCGGTGCAAAATTGTTAGGACCCCGTCTTGGTAAGTTCGATAAGGATAAGGACGGCAAGATCGTAAAAGTAAACGCATTCCCCGGACATAACCTTCCGATCGGATGCCTCGGCGTATTTATCCTGTGGCTCGGCTGGTACGGATTCAACGGTGCAGCTTGTACTTCCGTAGAGCAGTTAGGTTCCGTATTCCTTACCACAACTGTAGCTCCCGCAATCGCAACCGTAGTATGTATGATCTTTACCTGGATCAAGTATGGCAAACCCGATGTATCTATGTGCCTGAATGCATCTCTGGCAGGTCTGGTAGCAATCACAGCCCCCTGTGATGTAACCGATTGCTTCGGTGCTATCGTGATCGGTGCTGTAGCAGGACTGTTGGTAGTATTCGGTGTATGGCTTCTGGATTACAAGCTTCGTATTGATGATCCCGTCGGTGCGGTCGCAGTTCACTGCATGAACGGTATCTGGGGTACCATTGCAACCGGTCTGTTCGCAACGACTTCCGCACCCGGCAACGACAGTGTCGTAGGTCTGTTCTACGGCGGCGGATTCAAGCAGCTTGGTTTACAGCTGTTAGGTTTCGCAAGTGTGGCAGCATGGACAGCAGTCACCATTACCATTGCATTCCTGATCATCAAGGCTACCGTAGGCTTACGTGTATCCGAGGAAGAGGAAATCGTTGGTCTGGATTCCTGCGAGCACGGACTTCCTTCCGCTTATGCAGGCTTCAGCATTATGGATATCTCCAATACCATGACCATGGAAGTAAACGAGAACACCAGTCTTGGTGTCAGCGATTACGATTCTGCATCTGCAACCATGAAGGATGCAGCAGTAAAGGTAGAGACCGTACCCGCAGCTATTCCCGCAACCGGTATCTACAAGGTAGTTGTCATTGCAAAGCTTGCGAGATTCGAAGTCCTGAAGAAGGCTCTGAACGATCTGGGTGTCACCGGTATGACCATGACACAGGTGATGGGTTGTGGTGTCCAGAAGGGTGCCGGCGAGATGTACCGTGGAGTCGAGATGGATGCGACCCTGCTGCCTAAGGTAAAGGTAGAAGTCGTAGTCAGCAAGATCCCCGTAGCAACTGTGATCGAGGCTGCCAAGAAGGCTCTGTACACCGGACATATCGGCGATGGCAAGATCTTCGTCTACAACGTAGACAAGGTAGTAAAGGTTCGTACCGGCGAAGAAGACTTCGCAGCTCTGCAGGATGTGGAGTAATTAACTTAGCTTTTATCTAATCCCTCAATTTGGTATATACATAGGGCTGTGCCCGGATGCTGCGACTCATCCGGGTGCAGACAAGGAACCCCGGGTGCTTCCACCACCCGGGGTTTTTCCGGTGTTGAGAGATGGAGACATATAAGCCTGTTTGTTGTAAAGTGTTTTTTTATATGTTATACTGTGGATAGTTTTTCGGTGAAAATGTGAAACATGCCAAATTTTAGGACTGGAAAAAGAGGTGTGGTAATAGAAGATGGAGGATACAATACATATGAAGAGAAAAATAGCATGGAACTTAAAGAATATAATAACGTATGCATTTTTAGGATTGGTTGTAATAGAAATATGCTGTCTTATTTATTATAACTTTGCTACAAATTATGTGGTTGATCAGGATTCTGCAAAACTAATGTATCACTCGATGAAAATGTGGGAAAATAAATCACTGATCATTCCGGATTGGGACTATGTGTCAACCGGAGAATGGGATTGCAGCTCGATGCTGGCTATGCCGATCTATGGAATTACCGGAAATATAACTTTGTCATTTGCAATAGCAAATATTTTAAACATTTTTATATTTTCAGGAATTGTTTGGATTTTGATGAAGTCGGTTAATATATCCAATAGATATATTTTTTTGGCGCTTGCGATAATTTTGATTCCCTATTCCTGGGGAATGCTGAACTATGCAAATATGTTATTCTACAGTGGCGCACAATATATTTATAAAGTATTAATGCCGATTGCCCTGCTTGCAATATTTCATTATAATCCCCAAAGACAGCATGCTTTTTTATACATAATGCTATATGTGTTTACGGAAATACTTGTTTTTATGACAGTAAGTTCCAGTAGCATGTTTGTAATTACATGCGGAATCATACCGATTTTTGCATGCCGAATACTTTATATGTTTGTAAAGAAAGAACTCCCGTCGAAAAAAGAAGCTGCTTTACTTATAAGTACTACGATCATTGCGGTTGGTGGGTACTTGATGCACGTAGTATATGGTTTATCGTCTAAAGCGGACGGAATGTTATTGCGCAACTTAGACGAACTGACAGGTGCTTTTACCGAAAACAATTTGAATTTACTGGGAGTAATGCAAGTTTTACCTTCTACCGGTGTAAAGGTTCTTTCGGGGACGGGAATTGTTTCAATGCTTAAGTGTATTATTTTTTCATTTATAATCATTTTTGCTGTGCCTAATATGAATAAGTTTTTTTTCCTGAATCAGTTGATTCGATCGAAAACGGCGAAAGTTGAAAGTATAAGTGATATTACACTGTTGCAAAGCGAACTGATTTCGATTTTTATTTGTAACTATTTAATTACATTATTGACAAACTCTTCATCAAGATATCTGTTGGTAGGATTTATTTCTTTAATATTGATTTCAGTCATACAGTATTCTTCTTATGATGTGTCGGAGATTATAAATATCCTTTTGATAGGCGCTCTTTTAGTGCTGAATTTATTCATACAGCGGGAAGGATGCATCGCAGTTCGGACGATCTTTACGGAGAATTATAATAAGGAGATTTGCGAGAAAATTCTGGATGCTGCTAAAGAGCAGGAAGCAGAATTGATTGTAATATATGATTCTTCAGAATGGGCCGAGGTGATAAGAGCATATGATTCGGATTACCCTACGGTAACCTACTATTCTATCAACGATAACATCTGGGATTTTGACTGCATAAATAAAACAGAAGCTTCAGACCTTCATGATTTGAACAGTATTCTTGTGGTTCTGGAAGGACGCGAAAACGAATTGCTGGATCAAGTGAGTGACAAATATCAGTATGTATACTGGGAAGATATTGATGGAGCATCTATCTATAAAAAGTCATTTAAAACAAGACGTTAGTCCTCTTGAAAAGGAACTGTGAAAATGATACTATCATCGTAACGGTACAGAATTTCAGAGGGATGATATACACATGGAAGAAAACACAAAAAAATTACAGAAACAGACAGAAAATGAGATAGAGAACAAAATCGTAACAGGAGTCATCTGGCAACAGCTGCTCCTGTTCTTTTTCCCAATTTTATTCGGCACCTTTTTTCAGCAATTATATAATGCGGCGGATGCGGTGATTGTAGGGCGTTTCGTCGGGAAAGAAGCATTGTCCGCGGTAGGCGGCGGTACCGGTACGCTGATCCAGCTGCTGGTGGGCTTTTTCGTCGGTCTGTCCAGCGGTGCGACCGTCATTATATCCCAGTATTACGGTGCAAAGCGCGGTGAGATGGTAGGTTATGCGGTGCATACTTCCATTGCCTTCAGCCTGGTAGCCGGTGTGGGAGTGATGATCGTGGGGATCACGGCGGCACCCTGGGCACTCAGGGCAATGTCGACGCCGGAGGATATCCTGGGACCGGCGACGACCTATATCCGGATCTATTTTCTGGGCGTCATCGGGAATCTGATCTACAACATGGGGGCAGGTATTCTGCGCGCCGTGGGGGATTCCAAGAGACCGTTGTATTTCCTGATTGCCAGCTGTCTGACGAATATCGTGCTGGATATCGCATTCGTCATTGGTCTGCGTATGGGTGTGGCGGGAGCTGCGCTGGCGACGATCCTGTCACAGGCGCTCAGTGCCGTGCTGGTACTCTGGGTGTTGATGCGTACCAGGGACATGCATCGCCTGGAATTGAAAAAGATCCGTTTTGACGGGCGGATGTTTCGGAGAATCATCCGGATCGGACTGCCTGCCGGATTACAGTCGGTGATGTATACTTCTTCGAATATTCTGATCCAGTCCAGCGTGAATGCGCTTGGAACGGATACCGTGGCGGCATGGACGGCGTACAGCAAAATCGACAGTTTATTCTGGATGATCGTCAATGCGTTCGGTATCTCGATCACAACCTTTGTCGGACAGAATTACGGCGCGGGCAAAATGGACCGTGTGCGCAAGGGCGTCCGCACCTGTATGGGAATCACGGCAGTGTCTACCGTGCTGTTGTCAGTGATTCTCTACAATTATGCTTCCATCTGTTATGCACTGTTTACAACGGATGCACAGGTAGTCGTGATCGGGGAACAGATTCTGCATTTTCTCGTGCCGACCTACTTTACTTACACTGCGATTGAAATTTTGTCCGGTACCCTGCGCGGCATGGGTGACAGCTGGATCCCTATGATCATCTGCTGCCTGGGAATCTGCGCACTCCGTGTGGTGTGGATCCTGACGGCAGTGCCTTTGAAAAACGATATTTTCACGATCGTGTTCAGCTATCCGCTGACCTGGAGCGTGACCAGCATTGCATTTATTGTGTACTATCTGTTTTTCAGCCGGATGAAAGTAGTGGGCAGAAAGAGAGCGTAAGATTTTGCACGTTATTGGAAGATAATTGCATAGAAACGGATTGCAAAATCAAATATAATGAGAGTAGGCAATGAGCAGTGCGGACACAGCGTGTTTCCGGGATGCACTGCGGACTTATGGCGTAAAAACAAGGAGAGTGAGGATTATATGTATCAGGCAGATGAAAAAAGATATGAAGAAATGAAATACAACCGCTGCGGAGCCAGCGGACTGCTGCTTCCGGCAGTATCGCTGGGATTATGGCACAACTTCGGCTCCAACGGGAACTTTGATAACATGTTGGATATGTGTCACACCGCATTTGATCACGGCATTACACATTTTGACCTGGCGAATAATTACGGCCCGGTACCCGGCGCGGCGGAGGAGAATTTCGGTCGTATCCTGAAAAAGGATCTCGGAGTCTACCGGGATGAGCTGGTGATCTCTACGAAAGCCGGCTATGATATGTGGCCGGGACCTTACGGCAACTGGGGCAGCAAGAAATATCTGGTGGCAAGTCTGGATCAGAGCCTGAAACGTATGGGACTGGATTACGTGGATATCTATTATCATCACAGACCGGATCCCAACACACCGTTGGAGGAGACAGTGCGTGCACTGGATGGTATTGTAAAATCCGGTAAGGCTCTGTATGTGGGAATTTCCAATTATAATAAAGAACAGACCATTGCTGCGGCAGAGCTTTTCAAAGAACTGGGAACTCCTTTTATCATCAACCAGAGAAAATATTCTATGTTCGTAAGAGATATTGAGAAGGATGGATTGAAGGATTACGCGGCAGCACACGGTATCGGCATCATCACCTTCAGCCCTCTGGCACAGGGACTTCTGACCGACCGTTATCTGCATGGTATTCCCGAGGATAGCCGGATACGCACTGATGGCAGATTCCTGAAGGAAAATGCAATCGTGGAGGAGACTTTGAAGAAGATTCGTGCGCTGAATGAACTGGCGGCACAGAGAGGACAGACTCTGGCGCAGATGGCATTGTCCTGGATCCTTCGGGACGGGGATATCACCAGCGTGCTGATCGGAGCATCCAGACCGTCCCAGATTCTGGACAATATCGGCATTGTACACGCTACCGGATTCAGTGAGGAAGAGAGACGTAAGATTGATGAAATTCTGGCATAAAAAGAGCAACCGGATTCTGACGATTGTGCTGGCGGTAGTACTTCTGCTGAGCGGAAGCTGTGTCTGGTATGTGAATGATTATTATCATGTAACGGACCGTGATAGTGCCATGTCGGAAACGACAACAGTGTCAGTGGTTGGGACAACGACAGGCTATCTGTACGATGGCCCGGGAGAGGACACGGCATTAATCTTCTATCCCGGGGCGAAAGTGCAGGATATTGCGTATGCACCGTTGTTAAAAGAACTGGCGGAAAACGGTGTGGACTGCTATCTGGTGCATATGCCGGGAAATCTGGCGATCTTTGGTGTGAACAAGGCGGAAGAAGTGATGCAGGATGCTGCTTCTAAGAACCGCAGTTATGAGCATTGGTATCTGGCGGGACATTCCCTGGGTGGCGCCATGGCAGCGACGTTCGCAACATCGCACAGCGAAGAACTGGATGGACTCATCTTCCTCGGAGCATATTCCACGAAAGATTTATCGCAGACGGATCTGAGGATCCTGTCACTGTACGGAAGTGAAGACCTGGTGCTGAATCGGGAGAAACTGGCGGAAAGCCATGGGCTGATGCCGGCAGATTTCACGGAATATGTGATCGAAGGTGGCAACCATGCGCAGTACGGAGACTACGGCGCACAAAAAGGTGACGGAACAGCGACGATATCCGCGGAAGAGCAAAGAAATATCGTCACAGAAAAGATATTGACATTCTTGTCAGCAAATTAAAGAGTGAACAAGAAAGCCTGTCCCTTTTATCCATCAGGGACAGGCTTTCTGTAGATATCCGGAAATTATCTTCCGTAAAAGATCTGTGCAATCGGAGAGTCCGGAGACAGGATCACGGTCTTATTATCTCCGGTCATGGAAGCTTTCAGAGCATCCAGACTTCTGACAAAGGAATAGAAATCCTGCTTGGATTCATCGGCATAGGCATCGGATAAAATTCTCATGTACTCCGCTTCTCCTTCTGCGATGAGAATCTCAGCATTTTTATTGGCCTCTGACAGGAGAACGTTGACTTCTTTGTCAGTGGTATTCCGGATCTTCTGGGCTTCGGAACTTCCTTCTGCGGTATAGGTTGCAGAGATATTTTCACGTTCTGAGATCATTCGCTCATAGACAGCTGCCTTATTGTCGCTGGGAAGATCCAATTGCTTGGTCTCAAAAGACAGCAACTCGATACCATACTGCTCGGTAGTATTTCCGATATTTTTCATAATGGCTTCGGCCAGTTCTCCGTCACGCCCGGAGATCACATCATTCTGGGTCGTGCTGCTGATAATATTTTTGGTAGAGTTATATACAATCGTGTCCAGACGGCTCTCGGCATTGGAAATGGAAGAATTCAGGGTCTGGGCGAATTTCAGGGGATCATTGATCCGCCATAAAATATAGCTGTCGCAGATCATGGTCTTCTTGTCACTGGTAATAACATCGGAAGAAGACAGATCGTAGAGCAGTATCTCCTTGGGAAGCTTATCTACGCTTTGCACGAAGGGAATTTTAAAAGTGACACCTGCGGTGTCTACAACATGATCCACTTTACCGAACTGGCGGATCAGACTGTACTCATTTTCGTTCGTGACAACGATACCGGAAGAGGCAATGATCAGCACAACCAGTACCAATAAAATCAGAGATATATTTTTGATTTTTTTCATCATTGTAAAAATACCTTTCTGTCAGGGTGCTATTGCACATTTTCCGCGGAAGAATCGTAACCGTCAGAGCCGGTTGCCGAATTTGCAGTACCGGTGAAGGATTCCAGGGGATAGAAAGTCTGTGTGCTGCCGTTCGGACTTTCTATCACGACTTTCAGATCCGGCAGAACCTCTTCCATGGTCTCATAGAACATACGCTGCTTGGTAACTGTCGGATTCTTGATATATTCTTCGTACATGGCATTAAAACGTGCTACCTGTGCTGTGGCTTCGTTGATGCGCTCGGTCTTCTGCGCTTCAGCGTCTTTGATGATACCGTCGGCCTGTGCCTGCGCCAGAGGAAGCTGCTCATTGCGATACTTGTTGGCGTTGTTCAGTGCGGTTTCTTTGCCCTGCTTGGCAGTCTCTACAGCTTTGAAAGCTTCCATGACTTCCGAGGTGGGCGGTTCGGAATCCTGGATGGTGATGTTCACCAGCTGGATGCCGATATCCTGCTCACTCAAGCGTTCCAGGATCATCTCTTTAATGGCAGCCTGTATTTCATTTTTACCGGTGGTCAGAACATCATCCACGGGATAGCTGCCGATTACGGTACGGATGCAGCTCTGGCTGATATTTCGCAGAATCAGCACCGGATCCTTGGAAGCATAGACTGCTTTGACCGGATCACTGAAGCGATATTCGACGAAGAAATCCACGTTTACGAAATTGTAATCGGAGGTGATCATCAGGGAATCGTCGGTTTCCACGGAATTGGAGTCCACATCATATCCGAGAGAAAATCCCTGAATGGTGGTATTTACCTTGTGCACCTGCTGAATGAACGGAATCTTGAAATGGAGTCCGGGATCCGTTACTGCCTTGGCCTGCCCCAGAGTGACCAGAACTGCCTGTTCCTGTTCACGGATCTGGTAGGTGGAATTGAAAATGAAAATTGCAATTACCAGAATCACAAGAATGGTAACAGGCAGTTTCCATCGGCTTTTTCTTGCTTTTGCGTCTCCCGCAGCACCGGTACCCAGATCTTCAAAACCGTTCTGGCGGTTGCGGAAGGAGTTAAATTTTTTCATAGAATACTCCCTTCTCATTGGAATTAATTGCGTGTTATATTTTACTATATTATAGGGAAAAAAGACGAAATGCAATGAAAAGAATTGCACGATAAAGAAAGTTAATGCGTGAGTCTTATTGGTTGCAAAATTGTCCGGAACGTAATATGATGAAAACATATGTGATATCTGACACAAACTCGTTCTGTACAAAAGGCATGCGCAGAAACGAGGATTGCAATAAAAATGCATAACAAAAAAAGGATGGAAGAGGATGAAGGTATATACTTGTTTCCCCGGTGGAAAAGCAAAAGTACTGACAATGAGTTATGATGACGGCAAGGTACAGGACAAGCGGCTGATCGGTATTTTCAACAAATACGGGATCCGCGGAACTTTTAACCTGAACTATGGTATGGTGGGACAACCGCCCCGTATGACTTTTGAAGAGATGAAAGGACTGTACGCCGGGCATGAGATTGCAACTCATACCATGACGCATCCGACGATTGAGAGATGCCCTCTGGTCGAAGTGGCAGAGGAATTGCTGGAGGACAGGAAGGGACTGGAAAAGTGGAGCGGACAGATCGTCAGAGGACATGCCTATCCCAACGGTTCGTACAGTGAGGAGATCAAGCAGCTGTACCGCCAACTGGGTGTGGCTTATGCCAGAGTCGTGGAGACGGTTCCGGATTTTGCTCTGCCCAAGGATTCCTTAGAGTGGCATGCTACCTGTCACCACAATGATCCGAAGCTGATGGAGTATGCGGAATTCTTTGCTAATTTCCAGAAGAGACAGTACCTGAAGCTGATGTATGTCTGGGGTCACAGCTATGAGTTTGACAACAATGACAACTGGGATGTGATCGAGAACTTCTGTAAATATATGGGCGGCAGAGACGATATCTGGTATGCTACCAACATCGAGATCATTGATTACATGGATGCTGCGAAGAGATTGCAGTTCTCTGCAGATTACGAGAAAGTATACAATCCCAATGCATGCAGCGTATGGCTGCAGCTGAACAGCGATAAGTGCGTGGAGATCAAGGGCGGTACTTTTGTGGATCTGAATACATTACTGTAAAAACAAACCGGACGGTGAGGAATCACTGCCCGGTTTTTTACTACATTTTCCTAAGACTGTTTCCCATGTTCCTGTCGTGTTTTTGCTGCGGATATGGTAAAATAAAAGCATAGATTTACGGCAGAAAACGAAAAGGCAGGTGTGGTTATGAAAGATTATGATGTGATCATCATCGGCGCCGGAGTCAGCGGCTGCGCCATTGCCAGAGAGCTGGCGAAAGGGAGACGCAAAATTGCTGTTCTGGAGGCGAAAAGTGATGTCTGCGAGGGCACTTCCAAAGCAAACAGCGGTATCGTGCATGCGGGGTATGATGCAGTGCCGGGAACTCTGAAGGCGAAACTGAACGTCCGGGGCAATGAGATGATGGAAGAACTTTCCGAGAAACTGGATTTCCCGTTCCGCAGAAACGGCTCTCTGGTATTGTGCTTCGAGGAAGACGCCATGTCCGGATTGGAAGAACTGTACAGACGCGGCATAGAAAATGGGGTAAAGGAATTGAAAATTCTGTCCCCGGAGGAAGTCTGGGTGATGGAACCGGCAGTGTCCCGGAATATCGTGGGCGCATTGTATGCACCTACCGGTGGTATTGTATGTCCTTTCGGACTGAATATTGCACTGGCGGAGAATGCCGCGGAGAACGGTGTAGACTTTTACCGGGACCACAAGGTGACGTCTGTGATAGAGCAGAAGCCGGTATGGGATGAGAACGGTTCGCCGGACGACGCAAGAATGTATCAGGTGATGGCGGACGGCGAGATGTTTGCAGCACCGGTAGTGATCAATGCGGCAGGCGTCTATGCGGATGAGATTCACAATATGGTCTGCGAGGACGAAATCCATATTGTCCCTAGACGCGGAGAATACCGTCTGATGGATAAAAACTGTGGCAATCTGGTGAACTCCACGATTTTCCAGCTCCCATCCAAGATGGGAAAAGGCATCCTTGTTACACCTACAGCGCACGGCAATCTCCTGGTAGGTCCTACTGCGGATGATATCCCGGATAAGGAAGATGTGGATACCACGGCAGAGGGACTGGCAAAGGTACTGCATCTGGGCAGCAACAGTGTGGATTCACTGGACGGCAGGCAGACGATCACTTCCTTTGCGGGACTTCGGGCACATCTGGTGCACGAAGATCCGAATGAAAAATCCGACTTCCTCATCGGTGAAGCAACAGGACATCCCGGATTTATCGATGTGGCAGGCATCGAATCTCCGGGGCTGACCAGTGCCCCTGCCATCGGTGAATATGTGGCAGAGATCGTGGAGAAGAAATATCCCGCAGAGCGTAGAACGGATTTTGTCGATACCAGAAAAGGCATTCCCAGCATGGCACTGGCTTCAGAAAAAGAACGGGAAGAATTGATCCGGAAGAATCCGGCGTTTGCCAATGTCATCTGCCGTTGTGAACTGGTGACGGAGGGAGAGATTCTGGAGGCGATTCACCGACCGGTAGGAGCTACGACGCTGGACGGGGTGAAACGCCGCACCAGAGCCGGCATGGGCAGATGTCAGGCAGGTTTCTGTTCACCGAAGACCTTGGAAATCTTGTCGAGAGAACTGCATCTGGATCCGGCACAGATCACCAAGGAAGGCAGTGGTTCCGAAATCCTGGTAGGAGAGAACAAAGAAACCGCACCCGGAGAAGGCGGAATATGGAAGAAATCGCAGGCACCTGTCGGAAAGGAGGCACTCCATGAGTAAACGAACAGAAGACATTGTCATCATCGGGGGCGGTCCTGCCGGACTGGCAGCAGCATTGTCCGCGAGAAAGGCAGGCTGTGAAAAGGTGCTGATCCTGGAACGTGACAGAGAACTCGGCGGTATCCTGAACCAGTGTATTCATAACGGCTTCGGCCTGCATACCTTTAAAGAAGAATTGACCGGACCGGAATATGCGGAACGCTATATTGATATGGCTGCAGAAGCACAGATTCCGTATCTGTTAAACACTATGGTAACTAATATTGAATTGCTTCCCAGTGGACGTAAAAAAGTCACTGCCATGAATAAAGAGGATGGACTGTTGGAGATAGAAACGGAAACGGTAATCCTGGCTATGGGCTGCAGAGAGCGTTCCCGTGGCGCACTGAACATCCCCGGCAGCAGACCTGCAGGGATCTACAGCGCCGGAACCGCCCAGTATTATGTGAATATCAGAGGTCGTATGCCCGGTAAAAATGTGGTGATCCTCGGCTCCGGAGATATCGGACTTATCATGGCGAGACGTATGGTGCTGGAGGGGGCAAAGGTGCAGTGCGTGGCAGAACTCCGCCCCCAGAGTGGCGGCCTGAAGCGTAATATTGTACAATGTCTGGATGATTTCAACATTCCGTTATATCTGAATACCACAGTGGCAAAGATCCATGGCAAGGATCGTGTGGAAGGTGTGACTCTTACGAAAGTGGATGACAATGGCAAACCGATCCCCGGTTCGGAATGGGATGTGCCTTGCGATACCCTGTTATTATCCTGTGGTCTGATTCCGGAAAATGAATTGACCAGAGGCCTGGGAGCTGATATGGACGGCAAGACCGGCGGTCCCGTAGTGGGAGAAAATCTGGAATGCAGCATCCCCGGAGTTTTCGCCTGCGGTAATGTACTTCATGTGCATGAACTTGTGGATCACGTATCTGCGGAAGCGGAGAAGGCAGGAAACTACGCGGTGGAGTATATCCGTGAGAAGAGAAGCTAAAAAAGAGTCGGGAAAAATTATAAAAGCTTCTGCAGGATGGAGAATAAGAATATGACAGAGAAAGATGAAAAAATAACTGATACCACTCAACGAGAACTGACCTGTATCTGTTGCCCGGTGGGCTGCGCCCTGACTGTGAACATAGCATCTGACAATAATGTCACCGTCACCGGCAACCGCTGCCCCAGAGGTGCCGCCTATGGGGAGAAGGAAGTGACCAACCCCACCCGTATCGTCACCTCAACCGTGCGCGTGGCAGGATATCCGGACACGGTCGTATCCGTGAAGACAGCTTCGGATATTCCCAAGGGCAAGATTACTGACTGTATGAAAGCGTTGGCAGGCGTCACGGCAACAGCGCCGATCCACGTGGGAGATGTCATTGTGAAAAACGTGGCTGACACAGGTGTCGATATCGTGGCTACGAGATCATTTCGCGGATAGAAATTGAATGGGAGGTTACATAAATGGGAGACACACAGAAAAAGACTTACATCATGGCCCTGGATCAGGGAACGACCAGTTCCCGCTGCATCCTGTTCGATAAGCAGGGCAACATCTGCTCCATGGCGCAAAAGGAATTCACACAGATCTATCCCCGGCCCGGCTGGGTAGAACATAACCCCATGGAGATCTGGTCTTCGCAGTTAGGAGTGGCCATCGAGAGCATGGCAGTCTTAGGTATCACGGATGACCAGATCGAAGCCATCGGCATTACGAACCAGCGCGAGACGACCATTATCTGGGATAAAAACACCGGCGAACCGGTGTACAACGCCATCGTATGGCAGTGCCGCCGCACTTCCGATATGATCGAAGAACTGAAAAGGGATGGTTTTGACAAGATCATCCGCGAAAAGACCGGCCTGATCCCGGATGCTTATTTCAGTGCGTCCAAGATCGCCTGGATCCTGAACAATGTCCCCGGAGCCAGAGAACGCGCCGAACGCGGAGAACTGCTCTTCGGCACGGTAGATACATGGCTGATCTGGAACCTGACTAAGGGTGTGGTGCATGTGACGGATTATACCAATGCTTCCCGTACCATGTTATTTGATATTCACAACCTCTGCTGGGACAAGGAGATCCTGAAACGTTTCAATATTCCGGAGAGCCTGCTTCCCGAAGTTCACTGTTCCAGTGAAATCTACGGGAAAACAGATGCTTCCGTGCTGGGCGGTGAGATCCCCATTGCCGGGGCTGCAGGAGACCAGCAGGCGGCGCTGTTCGGACAGTGCTGTTTTGAGCAGGGAGAAGTGAAGAATACTTACGGAACCGGCTGTTTCTTATTAATGAATACCGGGCATGAAGCGATTACTTCCCAGTCGGGACTACTGACCACCATTGCAGCCAGCACTTCGAAAAATGTGGAATATGCCCTGGAAGGCAGTGTGTTTGTAGCCGGAGCCGGGATCCAGTGGCTGCGCGACAGCATGCGAATGTTGAAAACTTCAGCGCAATCGCAGGAATATGCGGAGCACGTACCGGATACCGCAGGCGTCTATATCGTTCCGGCATTTGCGGGTATGGGAGCGCCCTATTGGAACCAGTATGCGAGAGGCACGATCGTAGGCCTCACCAGAGGCTGTACCAAGGAGCATTTCATCCGTGCCACACTGGAATCCATCGCCTACCAGACTGCCGATGTACTGAAAGCCATGGAAAAAGACAGCGGCATCGAATTGAAAAACCTGAAAGTGGACGGCGGCGCCAGCGCCAATGATTTCCTGATGCGTTTCCAGGCCGATATCGTGAATACACAGGTACGCCGTCCGGCCTGCATTGAGACCACGGCTTTGGGCGCGGCTTACCTGGCAGGTCTTGCCGTAGGCTATTGGAAGACGAAGGATGAGATCCGGGAAAACTGGCAGATCGGCGCTTCCTTTGCACCGCAGATGGATGAAGAAACCAGACAGAAACTCTTAAAGGGCTGGCACCGTGCCGTAAAATGCGCACTGGTCTGGGCAGAAGATGAAATCTAAATAAAAACTAAATTTTGCCGCGCAGAATGTATTTTTAACGGAGCAATCTTGTAAAGTGGCAAAATACTGTGGTATTATGATAACTATTCAGAGAGTTTTATCTGAATAGTTATCTTTGCTTTGCGGCAAGATCGTAAGGCATTTGTATGGCAGTAAATGGGGAAACAGGGGAACGACCGGAAAGGAAGCAGTGTGGACTTAAAGGGATTACCGCAGACCGTGCAAAATTTCATAGAGGAAACGATCCGGTACCGGGAGAACGGTAAATGCCTGGACAACGAGACTTGTCAGAAAGTTCTGGAATATGCGGCGGATACCGGTTCACAGAAGCTGGCGGGACTGGGACTGTATTACCTCGCGGAGTACTACTGGCAGAATGACCGGTTTGAAAGCACTATGCAGTGTCTGTCTGAGAGCGTGGGATATCTGAAAAGTTCCCGGATGTATGAGCTGCTTGCCAGAACTTACAACATGATGGGAGCGGTGGCCGACCGGAAAAATAACCGGATGGTAGCGCTGAGTTCTTATTATAATTGCCTCCAGTATGCCGAAAAATATCATTTTTATTATATACAGGCCATGGCGGAAAGTAATATTGCCTATACACTGGTTCGGATGCGCCTACGGGAAGAAGCGATACAGCATTATCGCATTGCGTTGGAATGTTATGAAAAATCTGAAAAAACATATTATCTCAATTGCAATAAGATCAACTGCATGGTGGAATGCGGCTGCTGTTATATGCACCGGCAGGAAGTGGACGAAGCACTGCAGCTGTGGGAGAAGATACAGGACATCCTGCAAAAAGAGCCTGACAGCTATTATTCTGCGATTACTGTGGAAATGTACCGGATTCCCTGCGAGATCTTAAGGGGAAGAGAAGACGAGGCACAGCGGGTTTCCAAGCAGTTGCTGGAAAAACTGGAAGGTGCAGAATTTTTTGAAGAGATCAAAGACAATCTGGTGATCCTGGCGGGAATCCTGTCACTGATGCCGGATGAAGAACTCTTAGAGAACCTGATCCGGATCATTGATGAGAAGCATGTCGAAGATCATTATAATATTTTCCTTGATCTGTATCCGTTTAAAAGCCGGCTGCTTCTGAAAAAAGGACAGATATCGGAATATACGGAATACACCAGACGATATTTTGAAATTTACGAAAAGTATCAGCAGGAAAACAGAGAAGCACTGATCAACGTCATGGAACTCCAGGACCGGTTGAAAAATGTAACACTCGACTGGACCAATATGCAGGCTTCCAACGCAGCACTGGAAAATCTGGCAATGCATGACGAGCTGACGGGACTGGCGAACAGAGCCTTTTTGCACGAGTACCTGACAAGCAGTTTTGAACATGCCTATGGGGAAAAAGAGATCATGGGCGTGGAACTGATGGATGTAGATTTCTTCAAAGAATACAATGATTATTACGGACATCTGGCAGGGGATCAGTGCCTGAAAGCCATCGCAGGTGTCCTGCGGAAACAGCAGGTTCCGGGAAAAGTTTTCTGTGCCAGATACGGTGGGGATGAATTCATGGTACTGTATACCGGAATGACGGCAGAGAAGATACGAAGAGTATCGGAAGATATCCTGCGGGAAGTACGCAAACTGAAAATCCCCCATGAACGCAGCAATTGCGGAAAATATGTGTCTGTGAGCCAGGGCGTGTTTGCGAGAATACCGGTAGGCAATAACAGAGAGTGGGATTTTACTTCGAGAGCAGACGACCTTCTGTACCGCACGAAAAACTGCGGCAGAGACGGCATCTGTATGTCTACGGAAAAAGACAGAGAACATTATATAGAAATAAAGTAACGATTCAAGGCATCCGCCCATAGATGCATATATACAGAGCGGAACACAGGAGTGCTTACAAAATAAACAGCGCAGACAGCGCGGATAGGAGTGCATGGTATGTTAGTCCAGAAATACAAGGATATGTTATCCGGAAAATCAGTTATCAGACAGCTTTCGGAATTCGCCACGGCAAGAGGACAGGAGATCGGATACGAAAATGTATTTGATTACAGCCTGGGAAACCCCTCCGTTCCGGTCCCCAGAGAATTCACCGACCGCATGATTCATATGCTGGCGACCAAAGAACCTCTGGAACTGCACGGATACAGCCCCAGTCTCGGTATCACAAGCGTCAGAGAAGCCATTGCGGAGAATCTGGAACAAAGATTCGGTCTGCCCTATCGTAAAGAGCATATTTTCATGGCATCCGGTGCTGCCGGAGCATTGGCACACGCATTTCGCCTGGTGACAGAGCCGGGAGACGAGATCCTGACTTTTGCTCCGTTTTTCCCGGAATACCATCCTTATGTGGATCTGACCGGAGCGGTACTCAAGGTAGTTCCGCCCAATCTGGAGAACTTCCAGATCAATTTTGAAGCATTCGAGGAAATGCTGACGGAAAAGGTAAAGGCAGTATTGATCAATACCCCCAATAACCCTTCCGGCGTGGTATATTCCACTCCGACCCTGCAGAGACTGGCAGAGATTCTGAAAGATAAATCCGAAAAGTACGGACACATCATCTACCTGATCTCTGATGAACCGTATCGTGAGATCGTGTTTGAAGGTGTTGACAGTCCTTGTGTTTCTTATTTCTATGATAATACGATCATGTGCTACTCCTTCTCAAAATCCTTGTCCCTGCCGGGAGAGCGTATCGGTTACGTGGCAGTAAATCCTGCCTGCGAAGAGGCTGAGACCATGATCAATATGTGCGGACAGATTTCCAGAGGGATCGGACACAACTGTCCTCCTTCGATCATCCAGCTGGCAGTGGCACAGGTACTGGACAAGACGGCGGATCTGTCTGTATACGAGACGAATATGAACATTTTGTATAACGAGCTGACAAATCTCGGATTTACCTGCGTGAAGCCCGGCGGAACCTTCTATATTTTCCCGAAGGCACTGGAAGAGGATGCGAAGGTATTCAGCCGGAAGGCATTGAAATACGACCTGATCCTTGTCCCCGGAGACACCTTCGGCGCACCGGGATATTTCCGTATGGCATACTGCGTGGATACCGAGAAGGTAGAGAGATCGCTGGAAGCATTGCGCAAGTTCGTAAAGGCTGAGTACGGAAGGGAGTAATGTGAATGTATCAGGCCGGATTAGTATTGGAAGGCGGCGGTATGAAAGGTGTGTATACTGCCGGCGTACTGGATTTTTTTACAGAAAAAGGAATTGACTTTTCTCATATTTACGGAGTGTCTGCCGGAGCGTGCCATATGTGCAGCTATCTGTCGAGACAAAAGGGAAGGGCATTGAGCGTCAGTGTGGATTATCTGGATACCAGACGGTATTGCAGTGTGGAGAGCCTGCTGACAAGCGGAGATTTGTTCAACGTAGATTTCTGCTATCATTTGATTCCCGATTATCTGTATCCTTATGATTATGAGACGTTTGAAAAATATCCCGGAAAGGCATACAGCGTAGTGACCAACATAGAGACCGGGCAGCCGGAATATCTGCGGGTACGCGATATCCGCAAGGATATTGACAAAATACGTGCCTCTGCGTCCCTGCCGTTAGTTGCCAGAAATGTAAAGATTGACGGAAAGCTGTATCTGGACGGCGGTATCAGCGATGCCATTCCGCTGGAAAAATCCATCATGGACGGCAACCGCAAAAATATCGTTGTGATGACCAAAGAAGTCGGATATGTCAGACAGCCTGCGTCGGCATCCCAGCTGGCACTCATAAAGCTCAGATATCTGAAATATCCTAAAGTATATGAACTCATGGCAGACCGGCATATCCGTTACAATGCATGCCTGGATTACATCGAACGCCAGGAGGCAAACGGTCAGGCGTTTGTGATCCGCCCTCAGAAAAAGAGCGAAGTCGGACGTATCGAGAAAGACAAGGATAAGCTGATCGCTTTATACGAAGAGGGATACAGGGAAGCCCAAAACTGTTATGAAGATCTGCTGGCATATCTGTCGGAATAAATGCCGGGCGGGAAAAGAAAATAAGAGGAAATAAGAGGAGAAAACAATGTTAGAAATCATCAAGGCAATTATCTACGGTATCGTAGAGGGCATCACCGAATGGCTGCCTATCAGCAGCACCGGACATCTGATCCTGGTGGAGCGGCTGATCCCGTTCAAGCAGACCAGCGAAGGCTTCTTCGATATGTTTGATGTTGTGATCCAGCTGGGTGCTATTTTAGCGGTAGTCGTTATCTTCTGGAATAAGATATGGCCTTTTTACCTGAAAAAAAATCAGCAGACGAAGAAAAGCGGTATCGTGAGATCCAAAAAGGATCCTGCCGTAGGCAATGTTGCACTGAGCATGGACGCCTTCCGGATGTGGGTAAAAATCGTAGTGGCATGTATTCCTGCGGTTGTTTACGGCCTTCTGTTTGATGATGCGGTAGGAGAAGCATTCAAAAAAGAGATCGGCAGCAGTGGGGTTACCGTTCAGGTGATCGTGGTGGCAGTTATGCTGGTACTGGTCGGTGTGCTGTTCATTGTGATCGAGAACTGGAACAAAAATCGTGTTCCCGTAACTACAAAATTATCCCAGCTTACTTATAAAGATGCATTGATCATCGGTCTGTGCCAGCTGGTAGCGGCGGCTCTGCCCGGAACCTCCCGCTCCGGAGCTACGATCCTGGGTGCGATCGTGATCGGAATTTCCAGAACGGTAGCTGCGGAATTCACCTTTTTCCTGGGAATTCCTGTTATGTTCGGCGCCAGCCTTTTAAAAGTGGTAAAGTTCGGATTTGGCTTTACGGGAATTGAGCTGGCATGCCTGTTAGTCGGTACCGTTGTGTCTTTCCTGGTATCCCTTTTCGTGGTTCGCTTCCTTATGGGATATATCAAGAAGCATGACTTCAAGGTATTCGGATGGTATCGTATCGTGCTGGGTATTATCGTTTTATTGTATTTCCTTGTGCTCGCATAAAACGGCCAAAGCATTGACAATTGCTGGGAAATGGAATACACTACCCTTATCGAGCGCCGGAATACGGCACTTGGGAGGAGAATGAAAATAAATTTGCTTTGTACATGATTCGTACAGAAGGGAGACGGGAACATGGCAGTAGTGAAGAAAACTGTAGCACCTGTAACAGCAGCTAAAGTGGAAGCCCCTAAGGCAGAAGTGAAGAAAGCAGCACCGACAACTCCAGTTAAGACAGAAACCAAGACCGCTGTGAAGGAAGCTGAAAAGGCACCGGTAGCAAAGGCAGAAGAAAAAGCACCTGTAAAGGCAGAGGTTAAGAAGCCTGCAGCCAAGAAAGAGACAGTTAAGAAAGAGACCAAGAAGGCAGCACCCGCTAAGAAGCCTGCAGCCAAGAAGGCAGAATTAAAGAGCGAGATCAGCGTTCAGTTCGGCGGAAAGTCCTATTCTCAGGATGACCTGCTGAAGATCGCCAAGGATGTATGGAAATATGACCTGAAGCAGAAGGCAGCTGATCTGACCAGCGTAGAGCTGTATGTGAAGCCGGAAGAGAACATGGTCTACTATGTTATGAACAAAGAGATCACCGGAAGCTTCTACATATAATTATCCGGAGTCAGATAAAAGAACAAAAGAAAAGTACCGAAACGAAAGGCCCCAATGTGGCATGTACCACTTTGGGGTCTTTGTATCATTATTATTGAATGTTAAAGGATGACACAATGCAGAAAAAATCAGAAAAGATTGTTTTTACATTATATCTTCTGGGATTCCTGGGACTGGCACTTACGGTCGCACTGATGCAGCCGCTGGCCAATACCCCGCCGCTTTACGGCAATCCCCCGGATGAACATGCGAGATACCTGATCCCGCAGTTTATTTGCAAATACGGAAGAATACCTACGGGGCTGGAGGAAGAGGTGCGGATCCCGGCCTATGGATTTTCCTATGCATTGTATAATGTGTTTCCTTATATTATACAGGGATATGTCATGCGTTTCGTAAGTCTCTTTACGGAATCCGAAGTGGCACTGCTGTACACGGCCCGTCTGGTGAATGTGACTTTTGGACTGCTGATGGCGGTGGTAGTGTATTTCATTGGGAAAAAGGTGTTTCGGGATGCCGGATTCCGGTGGATGTTTTGTTTTGCGGTGACATATCTGCCGGAAGGATTATTCCTGCATACTTATGTAAATACAGATTCCTGCTGTATGCTCTCTACAGCCATGATGGTATATGCGCTGGTCTGCGTATATCAGGATGGTATCAATGTCCGTAACAGTCTGTGGATGAGTGGCGGCATTATCCTGTGCGCACTTTCTTATTACAATGCTTACGGGTATATCGTAAGCTGTATCCTTTTGTTCGTGGCGTTTTTTCTGCAAAAAAAGGAGAATGGCGGATATTCTTATGACTGGAAGCACATGTTGAAATATGGCTGTCTGATCGCAGGCGTGGTGCTTATAGGGATCGGCTGGTGGTTTATCCGCAGCTATATTGTGCTGGATGGAGATCTGCTGGGACTGAAGACCCGGGAAAAAATGGCGATACAATATGCTATTGAAAGTGTAAATCCCCTGACAATGAAGACTTATCAGGCAATGGGGTACAGCGTTTCTGAAATGCTGAAAGAGCGTTATACATTTACCGGTCTGTATCACAGCTTTGTGGCGGCTTTCGGCTCCATGTCGATTTTCGGAACGATATGGTTGTACCGTGCATATAAAATGTTTTTTGCGGCAGGATGTCTGGGCGTGGTCGTTTACCTGGTCCGCTATAAACAGCGCAGACATATTACCGGTAAAGAGTGGTTCTTTCATATCAATATGCTGTACTGTATTCTCATGCCGGCGATTCTGACGATTTATTATGCGTACACCATGGATTATCAGAATCAGGGCCGCTATCTGCTGCCTGCGCTGGTGCCTCTGATGTATTACACGGTAAAAGGGATTCAAAAACTGTCAGAGATAAAAATCGGAAAATTACAGCTTCCGGCATGGCTTGTAAATGCCGGGATCGCCGTGTGCTTCCTGATCATCATCGGAAGCGCGGTGGACATGGTATATATACGGGCACTTCCGGTGTATCTGGAGACAGGCCTGGTGCTGAAATAGTAATGATACAAAACTGAGAGACAGAGACAAAGACTCCTTCGAAGGCAAGTATTCGCGGGATTCTTTGTCTCTGTTTGATTTTTAGATTTTGTTTAGAATCTTTAGAATTATTTCCCGGAAAATCTGTTGACAATAATATCCTATAGTGATATTTTAGGGTAAGAAGATGTTAGCACTCCTTTTAGATGAGTGCTAATAATCCCAAAGGGAGTGATGGAATGCAATTGGATGACAGAAAAACAATTATATTGCAAGCCATTATCCGGAACTACTTGGAAACGGGAGAGCCGGTAGGCAGCAGGACCATTTCGAAATATACAGATTTGAATCTGAGTTCCGCAACCATTCGAAACGAGATGGCAGATCTGGAGGAGATGGGTTATATCATACAGCCGCACACTTCCGCAGGAAGGATTCCTTCCGATAAGGGATATCGCTTCTATGTGGATACCATGATGGCGACCAGAGAGCATGAAGTCAATGAAATGAAAGATATGCTCTTAGAGAGACAGGATAAGCTGGAGAACCTGTTAAAGCAGGTGGTAAAGACCCTGGCTCAGAACACACAATACGCTACCATGATCAGTGCACCGCAGGTACACCGCAATAAGGTAAAGTTCATTCAGTTATCCAGAGTGGATGCCGGACAGATCCTGGCAGTGATCGTTGCCGAAGGCAATGTGATCAAGAACAACATCCTGTCAGTGAATCAGGAACTGAATGATGAGACATTACTGAAGCTGAACATCCTGTTAAACACCCACCTCAATGGATTATCCATGGAGGAAATCAATCTGGGAATGATCGCAGCGATGAAGCAGCAGGCCGGGATCCACAGTGAGATCGTCAGTGAGGTGATCGATGCTGTGGCAGATGCCATCAAGGCAGACGAAGACCTGGAGATCTATACCAGCGGCGCCAACAATATTTTCCGGTATCCGGAACTGGCAGATCAGTCCAAAGCAAGCGAACTGATCAACGCCTTCGAAGAGAAACAGCAGCTGGGCGGTCTGATCCAGGAATCCCTGGCAGACGAAGGCAGCACAGGTATTCAGGTGTACATCGGAGACGAGACACCGGTACAGGGCATGAAGGATTGCAGTGTTGTCACGGCTACTTATGAATTAGGCGAAGGCATGAAGGGCACGATAGGAATTATCGGACCAAAGAGAATGGATTACGACAAGGTCATCGGAACGCTGCGTACAGTGCAGAATCAGTTGGATGACCTGTATAAGAAGGAATAGGATCCGGAAAGGATGAGGTAAGAATGGCAGAACAGGAAAAAGAAAATTTAGAAAACCTGGATGAAATGGAAAAGGAAGTCTCCGATACCGAAGAGGAGATCGAAGAGGTAGAGGACGAACTGGAAGAGGAAGATACGGAAGAACCTGTAAGCAGAGCCGATAAGAAGGCTGCCAGGAAACAGGCAAAGCTGGATAAGAAAGCAGATGCTTATAAAGAAAAGATCGATCAGCTGGAAGACAGAGTAAAACGTCAGATGGCGGAGTTCGAGAACTTCCGTAAGAGAACAGAGAAAGAAAAACAGGCAATGTTCGATACCGGCGCCAAGAGCGTGATCGAGAAGATCCTTCCGGTAGTGGATAATTTTGAAAGAGGTCTGGCAACCGTTCCCGAAGAAAGCAAGGAAGATCCTTTCGTAGACGGTATGAACCGCATCTACAAACAGCTGATGACGGAACTTGACAATATCGGCGTAAAACCCATCGAAGCAGTGGGACAGGAATTCGATCCAAACCTTCACAATGCAGTGATGCAGGTGGAGAGCGATGAATATGAATCCGGTGTGGTTGCACAGGAACTTCAAAAGGGTTATACCTATCACGACATGGTCGTAAGACACAGCATGGTAGGAGTTGTTCAATAATTTGGTTATCACATATTTTTAGATATAAAAACTATAAAAAAGCAAACAAAGAGTAAAACAGGAGGAAAATATTATGAGTAAGATTATTGGTATTGACTTAGGTACAACCAACAGCTGTGTAGCTGTTATGGAAGGTGGTAAACCCACCGTTATCGCTAACACCGAAGGCGCCAGAACGACACCCTCTGTTGTAGCATTTACCAAGACCGGTGAGAGACTGGTCGGCGAGCCCGCAAAACGTCAGGCTGTTACCAACGCAGAGAAGACCATCTCCTCTATCAAGAGAGATATGGGTACCGACCGCGGCCGTACCATCGATGGCAAGAAATACTCTCCTCAGCAGATCTCCGCAATGATCCTGCAGAAACTGAAAGCAGATGCAGAGAGCTATCTGGGTGAGAAGGTTACCGAGGCAGTTATCACTGTTCCCGCATACTTCAACGATGCTCAGCGTCAGGCTACCAAGGATGCAGGTAAGATCGCAGGTCTGGATGTAAAGCGTATCATCAACGAGCCTACCGCAGCAGCACTTGCTTACGGCCTGGACAATGAGAAAGAGCAGAAGATCATGGTATACGACCTTGGTGGTGGTACCTTTGATGTATCTATCATCGAGATCGGTGACGGTGTCATCGAAGTACTGGCTACCAACGGTGATACACACCTTGGCGGTGATGATTTCGATAACAAGATCATTCAGTGGATGCTGGATGAATTCAAGAAGGCAGAAGGCGTAGACCTGTCCGGAGATAAGATGGCTATGCAGAGATTGAAGGAAGCAGCTGAGAAGGCTAAGAAAGAGCTGTCCAGCGCAATGACCACCAACATTAACCTTCCTTTCATTACCGCAACCGCTGAGGGACCTAAGCACTTCGATATGAACCTGACTCGTGCAAAGTTCGATGAACTGACCAGAGATCTGGTTGACAAGACTGCGATCCCTGTACAGAACGCTATGAAAGATGCAGGTCTGACCTATGCAGATCTGGGTCAGGTACTGTTGGTAGGTGGTTCTACACGTATCCCTGCTGTACAGGATAAGGTAAGAGCCCTGACCGGTAAAGAGCCCAGCAAGTCCCTGAACCCTGATGAGTGCGTAGCAATCGGTGCTTCTATCCAGGGTGGTAAGCTTGCAGGTGATGCAGGTGCCGGTGATATCCTTCTGTTGGATGTAACTCCTCTGTCCCTGTCCATCGAGACCATGGGTGGTGTAGCTACCAGACTGATCGAGAGAAATACTACCATTCCTACCAAGAAGAGCCAGATCTTCTCCACCGCAGCCGATAACCAGACTGCTGTAGATATCAACGTAGTACAGGGTGAGCGTCAGTTCGCTAAGGATAACAAGTCCCTCGGACAGTTCCGTCTGGACGGCATCGCTCCCGCACCCAGAGGAATCCCTCAGATCGAGGTTACCTTCGATATCGATGCCAACGGTATCGTAAATGTATCCGCCAAGGATCTGGGTACCGGTAAGGAACAGCACATCACCATTACCGCCGGTTCCAATATGTCCGACGATGAGATCGATAAGGCTGTCAAGGAAGCAGCTGAGTTCGAAGCACAGGATAAGAAGCGTAAGGAAGCTATCGAGGCAAGAAACGAAGCAGATTCCTTCGTATTCCAGACCGAGAAGGCTCTGAACGAAGTAGGTGACAAGGTTCCCGAGAGTGACAAGACTCAGGTACAGGCTGATCTGGAAGCTGTAAAGGCTATTCTGGAGAGAACCAAGGATCAGGAGATGAGCGACAGCGATGTAGATGAGCTGAAGGCTGCAAAAGAGAAACTGACCCAGAGTGCACAGTCCGTATTCACCAAGATGTATGAGCAGGCTGCTCAGGCACAGCAGGGTGCCGGTGCACAG
>JBNMHS010000019.1:0-41766 GCA_050872885.1 Acetatifactor sp.
ATATTCCAGGATATATTGTCCCTGTTCACTTTCCTGACATCCGTGACAGATTTCTGTATCTATCGTCAGGTCATGCCCTTTTTCTGTCTCCACAGAAGAAGTATAGATACCGTCCAAGGGAATACAGGTCTCCGGCAGGCGGATCATCCACACATCACGGTAGATTCCGGCGCCGCTGTACCAGCGGCTGTTCGGTGCCTGAAATACCACGCGCAGCACCACTTCGTTGTCTCCCTCCTGCAGTGCCTCCGTAATATCCCAGTCAAATGTGGAATAACCGTATTTCCAGTCTCCGAGATGTACACCGTTTACATAGATGGACGAATCCATATACACACCTTCAAAGCGAAGGATAATATGTTGTCCGTTCTCCTCTTTTTCCGGGAAATAGGAAAATGTCTTGCGATACCAGCCGATACTATCCTCGTACAGATTCTTCGTATCATAGATCAGCCAGTCATGCGGCAGATCCACCGGTTTCATCTCCCGTTCCCAAACCTGTCTGTCCTTCCAGTCTACTCCCAGTGCTGTTTTTGCAAAATACCAGTGATCGTTCCATAACGTTCTGCTGTTCATCTGCGTTCCTGACCTTTCTTATCCTTTTTATTTTGATTCACCGGACGCACCCTTTGCATCCGCGCGTGCTTCGAGGCGTTTCACCAGATAGACCGCAAGCAGTGCATCCAGTGTTCCCAGTGCAATTCCACCCAGAATATCCGTCGGATAATGTACGAAGAAATACAGTCTGGAAAATGCGATCAATGCCGCCATGATCAGGCTTAAGATTCCTACTTTCCGGTAATAGCTAAAGATCGTCACCGCTCCGGCAAATCCGTTGGAGCTGTGTCCGGACGGGAAAGAATATTCCGACGGGAACGGTATTTTCAATACTACGCTGTTGTCCACCGCACAGGGACGGGGTCTCGCAATGACATTTTTGAGGAAAAGATTTCCTACTAAATATGTTATCGCCATGGCGTTCATCATGGTCAGTCCACATTTTCTGGTCTTGGGAATGCATGCCAGAACAATGGCGATCACGATCCATACCAGCCCGTGCTCTCCGATCGTTGTAAAAAATCTCATGACCGGTGTCAGCCAGTCCTGATGTATCCCCTGTATTGCATGTAGTATCTGTAATTCCATCTTACGTCTCCCCTATTGCCTTTTCCTTATATTTGTAGGTTTCTTTCCTGTGCATCTTGTCATTTCCGGCAAGATAATAATTCCGGAAATCAACTATGCTTCCTGCATTTTATTAAGAAACGCTTTTGCATTTGCCGCGATATCGTCCCTGAATACCGCAGATCCCGCTACAATGACATTCGCTCCCTTTTCCATTGCCAGCTCTACGTTGCTCAGATTGATGCCGCCATCTACTTCCAAATCAGTAGATAATCCTTTTTCCTTGATCATCTTGCGGATCACCTGCACCTTCTCCAGGCATTCCGGGATCAGCTTCTGTCCGCCGAATCCGGGTTCCACCGTCATGACCAGAACCATGTCCACCAGTTCCAGATACTGTTCCACCGCTTTCGCAGGTGTTGCCGGTTTGATCGTGATTCCCACTTTTTTACCGGTGGCACGTATTTTCTCAATGCAGCCCTTCACATCTTCTGTAGCTTCCAGATGAAAGTTCACCAGATCCGCGCCGCAGGCTGCGAATTCTTCCACGTAACGCTCCGGCTTCTCGATCATCAGATGTACATCCAGGAACATATCCGTATGCGGTCTGACTGCCTTTAATACCGGCATCCCGTAAGAAATGGAAGGTACGAACAGTCCGTCCATCACGTCCACGTGCAGCCAGGGTACCCCGGCTCCTTCCACTGCTTTGATGTCCTCTCCCAGTTTCCAGAAATCCGCCGAAAGAATTGAAGGTGATAAAATATTCATTGTGCTCCTCATTCCTGCCCATAGGGCTTATCTATTATCGTTTGTTTTCATGAAAATCCTGTTTCACACTCATCTATTCTAGCAAACTTATTTTCGTAAAACAAGACAAACTAAAAGGAACCCTTTCGTGGCAGTATCAGCCTGAAAAAGTTCCTGACGGTTTAGTTCATAAATTTTTGACATCTTCTTTTAATTTGTTCCAAGCATCTTCATGTTCAACGTAGTACAAAGGACATTTCTTTCCGCCGCAGTCATAATGCCTTAAAATATCGTCCGGCTGCAGATCATACGCATCTGTCAGCCATTTTAACAACCGGATCAGAGAATCGTAGGTCTCCTGCGTGAATTGTCCGTTTTCTGCCTTGTAACAGCATTCAATCGAAATCGAATCTTCGTTACGCGTCTGTACCGCATAGGCAATCTCATTAAGCGGAACGCATTGAAGAATCTCTCCGTCATAGCCGATGATAAAATGGGCGCTGGCACTGCGTTCATGATTATCCTTCAACTGTTCAAAATAGCTGCGGTTCTGGGCTGCGCTGGTGCCCGGATTCGCAGTATAGTGCACGAAAATATTGTTGACTTTCGTCAAAGGATCTCCCGGTCTGGAATATTCATTGACCGTGAGAAAATTCTCTTCCCAGTTCGGGTGCGCCGCATAGACCTCGGCGGAAAGTCCCTGGATCTTAACGCCGAGGTCTTTTCCCAAGCTGCCTGTGTCCGGAGCTGCTGCGTATGCAGTATTTCCCGATGTATCGGCTTCTGTAATATCAAATGTCGTTTTCAACAAAGATCTTATTCCGACGATTCCCATCAAAATGATCGCACACAGCAAAAATATTTTAGCATATCTCCGGATGCGCGCCATTCTGCGGCGGCGCTGCCTTGCCTCTCTTGCACGCCGTTTTCTGACACGCGTATTATAATCATTGGAACGGGTATTATCCCCTGAACTTCTGTGTGATGAATAATCCGCCAGATACGGATTTCTCCGCATCTGCGTCATGTTGAGATCTAACTCCTTTTCGGAATATTTATGCTGTGTCATATTTTCCCCCGAAATCTTCGTTTCTTTCGGATTTCAATATAACGCAGAGTTGTCACATTTTACATCACGTTTCTCTTAAGATTTTATAAAGAAACGTTTAAACTAACTTCTGCCGCAAAATTTTTTCCAACACCTGTGCTGTTTTTTCATGCGCTTTTACTCCCGGATGCATACGGCTCCCCACGGTTTCTTCCGTAGTGTCCGGCAGCTGCAGAAAGTTTATCCCCACATCTTCGGTCTCTGCCGCATAATTTTCCACAGCTTTACGAATGACCGGGAGCAGATTATCCCCCAGCATGCCGTAACCCCAGATGATCTGCGCCCGGGGATTATGTTCACGCACAACCTTTAAAAAATCCCGGATCGCAGCAGTCAATATTTTCTCCGCTTCTTTTGCATCCATGGTTCCGGCCCAAGCCTGTCCCAGTTCGGCTGCCGCACAAATTGCCGTGGCATCGTTGGTTCCCAGATTGATGATCACGGCATCCGGCTGCCACGCCGTAAAATCATAATCCTCCCCGGCTCCCAGTGAAGCATTCCTCTCTCCTTCCAGGAGACCGCAGACCTGTGTGTAAAAAGGTGGAATTTTATTATGTTCATTGCCATCCCAGCCGGTAACTATTCCCCAGCCGCTCTGGGATACCACGCGGTATTCCGCTTCGAATGCATCCGCCACCATACGGGGATACGTATTTTCTGCAGTGAAAAAAGCACTGATCCAGTCTTCTTCCCCGACCGCACCCATCGTTCCCTCACCGCTGGTGATACTGTCACCCACGAATTCCAGACGCAGCATTGGTTCCGGTAAAGGTAAAAACTCTCCATTGGTGTATCCCAATCCTGTGATCTGCAGGAGGTGTCCCGGATCCTGGTGCATTGCCTGTACTTCTTTCATCACACGCACATGTTTTATTTTACCGGCTGTCATTCCCCGGAACAGGCACACTTCACTTTTCCCTTTATTTACCGGCATGCGGATAATCCGGGCTCCGTCCAGTTCCACGCAGATCCACGGTTCGAACTCATTATAATCCGCATTCAGAAAAAGCCACAGTTCACTCCCGGTAAATTCCAGCTCTATTCCGCTGCCCGTCCAGAATAAATTCACGGTTTCTTTTCCTGTCGTCCGCCCTAAAATACGTACTTGCGGCAGTCTGTCTAATGTCATTATTGTTTTCTGCTGTTCCACTTTTACCCCTCTTTTTCTGCCTTCCGCTAATGATTTTATTATTTAGGCGAATCTGTTTCCGAACGCTTCTGCAATCACTGCTTCCGCCGGTCTCCCCGATACTGCATACGGGCTCAGGTATTCTAAATCTGCCGGCCAGTCCCAGATGCCGAAGCCATTCACCCAGTCGCGTTTCCGGCATGCCGCAAACATAGTACGATACCATTCCGCCTGTTCCGCATCATCCTCGTCTCCCTGCAGTTCCCAGTTGTTCGGCACCTGTGCCGATCCATGGATATTCATGCAGCCTGTCCGTCTTGCAATTTCGGCATAATGTTTTTGAAATGCGATATGACTCTCAAACCAGTTCCCCCATTTCGGTTCACAGGCTAGTGTTTTTAGCTATTGTTTAGCTAATATTATCTTCTTTTTTGGTAAGGGAGTATGACAGACACTATTTTAAATGGCAAGTTAGTTACAAGTTCTCTCGCAGCTTCTCCGCCACTTTCGCATACATCGGCACAGGTACGTGATATTTCTCTCCCATGCGTACCACTTCGTATACCAGTCCGTCGATCTCGGAGGATTTACCCTCCATGACATCTCTCTGCATGGATGTTGTGGCTTCCGGAGCCAGTGTGGAGAGAATTTTCAGGTTGACCTCTACCATATCCCGCTCAAAGGGAACTCCCATCGCCTCTGCCAGTGCGGCAATTTCGCGGATCATGGTCTTAAAGGTCTCACGTGCTTCTCCCTCTTTCTGGAAATCGGCTGCAGTTGCATGGAAATAAAGACCCGCTGCACCGATCGGCGACACATATGAGAATTTTTCCAGGGCATCTCTGCGGATATTTTCGGAAAGTACGCCGTCAATGCCGCTTGCATCGAAATCTTTTTTGATATCTTCCAGGACGGAAGTGTATTCTTCTTTTTTGCGGACGCCATATACCACGCGCAAGATCTTACCATGCTGGATCAGGACACCGGGTTCTTTGATATTGGCAGATACATAAATGCAGCCGTCCGTCACCAGCAGATTTGGCAATTTTTCCTGCATTTTTGCTCCGGTTCCGTAGATGTTCAATACCGGGATCACGATGGTGGAAGGCTTCGCCACCCTCTGAATAAAGGGAATGGTATCTTCCAGGGAATAGCCTTTGACGCATACCATTATCACATCCGGCTGTTCATTATAATGCTCCATGTCCGTAGCTTTTACCGGAATGCATTCGGTGGTTTGGTCCCACATTTTTTCAACGGCAAGTCCTTTCTCCCGCATCACTGCCAGGTGTCTCCCTCTGGCGATCAGAGTAACATCCTTACCTGCCTTACTCATATAAAATCCTAAAATTCCTCCGGTCCCGCCGGCGCCGATAATTGCGTATTTCATTGTACTGCCCTTCCCTTTCTGTCTTTTGCACTTTTCCTAATGATATCATAATACAAAAGAAGCTGCCAGTCTCTGTTTTCACATAGCTGGCAGCTTCTCTTTCTATTTATTTCTGTATTTCTTACAGGAATTCTTTGACGGACTTATAGACACCCTTGGCATCCAGACCATATTTCTCTACCAGAGCAGCAGCGGATCCGGACTCACCGAAGACATCCTGCATACCGACCTTCTTCACAGGTACGGGATGATTTGCACACAGGCAGTCACATACGGCACTTCCCAGTCCACCGATCACGGAATGCTCTTCCACGGTCACTACCTTGCCGGTCTTCTTCGCACTGTTGATGATGATCTCCTCATCCAGGGGCTTGATGGTGCAGATATTTATGACTTCTGCACTGATGCCTTCCTCTTCCAGCATCTTCGCTGCACCCAGCGCGGAATCTACACAGATACCGGTAGCTACGATGGTGACATCCTTGCCTTCACGGACTACGGTTCCCTTACCGATCTCGAAATGATATCCGGGATGATCGTTGATCACAGGCACTGCGGCACGTCCGAAACGGATGTACACAGGTCCTTCATATTCCAGAGCGGCACGTACGGCAGCTCTTGCTTCTACATCATCGGAAGGGCACATTACTACCATGCCCGGAATGGTACGCATCAGGGCGATATCCTCGTTACACTGATGGGTTGCACCATCCTCACCTACGGTGATACCTGCATGGGTCGCACCGATCTTGACATTCAGATGAGGGTATCCGATGGAGTTACGTACCTGCTCAAAAGCA
Organism: Acetatifactor sp.; assembly: GCA_050872885.1. GTDB lineage: Bacteria > Bacillota > Clostridia > Lachnospirales > Lachnospiraceae > Acetatifactor. The sequence continues at coordinate 6,303 of JBNMHS010000019.1, forward strand.
CGTCCTGCTGCGAACATTGCAAAAGAGCTTACGAAAGGAATCTTGCCTACCAGGGACAATCCTGCTGCCACACCCATCATGTTGGACTCTGCGATACCGCAGTCAATGTGACGATCGGGATATGCTTTGCGGAAGATTCCTGTCTTGGTAGCTGCTGCCAGGTCGGCATCCAATACTACCAGATTGGGGAATTCTTCTGCCAGTTCCTTCAGGGAGTTACCATAGCTTTCTCTGGTTGCAATCTTTTTTACGGTATTTTCTGCCATTACTGCTCACCTGCTTTCTCTAATTCTTTTTCGATCTTATCAAGGTCTGCCATTGCTACTGCATACTCCTCGTCGTTGGGAGCCTTGCCGTGCCAGTCCACGCTGTTCTCCATGAAGGATACGCCTTTACCCTTCAGGCTGTGGAATACGATACATGTGGGCATGCCCTTGGTCTCTCTTGCTTCCTTGAACGCTGCGCGGATAGCATCAAAATCATGTGCATCGGCATTGATCACATGGAAATTAAATGCCTCGAACTTCTTATCAATAGGATAAGGAGAACATACCTGATCGATGGGTCCGTCGATCTGTAAGTTGTTGTTATCTACCATAACGCAGAGGTTGTCCAGCTTGCGGAAGCCTGCGAACATAGCTGCTTCCCATACCTGACCTTCCTCGATCTCGCCGTCACCCAGCAGAGTGTATACACGGAAATCACGATTTTCCATCTTGGCACCCAGCGCCATTCCTACAGCTGCGGAAATGCCCTGTCCCAGGGATCCGGAAGACATATCCACGCCGGGGATATGAATGCAGGGATGTCCCTGCAGGTAAGAGCCCAGATGACGCAGTGTGGGCAGATCCTCTACCGGGAAATATCCTCTGTTAGCCAGTGCGGAATAGAGTCCGGGAGCGGTATGACCCTTGGACAATACAAATCTGTCACGTTCCTCCATATCGGGGTTCTTCGGATCAATGTTCATCTCCTCAAAATATAAAAAAGTAAAAATATCTGCGGCTGACAGGGATCCGCCGGGATGTCCTGCTTTCGCACCATGAACTGCGGTCACAATGCCCTTGCGGACATCATTGGCACGCTTTTGCAGTTCTAAATTCTTCATTGTCTCCTCCATTCCGCCGTTTCCGGCTTATCTGTTGCGATTTACGTTGTTATACTAGCATACTTCCCGATGCTCGTCTAGTAAAAGAATTGCGATGTTACCGTAAAATATTGTCATTCTGCGGCAAACAACTTTGCCCTTAAATTCTACTGCAAAGTTGTTTGGCCATAGTATGCATTCTTGCCATGCTTGCGGTTGTAATGTTTATCCTGTAATTCCTGGGGTGCGGGCTGAATCCTGGGATTGATGGTCTCTGCACGGTACGCCATCTTAGCCACCTCTTCCAGTACTACGGCATTATGTACCGCTTCTTTGGCATCTTTGCCCCAGGCGAAGGGACCGTGGTTCTTGCAAAGTACTGCGGGAACTGCCTTGGGATCCTTGCCCAGACGTTTGAATTCATTAACGATCAGGTGCCCGGTATTTTCCTCATAAGCATCCTCGATCTCTTCTTTTGTCAGGCAGCGCACACAGGGAACCGGTCCGTAGATATAGTCTGCATGCGTGGTTCCGTAGCAGGGAATATCTCTTCCTGCCTGCGCCCAGCTGGTGGCGTAGGAAGAATGGGTGTGCACGATGCCGCCGATCTCAGGGAATGCCTTGTACAGCTCCAGGTGTGTGGCGGTATCAGAGGAAGGATTCAGGTCTCCCTCTACCTTATTGCCGTTCAGATCCATGACTACCATCATCTCCGGTGTCAGCTTGTCATAATCCACCCCACTGGGTTTGATAACGAACAGGCCGCTCTCTCTGTCAATGGCACTGACATTTCCCCAGGTAAAGGTCACCAGACCGTACCGGGGCAGATCCATATTTGCTTCATAAACTTTCTGTTTTAGTTCTTCTAACATAATTTATGTGCCTCTCCTATTTCTATTATTTTGCTGCAACGGCTGCCTTTTCTGCGGCAAGCAGCTTCTTATACTCTTCCAGGAAAGCGTCAAAGCCCTTCACGTCCTCCGGATCCGGAGCCAGTGTGGTTCCGCTCTGTCCTGCGAAAATTTCCTCATTCAAATAAGAAGAAAGTGTCTCTCCGTCTTTTTTCTCTTTCATAAACGCTGCCAGGACCGCAATGCCCCATGCGCCGCCCTCACTGGCTGTATCCATAACAGTGATCGGTGCATTCATGCCTGCTGCCATAATGCGCTGACCTACTACGGGAGTCTTGAAGAAACCGCCGTGTCCCATCAGGGAATCCACTGCCACGTGCTCTTCCTTCAGCAGAATATCCATACCGATCTTCAGGGTAGCGACCGCACTGTACAGATGAGAGCGCATGAAGTTCGCCAGGGAGAAGTCCGCATCCGGTGTTCTCACGACCATAGGACGGCCTGCATCCAGTCCGGTGATCGGTTCTCCGGAAAAATAGTTGTACGCTGTCACACCGCCACAGTCCGCAGCACCTTCCAGTGCCTTGCGGTACAATACACCGTACAACTCGTTTTTATCCACCTTCACGCCAAAACTTTCCGCACATTCGCCGAGAAGATTGACCCAGGCATTCAGGTCGGAAGTACAGTTGTTACAGTGTACCATAGCTACGGGCATGCCGTCGGGAGTGGTCACCATATCGATCTCTTCGTGTACTTTTTCCATCGCCTTTTCCAGTACTACCATGGCAAAAATGGATGTTCCGGCGGAGACATTACCTGTTCTGACGGCCACGCTGTTAGTGGCTACCATACCTGTTCCGGCATCTCCCTCGGGAGGGCACATCGGTGCGCCGGGCTGCAGGGTTCCGGTAGGATCCAGTAATTTCGCGCCTTCTGCGGTCAGGACACCGGCAGGCTCTCCGGCTACCAGTACCTTCGGCAGAATATCACGGATCTTCCAGTCATAATGATGTAACTCATCAAACTGATCCAGCATCTTCTGATCGAAATCCATAATGGTGGAATCAATAGGGAACATACCTGCTGCCTCACCGATTCCCAGCACCTTTTCCCCTGACAGCTTCCAGTGGATATATCCTGCCAACGTCGTGAAGAAGGCAATATCCTTCACATGCTCTTCCTGATTCAGAATGGCCTGATACAGATGCGCAATGCTCCATCTCTGCGGAATGTTGAAGTGAAATACCGGAATCAGCTTCTTGCAGGCTTCCTCGGTCATTGTGTTTCTCCAGGTACGGAACGGCACAAGAAGCTCGCCGTCTGCGTTAAAAGGCATATACCCATGCATCATTCCGCTGAATCCCAGAGATCCCAGTGTGGTCAGCTTCTCGCCGTATTTTGCCTCCACATCGTCTGCCAGGCTCTTATAGCAGCCCTGCAATCCCTTCCAGATGTCCTCCAGACTGTAAGTCCAGATATTGTTCTCCAGCCTGTTCTCCCAGTCATAGGTTCCCATGGCGACGGGGGCATGGCTCTCATCCACCAGTACCGCTTTGATCCTGGTGGAACCAAACTCGATGCCAAGGGCTGTTTTTCCTGTTTTGATCGCTTCTTTTACTGCTTCGCTCATTGTGTTCTCTCCTTATTCCTTTTATGCTTTATTTTACTGTTTCATGTTCCGTTACAGATTCCCGTTCTACCACACGGGTATCGAATTCATAGGTCAGATCCTTTTTCCTGCCCGCAATCATCTGCAGCAGGGTCTCCGCCGCTTTTTTCCCAAGATTCTCCTTCGGGTGCGGCAGGGAGGTAATAGGCACCTCGCTGTGTCTTGCCAGATCCGAATCGTCGATACTGATGACCGATACATCCTCCGGCACCCGGATATTCCGCTCCGTCAGCATCCGGATCAGTTGAAAAGCGATCTGATCATTATACGCCAGAAGGGCGGTACACTCCTCCACCCGGTTCAGGATCCGGTCCCGGCAATATCCCAGTTGTTTCGATTCATCCGTGTCGATCCATACCATCCGGGAATCCGTCACTGTAAGTCCGGCTTCTTCCATGGCCCGCAGATACCCCAGATAACGCTGCCTGCCCTGTCCGTCATCCAGTTTCAGGATTGCTCCGATCTTCTGATGTCCCTTATCGATCAGATACCGTACCGCCTTATAAGCTGCCTCCGCATCGTTTAACGACACATGAGGTACCTCCAGTTCCGGATAATAGGTGTTGAAAAACAGAAGCGGTATCTTCCTGACCATCAGATGACGATACAGATCCAGGTTCGGATTCGGCAGGCCGCTCTTCGTGCCCTCTACGATCACTCCGGCCACGTCATCCCGTTTCAGCAGATCCTTCAGGATGCTTTTCTCCCGGTCCAACGTATTGTTCGTAAAATAAATCTGTACGGAAAAACCGCTCTCAAACAGGGTATTCTGCATCCCCTGCAGGATCCTCGGGAAAATATAGCTGTCCACGTAGGTGGTCACCACCGCAATACTGTTGCGCTGTTCCAGATTCTTCCTGCGGTCAAAGCTCACATAGGTACCGCTGCCGCGGATCCTCTGCACCAGACCGTTCTCCTCCAGTGTCCCGATGGCTTTCCGCACTGTCTGCCTGCTGATATGGAACTGTTCCGAAAGCTGATTCTCCGAAGGGACTTTCTCTCCGGGGCCCAGTTGTCCGTCTGTGATCTGTTCCTGTATGTAATTAATGAGGTTTTGATATTTCGTCTCCATAATCACTTTCAGTATAATAAGGCAACCGTACAAAGTCAATACATCTTTTATTCATTTTAGATACATTTATGTGTAGTTGTACACCGTACAACTATGTTGTGTTTCAAATTCTATCCGCAGTTTTCTAAACATATACTCTTATTAACACTCTCCGTCATCAGGTAATCATCGTGCATAAACGTCCCTCTCTCTCCTTCCCCCAGCTGCTCCTGTGTATCTGTCTTCTCTGTGCCCTCACCGGCGTTCTCGGGCTTCTGGCCACTCATTCCTCTGCCGACAAGCGGTTTGAACAATTCACCTCCAGGCTTTTCCGGGATGAAATGACTGCCAGCACCCTGAACATGCACTACACCATCGCAGATCCGGAAAAATTCGGAATCTCCGCATATGAACCGGTACTTCCGGTCTATCAGCCGGACCGTCCGGAAGACAGTAAGAAGCATTGTGCAAAGCTGTTAAAACAGCTGGACGGCATAGATCCCGACAGGCTCTCTGCAGAAAACGCCTGCACTTACCGGTTATTGCACTGTTCTCTGGAAAATGACCTGGCTCTTGCACAGTTTCCCTATTATGCAGAACCTCTTTCACCTTCCTCCGGAATGCAGTCCCAGCTTCCTGTATTACTGGCAGAGTACACCTTCCGCACTGCCCGGGATGTGACCGATTACCTGTCCCTCCTGGATCAGGTGGACGACTATTTTGCCTCCCTGCTTCTCTATGAGCAGGAAAAAGCCGCCGCAGGCTTCCTCATGCCAGACATTTCTCTGGAGAAAGTCCGCAAGCAATGTGACACCATCATCACTTCCCGGGAACTGACTCAGGGAACCCATTTTTTGCAGACCACCTTCGAGACCCGGCTGACCGGACTACAGGCACAGGGGATTTTCTCACCGGAAGAAACCGCTTCTCTGATTGAAAAAAATGACCGTCTGCTGGTCACTGTGGTACAGCCAGCTTATTCTGCCCTGTCCGAAGGACTGCTCCGGTTAGCCTCTTCCGACAATGACAACAGTATTTCCCCGGAATCTGCAGATGAACAGGACATTCTTCCCAAAGGCCTGGCTCTGTTCCCGGACGGAAAATCCTACTATCACCACCTGCTGTTTGCCGAGACCGGTTCCTCCCGATCCGAAAAGGAACTCGTGCAGATACTGTTGGAAAAATTCCGTGAGGAACAGTCTGCCATCCGCAGTCTGACCACGCAGTCCCCCTCTCTGATCTCCCTGCTCTCCGAAGAGACCGCGGCAGATTTTCCCCTTGATGAGCCGGAAGAAATGCTCACAGATCTACAGGGCCGTATGAAAAATGACTTTCCCGTCAGTAATCCTCTCCCCTCTGTCACTGTCAAGGATGTTGTTCCAAGTCTGGAGCCTTACAGTGCTCCGGCATTTTATCTGACAACACCTTTGGGAGATACCGACAATAATGTCATTTATATAAACCGCCGGAACTCTCCCCGGGGACTGGAACTCTACACCACGCTGGCTCATGAGGGATTTCCGGGTCATCTCTACCAAACGGTCTACAGTAACCGCACTTTTTTATCCGGAGACACAGATCCTGCCAGGAAGCTGATCTGGTACGGCGGTTATCTGGAAGGATGGGCATTGTATGTAGAATTTCTTTCCTATGATTATGCGGCCGATCTGCTGGAACAATCCGGGCAGACAGATGCCGCGCAGGTTGCACAGCTGGAAAAACACACCCGCAGCCTTCAGCTGTGCATGTACACTCTCTTAGATCTCCTGATCCACGGAGAAGGAGCCGGATACGATCAGGTGGCGGAAATCTTAGGGAAATTCGGCATTGATTCTCCGCAGGTCTGCGAAGCGGTCTACACATATATTGCGGAAGAACCCTGTAATTATCCGAAATACTATGTCGGCTATCTGGAGATTTTAAAGCTGCGGGAAGCTGCAAAACATCACTGGGGAGATACTTATTCCGACCTTAGATTCCATACCTTTTATCTGGAAACCGGATCCTCCGATTTTTCCTCCCTGAATGAGCTGCTTTTGATGACAAACTAGCGGTTTTATGCTAAAATATGCGCATGGATCATCAGGTTGGAGGAACCCATGACACAGTTTACAAGCAAGGCTATCGAAGAATCCTTTATCCGGCTGTTGAACGAACGGCCATTGGATAAAATTACGATAAAAGACATCGTGGATGACTGCGGGATCAGCCGCAACACTTTTTACTATCATTTTCAGGATATTACCGCTCTGTTGGAGCACATTCTGAATGCGGACGTGGAGCGTGTCCTGTCCCAGCATCTGGATATGGACTCCTGGGAGGAAGGTTTTATATCGGCCGCAAGATTTGCCCTGGAGAACCGGCGGCTCGTCTACCACATCTATAATTCCGTCAGCAGAGAGCGGGTGGAACGTTACCTCTACAGCATCGCCGGTGAGGTCATGCGTCTGTATGTAGCGAAGATCACGGAGCAGGTAGAACACAACAACCATAAAAAAGTCTTCCCCGCCGATCAGAAAATGGTGGTGGATTTCTATAAATTTGCACTGGTAGGTATGATTTTAGACTGGTTGAACACCGGAATGAAAAAAGATCCGGAATCTCTGATTCGGCGGATCGGTGAGATTTTTCACGGAAATATCGAAGCCAGCCTGACACGGATTGCCCGGTAGTTTTTGGGCATTTACAGCATTTTGTACATATTTTGGATAATTTCGGAGTAATGCGCAATTTTTGTGCATTGCTCTTTTTTGTACGTTTTCAAAGGAAGTGTCTATGAATACAATACCTATTGAGAAATAATCGACAAAGAAAGGAGCACTGTTTATGAAATTTGGAAAATGGGTTGTAAAATGCCGTATTCCTATTTTAATACTGGCAGTTGCATTACTGGTTCCGTCCCTGATCGGAATGATCGCGACGCGGATCAATTACGATATGCTGTCTTACCTGCCCGGTGACATTGATACAGTCGTTGGTCAGGATATCCTGATGGATGAATTCGGAAAAGGAGCTTTTTCCTTCGTAATTATTGAAGGTATGGATCCGGAAGATGTCTCTTCTCTCCGGGAAGATATCTCTCATGTGGATCATGTGGATACCGTTCTGTGGTATGACGATTTTGCGGATGTATCCGTTCCTATGGAAATGCTTCCTTCCAAGCTGTATGACGCCTTTAATTCCGGCGACAGTACGATGCTTGCAATCTTCTTCGATACTTCCACTTCCTCCGACGACACGATGGAAGCCATCTCCGAGATCCGCAGCATTGCAGGCAAGCAGTGTTTTGTCTCCGGTATGTCCGCCATGGTCACCGACCTGAAGGATCTGTGCGAAAAAGAGGAACCGATCTACGTAGGTATCGCCGTTGCACTGGCATGCGTCGCAATGATGATCTTCATGGACAACTGGATCACCCCGTTCGTATTCCTGATCAGTATCGGTATGGCGATCCTGTTAAATATGGGAACCAACTATTTCCTCGGAGAGATCTCCTACCTGACCAAAGCACTTTCCGCAGTGTTGCAGCTGGCCGTTACCATGGACTACTCCATCTTCCTCTGGCACAGCTACGAAGAGCAGAAGACCATGTATGAGGACAATAAAGAAGCCATGGCAGTAGCCATCAACAATACTCTGACCTCCGTGGTCGGAAGTTCCATTACCACCGTTGCCGGATTTATTGCTTTGTGTTTCATGAGCTATACCTTAGGTCTGGATCTGGGCGTGGTTATGGCAAAGGGTGTCATCCTCGGTGTCATCGGCTGTGTCACAACGCTTCCTTCCATGATCCTTGTATTGGATAAGGTATTGCAGAAGACCAGTCATAAGTCCCTCCTGCCGGATATGGGAAAGGTTGCTTCCGGTATCACCAAAATATTCCCGGTATTCCTGATTCTGTTCCTGGTACTGGTAGTTCCTTCCTATTGGTCTTACAAAGAGACAAACAACGAAGTGTACTACGATCTCGGTGAAACACTTCCCGAAGATATGGCTTATGTCGTAGCCAACAGTAAGCTGCAGGAAGACTTCGGTGTAGGTGCCACACATATGGTGCTGGTAAGTACCGATGTACCTGACACTGACGTACGTGCCATGATTCACGAAATGGAAAACGTCGAAGGTGTGAAATATGCACTGGGACTGGAATCCGTAGTCGGTCCTCTGGTACCGGAAGAGATGCTTCCCGAATCCGTGAAAGAGGTCTTAAAGAGTGACGACTGGGAACTGCTCTTAGTCAACTCCGAATACAAGACCGCTACCGACGAAGTCAACGCACAGATCAACGAGCTGAACACGATCCTGAAAAAATATGATTCCAAGGGCATGCTTATCGGTGAAGCACCCTGTACCAAGGATCTGATCGAGACAACGGATCAGGACTTCAAAGTAGTAAATGCCGTATCTATTGTAGCGATTTTTGTAATTATCGCATTGGTAGAAAAGAGTATCACCCTGCCGCTGATCCTCGTTGCAGTTATTGAATTATCCATTTTCATCAACCTGGGACTGGCTCATCTGACAGGAACGTCACTTCCTTTCATTGCCCCGATCTGTATCAGTACGATTCAGTTGGGTGCAACCGTTGACTATGCGATCCTGATGACCACCAGATACAAACAGGAACGCTATGAAGGAAAAGGAAAACGTGAGGCCGTGACCAATGCCCTGAAGGTATCCATTCCTTCCATTATCGTCAGCGCCATGGGACTGTTCTCCGCCACCTTCGGTGTTGCCCTGTATTCTGACGTAGACATCATCAGTTCCCTCTGCGACCTGATGGCGAGAGGCGCTATTGTAAGTATGTTCGCTGTTATTCTGTTCCTGCCGGCGATGTTCATGCTGTTTGATAAGATCATCTGCGTGACCAGCATCGGTTTCCGGAACAAAAATGTAACTGATGATACTACACAGACCTATAAAGAAAGGACGGTATAAAGTTATGATAAATATGAAAAAACAGATCTGGAAAACCGGCGCCCTGTGTCTGGCCGGGGTTGTCGCTTTGAGCGTTACCGGTGTATCCGTATATGCAAAAACTTCCGAGAAAAAAGAGACCGAACTCAAAGAACAGATTCAGGATGCCGTAGACGACATCTGGAAATCCGAAGATACTTCCGCCGCTTCCATTGACGAGACCGTATACGTCATTCTCAATGCCGACGGAACACAGCAGAAAATATATGTGAGCGACTGGTTAAAGAATCAGGGTGAAAAAGATTCCTACACCCAGAGTACTCCCGATAAAGAAGCTCCCGTATCCCTTAAAGTTACTTACAGCCTGGACGGAAATGAGATTTCCGCTGCCGACCTGAACGGAAAAAGCGGTCATGTGGTAATCCGTTACGATTATACCAATGAACTGTACGAAACCAGAGAGATTGCCGGAAAAGAAGAGAAAATCTATGTTCCTTTTGCTGTAATGACCGGCATGATCCTGGATAACGACAATTTCAGCAACATCCGGGTATCCTCCGGTAAAGTCATCAATGACGGCAGCCACAGCGTTGTCACCGGTATTGTTTTCCCCGGACTGGGCACCAACCTGGATATGGAAGAAGATCTGGATGATTATCTGGAAATCGAAGCAGACGTGACGGATTTCACCATGAACGAGACCTATTGCATCGCTACCAATTCCGTATTCTCCCGACTGGATCTGAGCAATGTGGATGATCTGGATGATCTGACGGAGGCCATGGATGACCTGGAGGATGCAACACATCAGCTTATGGACGGCACTTCCGATCTTTACGATGGCGTGACAGAGCTTTACGACAAATCCGGCGATCTGAAGGACGGTGTAAAAGAACTGTCCGACGGTTCCAAGGATCTGCGCGACGGCGCTTACAAGGTTGCTGACGGTACTGTCACTTTAAGAGGCGGTATTGGTTCTTTACAGAGTGGTGTAGGCACGCTGCAGGAAGGTACCAAGACCCTGCTTGCCGGTACTCAGAGTCTCCAGTCCGGTGCCAACGACCTGAAAGCCGGTCTCGGACAGCTTACCGCGCAGAACGATACCCTGAACGGTGCAGCCGCACAGGTATTTGACACCTTGTTAAGCACTGCAACTTCCCAGTTGACTGCTGCCGGGCTCACTGTTCCGAATCTTACAAAAGAAAATTATTCCCAAGTATTGGATAGCGCAACAAGTAATCTGACCCAGCTGCAAAGCTATGATGGTGCCCTTGCCGTAGTTTTGCCTCAGGTGAATGCAAAAATGGGAACGAGCCTGACTGCCGATCAGTACAAAGTCATCAAAAGTTCCGTTACCGACGGCAATGCCACCAATCCCTATGCAGCTCTGGTTACCGCAGTGGAAAGTAATGTATCCCAGGTAATGCAGACCGCTCAGAGCAGTATCTCCTCCCTGCAGACTCTGAAAGCTTCTCTGGATGGCTATAATCAGTTCTACACCGGTCTCCAGACCTACACCGCGGGCGTAGCTTCCGCAAGTGCCGGTGCTGCCAAGCTGGCAACCGGTTCCGCCCAGGTAGTTGCAGGTGCTTCTCAGCTGAAGGATGGTGCCGATAAACTGGTATCCGGCAGCAAGGAACTCTATGATGGCGCGGATACCCTGGTGAACGGTGCCAGCGATCTGGCTTCCGGCAGCGGCACTCTGGCTGACGGCGTGAACACCCTCTCCGATGGCAGTGATAAGCTCATCGATGGTGTCAGCCAGCTGAAAGACGGTGCCAAGGAGCTGAAAGACGGTATGGTGGAATACAATGACGAAGCCATCAGCAAACTGACCGATATGGATACCGATGAGCTTCAGGAAGTGATTGACCGCCTGAAAGCCACCGCTTCCGTATCCGAGAGTTATGACTCCTTCACCGGAGACAATAACGGTATGGACAGCAGTGTGAAATTCATCTATAAAATCAATGCTGTAAAATAAGTCCTTTCACCTCAAAAGAATGTGCTCCGCCGGGCGCACACTTGACAATGCCTCTCTCCTTTTCTATACTTGCAAAAGGAGAGAGGTTTTTATTTTAACAGAAAGAGGCATGAAATTTCATGGAACAGCTCGCATTCAGTCTGGACGCCACCATTCCCGTTTTCCTGGTTATGGTGATCGGCTATATTTTACAGCAATTACATCTGACCAACGATTCCTTTATTAAGACATTGAATTCCTTTAACTATAAAGTGACATTGCCTGTCCTGCTTTTTAAAGATATTTCCTCTGCGGATTTCTACAGTGTGTGGGACACCGGCTATGTTCTGTTCTGCTTCTTCGTGACGTTTTTCTGCATTGCGGTCACCTGGATCGTGGCAGGTATTTTTTATAAAAATAAATCCCGTCTGGGTGAATTTGTACAGGCCAGCTACCGCAGCAGCGCCGCTGTCCTGGGTGTCGCTTTTATCCAGAACATCTACGGCAACTCCGGCATGGCGCCCCTGATGATCGTCGGCACCGTTCCCCTGTACAACATTGCCGCAGTATTGATCCTGTCCTTCACCGGTCCGGATGCCAAAGGCTTCGATAAAAAGTCCCTGATGAAATCCCTGAAGGGCATCGTTACGAATCCCATTATTATCAGTATTGCTTTGGGAATGCTGTCCAGTGCCTGCAAGATCACCTACCCCGTGATCATCTCCAAGACGATCAGTAATATCGCTGTATTGGCAACACCGTTAGCTCTGATTGGTCTGGGTGCCGGCTTTGAAGGTCGTAAGGCGTTAAAGCTTTTAGCTCCCACCGCGGTGGTGACGCTTCTCAAACTGGTTGTATGGCCTGCCCTGTTCCTGCCTCTTGCCGTGCATTTCGGCTTCACCGGAGAAAAGCTGGTGGCGATCCTCATTATGTTGGGCTCTCCCACCACCGTAAGCTGCTATATCATGGCGAAAAACATGAATCACGAAGGAACACTGACTTCCAGTGCCGTCGTTGCTACCACGTTTTTAAGCTCCGTGACACTGACGGTGTACTTGTTTATACTGAGAAGTCTGCAATTGATTTAATTACATTTTTCCGGCGAGGAAAATACTTGCCACCGTTCCCGCTAACGTTGCCAGGAGTGCTCCCGGCAGCGTATAGCGGGTTTTTGTTACCTTTGCTGCCAGGAAATACACACTCATGGTATAAAAAATCGTCTCGGTGCAGCTCATCAGAATTGAAGTCAGCATTCCCGCGTAGGAATCCGGCCCACAGGTCTTGAATATATCCAACACCAATCCGGTCGCCGCCGAAGAAGAGAACATCTTCACAATCAGAAGTGGAATCAACTGTGCCGGAAGCCCTATCGCCTCCGTTGCCGGCCCGATTATTTTCCCCAACAGGTCAAAAAATCCGGAGGTCCTGAGAATCCCCACTGCCATCATCAGTCCCACCAGTGTAGGCAGTATTTCCACCACGATACGAAGCCCTTCTTTCGCTCCCTTTAAAAAGGTCTCATATACTTTTACCCCCGATACCATTCCGTAACCGACAATCCAGAAAATGATCATAGGGATCATAATATCTGACATATGTGTCAATGCATTCATCATAATCCTACCGATCCTTCCATTTGCAGTAGATTATTGCAATCAATGTACTGAACAACGTAGCAAGCAGCGCCGGTGCAATGATCACCGCCGGGTTGGCGCTGCCGTAGCGACTGCGGTAGGCGATCATGTTCACGGGGATGAGTTGTAGGGAAGAGATATTCAGAATCAGAAATGTGCACATTTCATTACTTGCTGTCTCTATCGTTCCCTTATTTTGTTTGCTATCCCGTTTTACCGAATTCTGCTTTCTTTTCCGATCTTCTTCAACTTTTTTCAAATCCGGGTTACTGTCTCGCTTTGCTAAGGCCTGTAAGTTTCCATGCGCCCCTCGCTCCCTTTCCAACTCCGCCAACTGTTCCATTGCTTTCAATCCCGCCGGGGTGCAGGCCCACCCCAGCCCCAGAACATTGGCGATCAGGTTTGTGGCAATATATTCTCCCGCCGGATGATCTTCCGGAAGCTTCGGAAACATAAATCGCAGGAAAGGCCGGATTCCCTTCGTCATCTTCGTAATCATCCCGGACTCCTGCGCGATCTCCATCAGCCCCATCCACAATGCCATGACCCCTGCCATGGTAATACAGAGACTGACTGCTTCCCCCGCACTGTCCAGTGCTCCGTTCGTCAGCGCACTCATCTGTCCGGTGCAGACGCCGTAGATCACGCCTAACAGGATCATCCCTGCCCAAATATAATTCAGCATAGCTATCCTCTTGCATTTTTCCTTGTCTCAATATATGTATCTATTTCATCTCCCATTCGATAAATCTGATTTCGGACAGATACCACCTATTTTTCATACGAATCTCTATTCCGCAAATGTTTTCTTGCGTCGGAGGTAATCGCAATGTGCCTCGTAGATTCACATTGCGATAAGGGCTACTTTGTGGTGCCCGCGGCACAAATAGTCCTAATTAATCTGCATGGTAAAAAAAGAGACCAAGTCCCGTTTTTCCACAGAACTCAGTCCCAAGTATTTTTACATTTTAAAATAGCATTAAATAACATTTTCCGCCGGAGTATCTCTCCGGCATCTCATATACGGATTCTCAGCTTACAGAGTTCCCTGTGTAAACAGGCTTCTCACATGCGCCACTTCTTCCGCGGTTGCTTTCTCCGCCGGCACATAATAAGACTTCTCTCTGGCGATCTGGTACAGTTCCTCCTGTGACTGTTCGCAGGCAGTACGGAACTGCTTCAATGTCTGTTTTAACTCCTTGTTCTCCGACTGGGCGATCATTCCCGCATAACGGGTCAGCTCCCCGTTGATTCCGGCCAGAGTATCTGCTACCATTGTCTTTTCCTGCATTCTGCTGCCTCCTTACTGCAAAAACTTCATAAGCTGCTGTTTGTTCTCCATGGCACTTTTGGCACCCTTTTCAAAAAACTGTTTTACCTTCGGGTCCTCCGCCTCCTTGGCATACTCCTGCATTTTGCAGTGGGTCGTGTCAAAGCCGCCGATCAAATGGCGCAGATTCTGCAGATCCAATTCTGAAATATCACTCATGCGCTAACCTCCTTTTATTCTTTGCGAGGTTAGTATGCGCAGATATTCCTTTCATCATTCATATAACTTATATAAGCTTACTAATACCGCCTATCAACTGCACTTCCTTATCTCAGGCGGTAATTATATTTAAATTTTTGCTTTGGCAGCTTTCCATATACCGCTGTACCGACCTGCTTTTTACAGTCAGGCGGTATTTCCTTTTTATTTACATCCATTTTTCGGGCTTCATTTTCTAATATTACCGCCTGTGGTCCCGGAATTGTGTTCCAAGCGGTAAAATTTGTAATATTAGTCTTATATTTTGCAAATAATTACCGCCCGAAAGTCAAATAAGCTTTTTCAGGCGGTAACTATAATTTCCATTGTTTTAGATAAAGTTTGCAAATATAGACACTGAGATCACAGTCAAAATACCGCAAACCACAATAGACAGGCTGCTCATGGCACCTTCAATCTCGCCCAGTTCCATGGCTTTGGCGGTTCCCAGGGCATGGGCGCTGGTACCGATAGCCAGTCCCTTGGCAATAGGATCTTCGATCTTGCACAGGCGGCAGATCGTTTCTGCCAGAATGTTGCCCAGAATGCCGGTCACGATGATAACGACTACTGTGATTGTCACGATACCGCCCATTTTCTCGGAGATACCCATACCGATTGCTGTCGTAATGGACTTCGGCAGGAGCGTTACATACTGC
The DNA here is from genome assembly GCA_050872885.1 of Acetatifactor sp. GTDB lineage: Bacteria > Bacillota > Clostridia > Lachnospirales > Lachnospiraceae > Acetatifactor. The sequence goes on from JBNMHS010000019.1 coordinate 21,665, forward strand.
TCATGATTCAATCCGAACATCAGACTAAGTACAAAGATACTTACCATAGCCGTCAACACACCGGCAATGATGCCGCCGAAGATAGCCTTCGGATAGGTCTTCAACAGTTCCAGCTGGCGATACAGGGGAACCGCCAGACTGACCGTTGCCGGGGTCAGGAAGATGCTGATATACTGCGCACCGTTAGCATAGGTGTCATAGTCTATATGAAACAGCAACAATACTGCCACGATCAGGATGACCGAGATCAATAGCGGATTGGCAATTGCCTTTCCTGTCTTCTGCTTGATCCACAGACCAATCTCATAAGTCACTAAAGTAATCGCAATTCCGAAGAAAATAGACTGACTCAATACTTCGTTCATTTATTTTTCCTCCTTTGCTTCTGCGACATCGCTTACTGTATCTTCCATGCTTCCGACGATTGTGCTCGCTGTATTAAAACCGTCTGCAACAGTCGCCTTCACTGCGGTCTTTCTCTGGCTGCGGATAATGCGCTGGGATACCCGGCCGGTCACGATCATAATCAGCACGGTAGACACCAACGTGATCACACAGATTGGAAGGAGCATTTCTTTTAACGCATCCACACTTGCCATGATTCCCACGGTAGCCGGTACGAACATGATAGACATGGCATCTACCAGAAAATCTGCTGCGGTCTCTACTTTTTCCAATGGAATCAGACCGGTGATCAGACCTACCAGCATGATCACCAGACCGTAGACACTGGCTGCTATCGGGAGAGGAATCAGAATTTCCAATAGTTCCGCCAGAAAAGAAATTCCTAAAATAATAGAAAGTTGTTTTACATATTTCATAATGCTTCACCTTTACTTCTGTTAGTATTGCACTTCTTCCATTTTATAAAACACGCATAATCGCTCAGAAAACACTACTTACAATACTTACCAAAACACCCCTTGCGGATTATGGGATTACCGGATTCAGCCGCATGCAAGCGTTCAAATTCTCCGCATTACTCATGTAAATAAAAGAAGCTGCGCACTGCTCTTTCACAGCACGCAACTCCGTATTATACTACTCTGTTTTCACTTCCACAATCAGCATTCTCTACCATTTGGGCATACTTTTTCCAATCGCTTCTAGTGATTTTTACCCTTACATCTGGTGTCTTACCACTGCGTATTCGTCATCCAAACGGAAATAGGGACATTCCTGTTGGGTGCCGGACAGGAAACGGTACATTTCGTCTTCATCCAGGTTCACCATGCAACAATAACACTCATAATCTTCGTCATATTCATAATTGACACATGCGTCACAGTTTGTCATTTTGCCTCATTTCTACATATGATTTATATTGCTCTATTTCTCATATGATTCTTATTATATCTCTCATTAATTCCCATGCAGGTACTGATAAATCTCCCGTTTTCCGACACCTCTGTCTTTTGCGACCTGTTTCATGGCAGATTTGTTGTCCATTCCCTGTTCTTCATAATATGCCATATGTTCTTCGATGGTCATGGACTCCCAGGATGCGATCTCTTCCTGCCGTTTTTCCTCCGGGCTTTTTCCTTCCACTACCAGTACATATTCCCCTCTGGGTTCTTCTGTCTTGTAGTAATCCAGTGCCTTTTCCAATGTCGTAGGGAACACCGTCTCGAACTTTTTGGTCAGCTCTCTGCATAAAGTGATACGCCGCTCTCCCAGTGCCTGATATAATTCTTCCAGTGTCCGGATCAGATGATGCGGTGCTTCGTAGAGAATCATGGTGCGGCTCTCAGTCTTTAATTCCTCAAGGATCGCTTTCTTTTCCTTTTTATCCGCGGGCAGAAATCCTTCAAAACAAAATCTCCGGGTACTCAAACCGGATAATGTCAGTGCGGTAATACAGGCTGCCGGACCCGGCAGGGAGGTCACGGTAATATTATTTTCATGACACATCTGCACCAGCACTTCGCCGGGATCGGAGATTGCCGGAGTTCCGGCATCCGTGATCAGGGCAATATTCTGGCCGTTTAAGAGCTGTCCTACCAACTGGTGCGCCTTTTCCACCTTATTGTACTCATGGTAGCTGGTCATGGGTGTATGAATATCAAAATGGTTCAGCAGTTTGATGCTGTTACGGGTGTCCTCCGCTGCAATCACATCCACTGTCTGCAAGGTCTCCACGACACGCGGTGTCATATCTCCCAGATTTCCAATGGGGGTCGCACACAAATATAACGTTCCGGGCATACACTCCTGCCTCCTCTCTAATATCCGTAAATATCATAAATCTCCGGCATATATACTCCGGGAGACTGATACACGATCAGCGGTTTCTCCACGGTCATGCGTGATTTGCCGCCTCTGGTCGACTCGATCAATACCATGTTGGGTTCTTTATCAATATAGGGATATACCAACTGCATCCGCTTCGGCTCCAGTTTGTACTTTACCAACGTCGTCATGATCTCAGCCAGCCGGAACGGGCGGTGCACCATATAAAAATGTCCGCCGGGCTTCAGAAGCTTCGCTGTCCTGCTGACAACATCTTCCAGGGTACAGAGCACTTCGTGTCTGGCAATGGCCTTGGGCTCCTCCGGGTTCGTCAGACCGTGCTGTCCGATCATATACGGCGGATTGCAGGTAATACAGTCAAAGGAAGCAGCCGCAAATAGCCGGTCTGCTTCCTTAATGTCTCCTGTCACGATGTCGATACGATCCTGCAGATCATTCAATGCCACACTGCGTCTCGCCATATCTGCGCTTTCCTCCTGGATCTCCAGTCCCGTCAGATACGCGCAGTGATATTTGGCTTCCATCAGGAGCGGAATGATTCCGGTGCCGGTACCAAGGTCAAGCAAGGTATCCTTTTCTCTCGCATGGGCGAATCCCGTCAGCAATACCGCATCCATACCGAAGCAGAATTTTTCCGGATTCTGTATGATCTGATAACCGTTCCGCTGAAGGTCATCAATGCGTTCCTTTTCCTTCAGTTCAACCTTCATTATTCGTATTCTCCGGTTTTCTTCCGTCTACGTCTCTTCTGCCGCCGTGTCTGGGTCTTCTGCGGAAAGAATTATCCCGCTTGGATCTATGCTCGCCGTCCTGCGGTGCCTGTGCCTGCGTATTGGACTGCTCAGCTCCCTGCGCATTTCCATTCTCTCTGCCCTGACCATCCGCTCTGTTCTGATACCGGTTGTCACGGCGTCTGTCATTCCGGTTATCACGATTGCGGTTGTCATTTCGATTCTCACCGCTGCGATTTTCATTCACACGGCCGTCTCCGCCACGATTCTCATTGCGGTCTTCTCTGCCGCGGTTATTGTCTCGGCGGTTCTCATTGTTCCTGTTCTCACCACGGTTGTCGTTTCGGTTCTCTGCACCACGATTTTCGTTTCTATTGTCGGCGCTGCGATTGCCCTCACCGCGATTATAATTTCTGCGGTTGTCATCCCTGCGGCCGTCGCGTCTGCGATTGTCACCACGGTTCTGATTTTCTCCGCGGTTATCCCCGCGATTCTCGCCGCTTCGGTTCTGATTCTCGCTATCCGTTCTCTGTTCTCTGCGATCCGGACGCTGCTCCGTGCGTTTTTCCTCGCGCTCCTGTGCCTCTTCTTTTTCCTCGATCTGCTCTAACTTCTCCAGCTCGCGCTGCTCTTCCTTGGACAGTTCCTGACCGCCCTTCTTACCACGGCGTCTCTTGAACTGTAAGGTATCGGCCTCGTACTCCTTCAGTTCCTTCTCGTCACCGACTTCCACCAGTACCTTAACCAGCTGACGCAATACGTTCACGCTCTGTACTTCACCGTGCAATCCGTCTGCCGTCGTCACATAATCCCCCACACCGGGAAGCTTGCGGTTCAGCTCTTCGTAAGTATCTTCTTCATTTTTCAGGCAGCACATCAGTCTGCCGCAGACTCCGGAGATCTTCGTCGGATTTAAGGAAAGATTCTGTTCCTTCGCCATCTTGATAGATACCGGCACGAAATCCGACAGATAACTGTGACAGCACAAGGGACGTCCACAGATCCCGATACCACCGCGGATCTTCGTCTCATCACGTACACCGATCTGACGCAGCTCGATACGGGTCTTGAACACACTTGCCAAATCCTTTACCAGCTCACGGAAGTCAATACGTCCGTCCGCCGTAAAATAGAACAGCACCTTATTGTTATCAAAGGTATACTCCGCATCGATCAGTTTCATCTCCAGACCGTGCTTTAAAATCTTCTCTTTGCAGATCTTGAAGGCTTCCTTTTCTTTCTCCTTGTTGGCGGCCTCCTGCTCGATATCTCTCTCTGACGCGAGCCGCATCACGGGCTTCAGGGGCTGGATCACCTTGTCATCCTCTACCTCATGCACACCCGCTACAACCGTACCGAACTCAATTCCTCTGGCGGTCTCCACGATCACGTGGTCGCCTCTCTTTATCTCAAACTGCAGCGGATCGAAGAAATATACCTTGCCCGCCGTACGAAATCTTACACCGATTACTTTTGTCATATCTATCTACCTCACTGATGCCGGTGGCATCTTCATTTAAAATTATATAAAAATAGCAGTCACCTGCGCAAAATGCGCCTGCAACTGCTATTTTAGCATATCTTTGAGGAAATGACTACTGTAATATTATCGCCATATTTTGTCGTTTTCATATATGTATGGTAATTATTTATATTTTAGCATTGCTTTCCATCTGTATGGAAAATCCAAGTGCTTATTTGATTTTAGAAAAAATGTGCCCCCATTTGACACTTCCGTGAGAGGTGTGGGGGCTTCTGATAATATTATTATATCCAAAATCATGAAAATTGCAACTGAAAAACGCCCCTTTCGGAGCGTTTTTCAAAATTTTTTTCTTATCCTATCATTAGGATCTGAGTTCCACACCCAGTTTGTTGTTCAGGTTCTTGAGAATCTTTTTCACGTAGCCATCGACTGCCTCTGTGGTGAATTCCTCGTCCTTTGGAGCAAAGGTCACGGTGAATGCCATGGACTTCTTCTCGGGACCTACCTGTAATCCTTCGTAGACATCGAAAAGTTCTACGGATTCTACGAAGCTGCTGGCTTCCTCGATTGCCTTCTCTACCTCGCCGCAGGTAACGGATTTGTTCATTACCAGTGCCAGATCTCTGGTCTCCTTTGCGAACTTGGAGATCGGTGTGAAGGTAGGAACCTTGCCGTATACAGGACGCAGAGCCTTCAGGTCGATCTCGGCAATGTATGCGGATTCACGCATATCTTCTTCCTTCTGGATCTCATAGGTCAGCTGTCCCAGGTAGCCAATCTCTTCCCCGTTATACAAGATTTTAGCGGTACGATAAGGGTGTAAGAAGGTCTTCTTGTCCTCTACATATTCAAAATCAATGAACAGTGTCTCTGCTACCGTGTCTACCAGACCCTTCAGGGTGAAGAAATTCTCTTCCTTGCCCCAGATACCGATGCAGATGGTCTCTCTTTCATCGGGATACTCGGTCAGAGGCAGATCCTTGGGGATGAACTTATTGCCGACCTCGTATACTCTGCCTTCCAGACAGCCGTTTTTCTGGTTACGGGCGATCGCATGAATCATCTGGGGAGCCAGAGTGGTACGCATCAGGGACAGATCCTCGTTGATCGGGTTGATCAGGCGGATCGCATGTCTCTCCGGTGCATCCTCGGGCAGATCTAACAGATTCAGATCGGAAGGGGAGAAGAAGGAGTAATGTACGCCCTCAAATGCGCCCTGTGCACACAGTGCTTTCTTGATCTTAAGTTCGGTCTTCTGCTTTGTATTCATACCTCCGCTGGTTACAGCTGCTGCTTTCAGGAAGGTCGGGGTTACATGGTCGTAACCGTACATACGGATGACTTCCTCTGCAATATCAGGATAGGATTCCATATCCTCACGATATGCGGGCACCTGAATGGTCAGCTCGTCACCGTCGATCACGGGCTGGAAGTTCAGGGACTTTAAGATTCTCTCGATATCGGCGGTAGGTACTTCAATACCCAGTACACCGTTGACCTTCTTGATGCTTGCCTTCATCTCGGTAGGTTCGATGGAGTTGCCGGTGCTGATCTCTACGTGGGTAGAAGATACTTTACCACAGCCCAGTTCCTCGATCAGATGCAGCGCTCTCTTGCTTGCCATAACGGTAGCATACTCATCCACACCCTTCGCATATCTCTGGGAAGAATCGGAAGACTGTCCCAGTGCTCTGGAGCTCTTACGGATATTGTCTCTTGCAAATTTTGCGGACTCGAAGATGACAGCCTCTGTGGTATCGCGGATCTCGGAATTCAGGCCGCCCATGATACCGGCTAAAGCTACAGGCTTTACACCATCGCAGATCACAAGGTTATTCTCGTTTAATTCAAACTCTTTTTCATCCAGCGTCATGATTTTTTCTTTGTCATGCGCACGTCTTACATGAATCGCATTGCCCTCGATATAAGAAGAGTCAAAAGCATGCATGGGCTGACCCAGCTCTTTTAAAATGTAGTTTGTGATATCTACCACATTGGAGATAGAACCGATACCGACCAGTGCCAGTCTCCGTTTCATCCATGCGGGAGATTCCCCGATCTTTACATCGGTTACATAATGTGCGATATATCTGGGGCACAGATCCGGAGCATCCACAGTCACGGTAAATCCGTCCTTCGTGATGCCGCTCTCAGTGTAGTCCAGTGCCGGAGTTTTTACAGGTTTATTCAGGATAGCAGCTACTTCTCTGGCAATACCGAAGATACTCTCGCAGTCCGGTCTGTTCGCTGTAATGGCAATATCGAAGATCCAGTCATCCAACTGTAACAGTGGCTTAACATCTGCACCAACCTCGGCATCCTCCGGCAGTACCAACAATCCGTTGTAGCCTGCACCGGGATACAGATCCTCGGTCAGTCCCAGTTCCGTACCGGAACACAGCATACCGCAGGACTCATAACCGCGCAGCTTCCCTTTTTTAATTTTCATGGTTCCTTCGATCGTCACGTGATCTTTGGCGGTAGCATATACCTGTGCGCCTTCCAGTGCTACGGGATATTTGCCGCCTGCATGTACATTGTCCGCACCACAGCAGATCTGCAGGGGTTCTGCACCGCCTACATTTACCTTACATACATGCAAATGGGTCTCGGGGATCGGCTCACACTCTTCTACCAGTCCGACGACCACACCACTGATCTCCTTACCTACTTCATAGGATTCCTCCACCTCAAATCCGCAGGAAAATAACTTTTCCTCCAGTTCCTTGGCTTCTATATCAATATCTATATATTCTTTTAACCAACTCAAGGGTACTAACATATCTTTTTCCTCCTTAATCTTTCCTCATCAATCATCATTGATCTGATCCAGTACACGCATATCAGATTGATATAACAGCTTGATATTGTTAATACCGTACTTTAACATAGCCAGACGTTCGATACCGATACCGAATGCCAGTCCACTGTATTCCTCGGAATCAATACCGCAGTTCTCCAGTACTTTCTTGTTGACGATACCTGCACCCAGTACCTCGATCCAGCCGGTACCCTTGCACAGGCGGCAGCCGCAGCCACCACAGGCGAAGCAGCTGACATCTACCTCTACGGAAGGCTCGGTGAACGGGAAATAAGAAGGACGCAGTCTTGTGGTCGTGCCTTCGCCGAAGATCTTCTGTACCAGTACTTCCAGCATACCCTTCAGGTCACACAGAGTGATAGTCTTGTCCACTACGAGACCTTCCATCTGGGTAAACATAGGAGAATGGGTCGCATCATCGTCGGAACGGAATACTTTACCGGGGCTTAAAATCTTGATAGGAGGCTTCTGGCTCTCCATCACGTGAACCTGACCTGCGGAGGTCTGGGTTCTAAGCAGGAATTCCGGAGACAGGTAGAAAGTATCCTGCATGTCTCTTGCGGGGTGATCCTGCGGGGTATTCAGTGCGGTAAAATTATAATAATCGGTCTCGATCTCGGTTCCTTCGTATACGCTGAAGCCCATGGATGCGAAGATGTCGATCAACTGGTTACGCACCTGGGTTACGGGATGCAGATTACCGGTCTTGCGGCTCTTTGCCGGCATGGAGATATCGATCTTCTCACTCTCGTAACGCAGCTCCATCTCTTTTTCTTTTCACTTTGCATTCAGCTCATCAAAATGCTCGGTTGCCCATGTCTTCAGTTCGTTGACTCTCTTACCGAAATCAGCCTTCTCTTCCTTGGGCACGGAACCCATCTGCTTCATCAGTCCGCCGATGATACCGTTCTTGTCGAGAATCGTTTTCTTGTACTCATACACGCCCTTGGTGTTCTCGATCTTCTCCAGCTGTTCCCGGATGTCGGCTTTGATCTGTTCGACTTTTTCATTCAATTCGTTTAAATCTGCCATCTTACTCCTCATTTCTGTGTGCTTTTTGCACACTGTGCTTATGCACACGTATTTTTACTTGTGCCTGGGATGGGTATGTTGCCTTGCTCTATTGTAACTATTCAGAGCCTCATTCGCAAAATCGCATCTTCGATGTTTACACTGAATAAGTTACAAAAAACCGCGCATACAAATCCACCCCATTGGGACGAATTCATATCCGCGGTACCACCCAAATTCCTTATGTGAAAACTACATTTAAGTTCACGATAAGACTCTTAACTCACGTAACGAGTGAGAAACGTCATACCCTACCAAATCCTATTGACTCTTCCGGTATGCGGCTCGCGTGTGAATTTCGATTCCAGTTGAACCTCAGGAAGCTTTTCAGCCGGTGAACTTCCCTCTCTGTCAGGAAAAAAGAATCTTACTGTGCACGTTCATTGCCTTTACTTTGATATGATAATACCGAAATAGCGGAAATGTCAAGGTTTTTACCTGTACAATCTATGATTTTATTGCGCTGTTAACATTTCCAGCAACTCCGGAATGTCGTTTTTCGTGTTATCCATATATCTTTATCCCATCTTTTAATATTTCTTTTGTGAGTTCAGGATTATCCGTCAATTGATTCAGATTAAGAACATCCACCTTTTTATGCAGCGCTGCCCTTATTTCTTCTACTAATCCATAAAATTTCAGTCCGCTCACTTCTGTTGAAATAAGCAGATCCACATCGCTCTCCGGAGTTGCTTTACCTTTGGCATAAGATCCAAAAAGATAACAAAATTCTATTTCATAGTTTTCAAACACTTTTTCACATTTTTGCCGAATGTATTCTATATTGATTACTCCATGGCTTTCATCAATGGGATTAATTTCAGACAATTTTTCAATCATATAATTATATTTTAACGTTCCGATTTTCTCTTCATCGTTTTCATATGATTTATAAGAACGCAATGATATCCCCATTAATTCCGCCATCTGTTGTTGCGTCAGATTTTTTTCTATTCGCATTTTTTTCAGCTCATTCATTTTTGCACTTTTGTAAATTTAATCTATTATCATCTAATTATAGTATGCACTTCCAGTATATTTTATACCATCTTTCTCCCTCGCATAATCACTTTATTGTTCTGAGCAGACATTCCTATCATCGGTTCTTACTAAATATAACAATTGTTTTCTGTTATATATAAACGAATAGAAGAAACATTTTTCGGTCACTTATCAAATATTTCATGCTATAATAAGCCCAGGCTCATTAGCGAACGGATTATCCCGCGAAGCGAGATGTTGCATTCATGAGCTTATTTTACAGATTGCATTTTTACTGCAAGGAGACCACCCATATGGACTATATAGGAACCCGAAAAGTTACAGAAGTGGATTACAAAGCAGACAGTTCAGACATTCTGTTTGCCCTACAGGAGACATTTGGCGAAGAAATTCCGATGCTTTCCGCAGAAAATATGACATTCCTTGCAGAGAACTATGCAATGGAGCAGACACTTGATATTTTGAAAGCATTTGGTCAGGAAATCACCCTCGCTGACTATCTTCTGTATATGATATCGGAAGACAGTGACGCATATCTGCTGACTCTGATTGCATCCGGACAGGCAGAGGATTTCGAGCAGGAAATGAAATCTCTGCAAAGAAAAGTAACTCTTCTGCTACAGCCCCGGAAAAAGCCAGGCAGTAAAGCAAAACGGATTGATCTCGGAAAGCGTCTGCCCTGTAAAGTGTATCCGATTCCCGACGGTCTGCGCTTTTGCTATCATCCTCCGGTAGTTAGTCTCTATTTGGCAGACAATGCCTATGCGAATTGTGATCATATCAAAAGCTGTCTGATCGCACTTGACCCGGAACCCCATATTTTACATAATATTCCGAAATGGGTGCACTACCTGACCGGTACCCCCGGGCACTATGCGGCAATCTGGCAGAATCCGGAATGTGATGTAAACCATCACCTGTTGGATCGGACCTATTACCTCTCTGTCGGCCAGAGTCTGACAAACTTTGCTGACTGGAAAGTCATCTATCAGGAAGAGTCTCGCGATCCTTATGACATCTGTTATTGGTATGGCAAAGATCTGTTCTTGGCAAATAACTTTCATGTAGCAGTAATTTCTCAGGCAATGTCAGGAAATTTCTCCCCTGAAATTTTGCTTGAAAGCAACAGACAAGCACTTACCTTTTCAAAATTCTTTGAACTAAAAGGTGAATTATATCTCTATTTACAGGGTACTTTTTATCGCTATCGTAAGGGTGGATTGTTTCGAAAATCAGGTTTTACTGTCCCTATCTATACGATCCGGACAAAAACGATCAAAGATTTTACTATCGTTGGGGCAGAAGAAGTCGCCTTCATCGAGCAAAACTATAGCAGACCCAGAAGTCGGGATATCCAGATGATGCAAGTCACGGTTCTGAATGTTGTAACCGGAAATGCAAGATATCTCTCCTGTCCGGCAGGAAATCTGACTTCGATAGAATCCGGGAAAATATTGGACCTCTGCATTGATCATGATATCATTACGGATAAAAAAGCTCTTCCTATCCTGCTCGGTATCGATTTGAACAGCAATGAACGTACAGAAATCCCTTTCGGCAGTCTGGGTGCTCAGGAACTGTTGGATGTATACAAAACCCCGCAGGGGCGTATTGTCCTGCGAGGCTATGATCAGAGATTGTATTATCCATCTTCCTCAGATTTCTCTCTTTAAGGATTTTTATATAATCTTTTTATCCGTTCTCTTTGATCTCCAACATGAGCAGTTCCATCGTCAGGTCGAAGTTTACATTGGCATCCAGACGTCTCTTGGCCTTATCCAATGCTTCGATGACTTGCTCGATTCCTTCATAGCTGCTGCGCTGTGCCACGCGGCGGATAGAACTGATCTCTTCCCGGAAGACTAAGTGATTGACGTCGCTGGTAGCCTTGAACAGGAGCACATCCCGATACCAGATAGCGATCAGATCCAGGTAATCATTGATCTGAAGCTTATATTCTGTGATTTTTTTGATTGCTGCGGTGATCTCACTCAGATCCATATCCTGAATATATTTTAACAGCGACAACGCCTCGTTTTTGATATTATCAAAATCTTCACTGGAAGCCAGGGATTTTGCCTTGCCGATATTGCCTCTGGCAAATGCCACGCACACTTCCGCCTTATAATCCGGCACCTGCAACTGCTGCATGAGATACTTCCGCACCAGGTCATCCGCTACCGGCTTCATATTCAATACTACGCACCGGCTCAAAATGGTAGGCAATAAAGCATTCACATTAGAGGTCAGCAGCATGATCACTGCGTACTCAGGTGGCTCCTCCAACGTTTTCAGAATCGCATTCTGCGCCTGCGGTGTCATCTTCTCCGCTTCATTCATGATATATATTTTGTAACGGCTGCTGTAGGGCTTGATGGCAATATCATTATTGATCTGCGCACGGATGTCATCTACGCTGATGGTATTCGGCTTCTCATGACTGACATAAATGATGTCAGGCTGGTTATCCGACAGTGCCTGCTTACAGGAATGGCATTCCTGACAAGGCTCCGTCCCGCCCTTTTCACATTGCAAAGTCATGGCAAATACTCTGGCAATGAATTCCTTGCCGGAAGATTTTTCTCCGTTGATGATATAGGCATGGGAAATCTTTTTCGCCGAAATAGCGTTCTGTAAATGTTCTTTGATCTGTTCCTGACCGATAATGTCATGAAATGTTGCCATAGTCTTCCCCCTGTCTGTACCTTATCGACTTTTCGCTTCTTCCCTTATCGTACTTCCTTCTGTCAAATCGCGCAAGCTTTTCCTGTATTTTCATCAGGTAAAGATATCCAGCAAAAGTCCACGAATCTCTCCGATCTTATTCAGGATCGCCAAGTTATCCTTCTCGTCCTTCATCAATTCCTGCGCCAGCTGATCCAGATTCTCATCCACCAGACGGATAATGCCGTATACCCTGTGCCGTCCTCTTCTGTCCAGAAAATTCTCTCTGGAAAAAGAATGGGATCTCGTCACGACTTCGTTCAGAAATTCCTTGACCAGTCCGCGGTAATGCCGCATATCCTTCACATCCCGGCGCTTCGCCAGCTTTTCTCCCTCTGTCGTGATCTCCGCCATGAGATTTGTCAACCGCTCCTGCAGCTCCGCTTCCTCCACATGGCTCGCCAGCATGAACTTGAAGCTGCCGTCTGTGGGCGCGGTATTCTGTGTCTGCTCCACCGGAGCAGGCTGCTGTATCTGATTGACTCTCATTTCCATACGCCCACCTCTTTTCTTATCTGGCAACTCGTGTATCTCATCGTTACGGATTTCATACTTAATATCATATACGGATCAACCCTTGTATCATCATATTTTTCGGTCAGATTCCGACTTCTCTTAAGTACTTCGTAATATCCTGCAGACATTTCGTCAGATCTGTATTTTCAAATCGTTCCCTGATGCCTGCTGCCGCCAGCTTCTCCTCGGAGAAATCCGCGCTGTCCGCCAGGAATCTCCGGCACATTTCCTCGTACTTCGGCTTCTCCTGGCGAAGTTCCCTGTCCAATGCCCGCTGTAAGCGCACACCGTCGTCCAACTCGATATAGACCGGAAGGATTGCCTCAGTGCCAAAATATGCGATCATTTTCTCATAGCCTTCCAGCGTACCGATCATGAGATAGTTCTGTTTTTCCAGATCAATCTGCCCGTCGTCCACCGTAAAGTAGCGCCAGATACCATAGACCGTATCGTATGCCCTGTCCTCAATGATCTTTCCCTGATCCTTCAAAGCCTGAAAACCTGCCTCGTCAGTGAAAAAATACTCCACACCGTTCTGTTCTCCGGCGCGGATCGGTCTTGTCGTATAAGGCACGATAGTCCGAAGATCCATCGTGCCTTTCATTAATTCTTTGAATATGGTGTCTTTCCCGGAAGAACTTTTTCCGCAAAGATACACTATTTTACCCATAGTTCTCTCTTTTCTGTTGTCACACTGCATTTGGGTCTCATCCCACCAGACAGTCTGCGCTGTATGATAATGTTTTTACAACTTTTTCTTTGCCCGACAAAATATCTGATTTGTATCCTCGATACTCTCTGCTTACGCGTCGTAATCAAATTCGTCATTCGCTGTATACTCTTAGACAAATATACACTTTTTACGAAATATTAGCAACCACTGTGTATATTTTCATTACTCTACTTCTACTACATGAATCATGTCGGTCTTACCAACCACACCCAGCGGAACGCCTGCGGTAATGACAACTGTGTCACCGGTCTTCACCAGGCCTGCCTGTTTTGCCTTGAATACTGCTTCCTCAAACAATGCATCCGTGGTCTGCTCCTTCTGGATCATTACGGGATTCACGCCCCACAGCAGATTCAACTGGCGGTAAACCTTCTCATCCAGCGTACATCCGATGATCTGGCATCCAGGCTTATAGCGTGCGATCATATTCGCAGTGAATCCGGACATGGTTACTGTAATGATGGCTGCTGCCTTCAGGTCAGAAGCTACGCTGCAGGTTGCGTAAGAGATTGCCGTGGTGATATCCGGAGTCTCCTGACGATCTTCCTTTACCTTCTGCATTCTTCCGCGATAGTCAATATCCTGCTCCGCTCTCTCGGCGATACGTGACATGGTCTTGACTGCCTCTACGGGGTACAGACCTGCTGCGCTCTCGCCGGACAGCATGATTGCCGTGGTTCCGTCGTAAATAGCGTTTGCGATATCCGTTGCCTCCGCTCTGGTCGGACGCGGATTCTTAATCATGGATTCCAGCATCTGGGTTGCGGTGATTACGTGCTTGCCCTGTGCCACTGCCATCTTGATCATCTTCTTCTGCAGGATAGGTACTTCCTCCAGAGGAATCTCGACACCCATGTCACCACGTGCAACCATGATGCCGTCTGCTGCGGTAATGATCTCTTCCAGGTTCTGAATACCCTGCATATTTTCAATCTTAGCGATGATCTTGATCTTGCTGCCTCTGTCCTCTACGATCTTGCGGACTTCCTGAATATCTTCCTTCGTTCTGACAAAAGAAGCTGCAATAAAGTCAAATCCGTGCTCTACACCAAATACGATATCCGCCAGATCCACTTCACTGATATACGGCATGGACAGAATCGCACCGGGGACATTCACGCCCTTATGGTTGGAGACAAAGCCGCCGTTGATGACTTTACATACGATGTCCTCTCCCTTGATCTCTTCCACGGTCATCTCAATCAGACCATCATCGATCAGGATCGTCGTTCCGACTTTAATGTCATTTTTCAGATTCTTATAAGAAATGGTCGCTCTCTCAGCGGTTCCCATGATCTCTTCCGTTGTCAGGATAAATTTCTGTCCGGATACCAGCTCTACCTTACCGCCTTCAAAATCACGCAGACGGATCTCCGGGCCCTTCGTATCCAACAAAGTAGCTACCGGCAGTCCCAGCTCCTTGCGGACCTTCAGTACTCTGTTGTATTTTACCAGCTGCTCCTTGTGACTTCCGTGGGAAAAATTAAAACGTGCCACATTCATTCCGGCGAGCATTAACTCTCTTAACTTTTCTTCACTCTCACTGGCAGGGCCTATGGTACAGATAATTTTGGTTTTTCTCATACAAACGTAATCCTTTCTGCTGCTATATTATTTGGTTTTTATCACGGTAATGCGATATTCGTCTTTTCCGGTAATTCCCTGAACCTTCAGACCTTCCCCGGCGTACTTTGCAAGCTTCCGGCAATGGACCTCTTCCACCTGTTCTCCCGGTACCAATACCGGAATCCCGGGCGGATACAAGTTCACGAAATCACCTGCAATTCTACCGGCTGCCCGGCTCAGCGGAATTTCCTCTTTTTCGGCATCCCATGCATCCGCAAGAGACAGACATACCCCGGGCTGCATATGATAAAGCGATCCTTCTCTGATATTTTTGTTCTCCGGTTCCTGTCTGGTCTGCCAATTTCCCGCAGTGATATCCCGATCGATAGCAAGCAGCGCCTCCGTCATCCTCTCATACGCTTCCCCGCTGTCTCCTATGGTGAACATTGCAAGGCAATGATCCGTAGCTGCCATCTCCAGCTGCAAATGATACTTCTCCAATAGAATATCATAAATCTGCTGTCCTGACAAACCTGCCTTGGGAGATAATATCACAAGTTTTCCTATGTCCTGTCCGGTATCCGGTGGCAAAAAACGAAGATTCTTACATTCTGACAGTTCTGTCATCATTCTCAGATAATTGCTCCGCAGCTGTGCAAACAGATACTTTCCCCGCTCTTTTACCAGCTGCAACGCATTGTCAATTCCTGCCATCAGTACATAGGATGGACTGCTGGACTGATAAATATGCAAAAATCTGCGCAGACGATCTCTGTCTACTCTTGTTCCGTTTACATGGAGCAATGCGCTTTGCGTCAGCGCCGGTAAGGTCTTATGGACACTGTGAATGACCAGATCCGCACCACACTGACAGCTGTTCTTTGCAAATCCTTCCGCCAATCCCAGATGGGCACCATGCGCCTCATCCACGATCAGAGGGATTCCCTTACTATGTACAAGCTTCGCAATCGTCTCTATATCCGCAATTCTGCCTTCGTAAGTAGGCGATACCAGAAATACCGCATCCGGAACAGGTCCCCGATCCAATGCCTGTGCAATCTGCTCCGGAGTTACCGCATCATAAATATCATACTCCTCCATCATTTCCGGATACAGATAAGAAACTGTTAAATTTCTTAAGTAAACCGCATGATAGGCTGATTTATGGGCTCCCCTTGTCATAAGGATCCGGCCGCCCCGGGGAACTGCTGCACTGATAGCCGCCAGAATACCACAGGTACTTCCGTTGATCAGATAAAAGCTTTCCTCTGCACCGTACAATCCGGCAGCTTCCTCCTGCAGCCTGCGAAAGATTTCCTCCGGCGCATGAAGATTATCAAAACCTTCAATCTCCGTGATATCGATCTCTGCGATCTCCCGGGGTAATTCCCCGCAAAGCTGCCGCTTATGTCCCGGCATATGGTAAGGGTAATAATCCGATTCACTATATGTTTTCAGTCTACGGTACAGTTCTCCCACTTCATGCTTCTCCTGCCTTATTTTTTCGGTTTCTCTTTATTATCCCGCAGCTTCTCAATCAGTGCTCCGTGCCCTTTGTGTACATGAAAAGTCTCCATGAGAGAACACCATTTGTCTGCCATCGTAACGATCCAGGCTTCTCTGCACATGGGAACCGATGAAATTGTCAAGGGCCACATATGTTTTTTAATAATATCTCTTTCTCTGGGAGTCAGATGGTATTCTTTCTGTGCGTTTTTCAATGCACGTCCCGGATGATAAAAGCCGTGCAGTCTGTGCGGACTGACATGATCCGGTGTATGCCAGTCATATAGGAAATAATCATGTAATAATGCTCCGCGGATCAGATCCTTTTTCTCACAGGGAATGTGTAGTTTCTCGCTGAGCGCAAGGCTGTATTTAGCCACATTCATACTGTGATCGTTCACTGTCATATTACCATGCTGCACATGGGTTCTTGTGGATCTGAAGTTCTCAGAACGCAGAATATCCGGTGCCGCTGCCCGGATCTCCTGCCTTAATTGCCGCTCTCTCTCATATTTTTCTTTCCACTTTTGCACCTTTTTCGCTGATCGCTGCTTCATAGAACCGCCTTCCTTCTCGATATCCCCCTCATCACAATGACATATATCTCTTTATAATTTCATTAATAATAGTAGCATACAATCGGAAATCCGGTAGACATATATTCATAAATAGCTGCCGCCATATCTAACGGCAGATTAACACATCCGTGGGATCCGGAAGTCAGATAGATGGTTCCACCGAAGCTGCTTCTCCAGGTAGCGTCATGCATTCCGACATTTCCGTTAAAGGGCATCCAGTAATTTACCGGTGTTTCGTAATTTGCGCCCCGTAATACAGCATTTCTCGTCTTGTAAGTAAGGCCGAATACTCCGGGCGGTGTGATACAATCGGGCTTGGTCATATTACCGGATACGAAATCCGTCTCCAGTACGATGGTTCCCTTCTGGAACAGGTACAGATGCTGGTTCGTCAGATCGATCTCCACGTAGGAGTTACCGATATCATTGCTTCCTTTCTGTGCTCCCTTGCTGCTGTATACCGGTTCCTTGTCGATTGTTTCTCCTTTTTCAATAGAAGCAATCAGTTCCTTGGTCTCTTCCGCGCGATCTGTCTTCCATCCGTATGCGCCGCTGGGCAATGTCAATTCAATTCCCTGCACCGTAGTAAACTTTCTCTTTTTACCGTAAGTATCATATTCTTTTGCCTGCTCTGCCACAAATTCAGCAATGTCCTCTTCCTTCAGCTGCGGCTCTTTGGCATCCATTTGAATCCAGTCCTTGATAATATCCCCGTCTACGACTACTTTGTTGCCGTTCCAGTCATAAGTGATCTGTGCACTGACCCATTTGTTCAAAGTTTCGCAGTTTTTTACCAATGTGGCATCCTCAGCCGTTACTTTTGCTGTTTTATAACACCCCTGTTTCTCCAGGTCAACAGCAGGATCACCCGTCATGATTGCTGTTGATACTGCCTCTTTCACCAGATTCAGGTCAAGATCGGTTCCCAATGTCTCGGGAATGATCTCATAATTTCCTGTTTTCTCGGAATACTCACTGATATATGCATCCTCAGGCTGAATCATATTTTTCTTCTGCAGCGCCGACATCTGTTCCAATCGTTCCTGTAACTTTTCTTCATCATAGGAAATACCCTGAATCACGGAATGATCCTCTGTCGTCCACAGCATTTCTATCCACAGCAATTCATTCTGTCCGTCCAACAACTCCTGTGCCACTTTCCGGGTGTCCACCCAATACATTCCGATCTCCGCTGCAGTGACTGTGCCGATTTCTTCCTGCACACCATTTTCGTCTCTTCCCAGAATCTGAAGGCTGTACTGCTGTGACTGTTCATCCATGATTGCCGCCACCTGCTCTGCCGTAAGATTGCTGCAATCGCTGTTATTTATAAATGTGTGATTGAAAAAATGAGACTGATAGTAAACCGCCACTCCGCCATAAGCGAGAAGAATTACCGCTGCCAGCGCAGCCACAATTGCTATCCATTTTTTGCTCTTTTTCTTAGGCTTCGCTATTTCTTCTGTACTCTGCTTTGTCTCTTCTTTTATTTCTTCTTTTATTTCTGCTTCCTTTAGTTTTGTATCTTTCTCTGTAACTTCTTCTTTGATTTCTTTCTTATCGGTTTCCATGTTATCTTTGGTTTCTCCCTCATCATATTCGCTGCGCTCATTATAGCATTTAATTTCATAAAAAAACAGTGTGAAAAGGCTGAAAAAAAGCCTCTCCACACTGTTTTAGAATACGACTTGCACTAATACCATATAAAGTACTGTTCCTACCGCTATACTGAGTAGTGTATTTTTCTTCCATATATGTAATCCCGCCACCACTGCGATAGACAACAGTTCCGGAATTCCATGACTGCCGGAAAATAGATTGATACTCTTCACACAATAGATGACCAGGATCACCATGATCGCCGGCGGTAACACTTTCCCAAGATAGGTTACCGTAGCCGGAACTTCTCTCTTCCCTCCGAATACCACGAAAGGAATAGCTCTGATAAACAAAGTAACGATTGCCGCTACCGCTATGATTCCGATGGAATGTAACATTTTTTCTTTACTCCTAATAAAATAATTGCTGTAATAGTCAATGCCGGGAGCAGGAATGTATCTGCTCCTAAAATCACCAGACACAGGATACCGACGATACCTCCGACAATGGCCGGGGTATGCTCCTTTGTCTCCATCCACTGGTTTACAACGATCACTGTAAACAATGCAGTCATCGCAAAATCTATTCCCGTGGTATCAAAAGGCAATACATTTCCTGCCAATGCGCCGACACAGCTCCCGACGATCCAGTAGATATGATCCAACAGCGAAATATAGAAGTTCACCCGATTCTCGCTCATCTCCTCTGGAACTTTCAGATCACATAACAGAGAAAATGTCTCGTCCGTCAAAGAAAATACCATATACGGATAGGTTGCTCCCATCTTCTTGAATTTCTCCACAAAAGACAATCCGTAAAACATGTGTCTGCCATTGACAAACAAGGTCATGATCAGGGTATACCACAGACTGGCTCCCGCCGTCAGCAATGTGACCAATACGAACTGCATACTTCCGGCATACACAAACACGCTTATAAAAAAGGCCCACCAGAAACCGTATCCTGCATCATTCAACATCAATCCAAAGGCAAATCCCAGGAAAAGATAGCCCAGCATAACCGGTATGGACTGTACGATTGCATAACGTAATTCTTTCATTCTACTATTCATTTTATTTTTAAATCTCTTTCGTTAAATTCTGCGTTCACGAAAGTACATTTTAGCATATCATAACAGCTCCGACAATAGTCTGTTATAGTGTCTGTTTCAAATTAAATAATTAAAAAAGATCAATATACTTTTTGTATATTGACCCTAATAAATGAGACACGGGGGATTCGAACCCCCGACAACTTGATTAAAAGTCAAGTGCTCTACCGACTGAGCTAGTATCCCATAATTTATTTTTGCATATTACAAATGCCCAGAACCGGAATCGAACCAGTGACACGAGGATTTTCAGTCCTCTGCTCTACCAACTGAGCTATCTGGGCATTTAGATCTGAATTTTCACTCAGATCTTAGTAGCGGGGACAGGATTTGAACCTATGACCTTCGGGTTATGAGCCCGACGAGCTTCCAGACTGCTCCACCCCGCGATATTATGTTGTATAGGAT
>JBNMHS010000020.1:0-39887 GCA_050872885.1 Acetatifactor sp.
CAGTTAGAGGGTGTGTACATTCCCTCGAATCTGGCAGGCATTTATTCCGATGCTTTTGCCGGAGCACAATTAGCAGAAGGAATGTTGACTTTATATCTGGACGGCAATCAACCGCCGGAACTGATCAGACCGGATGACGATACGCCGTTTTCCTTCGGGGTGGAGGATGATCAGATTGCACTGGCTGTATCGCCGTTTTGCTGGAACGAGAAACCTGATGAGGATACCTATGTAAAGGTCTGGGCGCCCGCTCTGGCAGAGAATACTTCGGCGGAAGCATTAGAGGCTGCAAAAGTGCGGCTGCATAAAATGTTTGCCGCGGGTCGTGGGGAAGATACTACCGGGACACAAGCCCTGACCAGTGTCAGCGATGGCAACGCAGTCACTGTCAGCAGCGGTAATGCTGAGACAGACAGTACACAGGAGGAAACAGTACAATGATCGTAGAACAGTCGAAACAGATCATAGCAGAAATCAATAAAGCTTTTATAGGCAAAAATGACATTGTGGAAAAGGTTTTGATGACCATTTACTCCGGCGGTCATGTACTTTTGGAGGACTGCCCCGGTGTAGGTAAGACGACCCTGGCACTGGCATTTGCCAGGGTATTGGGACTGGACAGCAGGCGTATTCAGTTCACACCGGATACCCTGCCTTCCGATATTACCGGATTTACCATGTATAATCGTGAGAAGAACCGGTTTGAATACAGAGACGGTGCGGCGAACTGTCAGCTGCTTCTGGCAGATGAGATCAACCGTACTTCCCCGAAGACACAGTCAGCATTATTGGAAGTCATGGAAGAGCATACGGTGACCGTGGACGGTGAGACGCATGTGCTGCCGACACCGTTCGTATGTATTGCAACACAGAATCCCTTAGGTTCCGCAGGTACACAGCCTCTGCCGGAATCCCAGCTGGATCGTTTTATGGTATGTCTGTCGATCGGCTATCCCAGTCTGGAAAATCAGATGAAGATCATTAATGCCCAGAGATATCACAATCCGCTGTCGGATCTGAAGCCGATGACGAATGCGCAGAATGTATTGGAAGTGCAGAATTATCTGACTTCTGTGCGGGTGGAGGACGGTGTGCTGGCGTATGCCATCCGTCTGTGCGAAGCTACGAGAAATCATCCGCTGACGGAGCTTGGCGTTTCTCCCCGTGGCGTGTCGGCACTTGTGAAGATGTCGAGAGCCTGTGCGGTACTGGAAGGACGTAATTATGTTATTCCCGAAGATGTCCAGAACGTATTTCAGGATGTCTGTGCGCACAGAATCGTGTTGAAACCGCAGGCGAGAGTGGACGGTATCAATGAAAGAGGATTCCTCGAAGAGATCATGGGACGCGTGAAACCGCCGACAGCAGGGGAGAGGTAAGGTACATGTGGAAGAACAGAACAACCTATATCGGGTTGATCTTATTATCTGGGATACTGCTCTATTTTTCCGCAAAACCGTTCTTCTTCGTGCTTTTGCTGGGGCTGTTACTGATGGCGGGAATTTTGTTTTTGTGTCTGAGACGGGATGTCGGGAAGATCCGGGTATCTCTGGACATGCTGCACAGCGGGCAGGAAGGCAGGACGTTTCCCATCCGCTTTCATATTGAATATCCGGGGAGATTACTGGCTGCAGGTGCGGTGCTTGTGGAATTGCAGGTCCGGAATGTCATGTTTCATACCATAGAGAAAAAGAGGTTTCTGATTCCTTTGGAAGATGGAAAAGATACATATGAGGCAGACTGGCCGGTGAAGCGCTGCGGAGAACTGCGCTTTCACTGCGAGCGGATACAGGTCAGGGATATTCTCAGATTATTCGCATTGAAGACAGATGCTTTTGATGACCGGAGCGTGATCTGTTATCCGGTACGCATGGAAGTCCGGGCTGAGCCTGCCGGAGCAGTGACAGGAATCAGCAGAGAAGAAGGATTCGTGCTGAACCGGAAAGGAAACGATCCCAGTGAGATGTTTGATATCATGGAATATGTCCCCGGTGACGACATCCGGTCGATCCACTGGAAACTGTCCAGCAAGACCGAAGAACTGATCATGCGTCAGGCCAGTGAACCTTCCCATTATGATGTGGCAATTCTGCCGGATTTCGGCAGAGTGCAGTGGGGAAAACCTGTGCGTGAGGTGGAAGGCAGCGCGGCAATCGCACTGGGTGTGGCACTTGCGGAACAGCTGATGGAACAGGGCTTTGCCTTTTGCATGGTACTTCCGACGAATGCCGGACTGCTGGTCAGAGAGGTACATAATGACAGACAGTTCCGGGAGGTGCTGGCAATCTGTCTGGGATTTCAGATGCAGGAAAATGCGGGCAACGGATTGCAGTTTTTCCGGATGCAGCATCTGGAAGAACAATTTACAAGGCTGATCATTTTATCGGCCGGAAGATATGAACAGGATCTGAACGGACTGGAGAGCAGGATCGGAATCACCATTCTGAATGCAGTCGAAGATCTGGATAATGTTCACAAAGAAGAGAGTGGTAATTGTACCATTGCCGAATTCCCTGCCGTACAAAAAGAGGGATGCGTGTACCGGGTCACCTGCTGATCCTGCGTTAAGAGGAGAAATAGAAATTTATGAAACCTTCGTCGATTCAGGAGATCACATCTCCGGATCAGAAAATTTCATATGGAATGTTTGCCTGGAAGTTGTGTCTTCTGAGTCTGTTGTTTGGAGGGATGATGTCATCTCTCCTGGCTGTATGGGGTGAGACACTCAAGGCGGTCAATGAAGTCTACACTGTATTTGGCACATTGATGTCGGCAGTCGGCGGTATTCTATGCTGTATTCTGGCACGGACGATCGGGAAAAAGTATCGTGTTCTGAAGATATTCTATGCTGTGCCATGGGTGGTCCTGATATTTTTGACCACGCCGGTCAGCATCGGACTGGGACTGAGTGCGTGGGTGAATGCCTGGATCAGCAGTTTTAACAGGATGCATGAGGGTGGGATCGCTGTGCTGTCTTATGCGGCTACTACGGATAATATCCGGGCGTTTACATTCTGTATGGCACTTGTGACGGCACAGCTGTTGTGGTGCATTGTTATGAACAATCAGATGTGGGCAATCTATCTGTTGGGATTGTTCTGGGTATTGACACCGCTGTTTGCCGGTTGTTTTCATCCGTTATATTGCGGTATTATGCTGGCGGGTACTTTGGGCCTGGCAATGACGAGAGAACGGAGAGGTCTGTGGAGGACCCGGACGGTATGGACGGCATTGATCACGCTGACACTGATTCTGTGTGCGGTGTTTGTCCCGGACGGGGACTGGCAGGCAGTGCAGGATTTGCGTGAAAATGTAACGGAGCAGATTCAGATTTTCCGCTATGGGGAGAAGACTCTTCCGGAGGGCAATTTGTACCGTGCCGCCGCGCTGCAGCAGGGACAGGGAGAGATGCTGCAGGTATCCGGCGAACAGAGCAAGACACTTTATTTGAAAAATTATACCGGTGGGGTCTACACGGACGGTGTGTTTGCACCTTTATCCGATGCGGATTACAGCGGTGACTATGCAGGAATGATGCAATGGCTGTCCGGACAGGGATTCGATCCTTTTCATCAGGTGGCAGAGTATTATGCACTGGGTGGGGAAGAGGACAGTCCAGAGGAGAATGCATTGCAGATTCATGTTACGGGAGCGGAGAGATCCGCTTTGTATGTGCCGGCATCGCTTAAAACGATCACAAATGCCCGGAGCCGGGAGAAAAAGGATCAATGGATCGAAAGCAGGGGAATCCGCGGAGAACGGGACTATTCTCTGGCGGAAGTATCCGGTTCCCGACCGGCAGAACTTCTGGTCACTGCGCAGTGGGTCACCGATCCGGAGAACGGGGAACAGAAGGCATATTGTGATGCGGAAGCTGTGTATCGTGAATTTGTCTATGATAACTACACGGGAATTGACAGTGATATGTATGATCTGATGCAGCAGTGGTTCTGGGAGGATTATACTTCGGACAGTGACGGTATCTACAGTGCTGTCACGCAGATACGAAAAAAGCTGGGTGCACGGATCAAACTTACCCCGGTACCGGATGAAGTGCCGGCAGGTGAGGATCCTATCCGGTATTTCCTGACGAAGTCAAGACAGGGCAATGCCGTACTGTATGCGGCAGCGGCGGTCGAAGCGTTCAGGGCGCACGGGATTCCGGCACGTTATGCGGAAGGCTATTATGTTCCGGAACAGGCCCTGGCAGACAGTGAGAGCGGAATGGTATCCATACTGGGTGAGGATGCCCATGCATGGGTTGAGGTGTATTTTGACGGTATCGGGTGGCTTCCGGTGGATGTCGTACCGGGATACTATTATGATGCGGTAAAACTGCAGCAAATGGTAGCAACGCCGGATATGGTACACAAGACCCTGGCAGAAGATCATAACCGGATGAATGCAGAGCAGATCACGGATACCGGCAGTAACGGAGAAAGTGCAGCGGAACAGGCGCAGAAGCTGATCCGCAATCTGTCAGCATTCCGGCTCGGTGTATTTGCACTGGCGCTGCTTTTGATCGTGACGCTGACAGCAGCGGCCGAAATCCTGCGGATGCTGTTCTTATGGTGGGAAAACAAGACCTACGATCGTAAGTCTTCCGAAGAACATGCAGTGGATATGGAACGGAAACTGTTGTATTTCCTGAAAATACGGGGAATCGAAGCACGTCTTGGGTGGAATACCGACGGAGTGGAAGAAGCGTTGATAGAAAAGAAACCGGAGATCCGGGAAGGCGAATACCGCAGAGTATGTGAGCTTTTGCAGAAAACGATCTACGGCAAGATTCCGATGGAAGCGTATGAAGAGCGAACTGTGAATTATTTTTTACGTAAGTTATATGCTCCGGAATCCGGAAACAGCATCAGGATGAGGTGGAAACTGCGATACGGCATCATCGGGTATGAGCTGGAGCGCAGGAGAGAGCGAAGCGCGAAAAGGCGGAGGAGAGAAGTACAGAAATCAGAAAACGCAGTATAGATAATATAGAAAGCAAAATTTAAAGCCGGTGAAAAGCTATCATCAGCAAGAAGCATAATAGGAATAACAGAAGATGTCAAGTATGGAATGCCGGATGCATAAAACAGAGGAAAACGGGTATTCTGTCATTATATCAATCATGCAAGCAGAAGTTATCCAAAGCCAAACAGTGGCAGTAATGTTTTGAATTGCCGGGCTTAGTGAATGGATATTTTGCAAAAGCAGGAAAGGCATGGTAAGCATATGAGACAGGATGATATTACAGGTGAGAATAGCAGCAATGGGAGTGGTGCGACGCCGCTGCAACCGGACGCACAGCAGAAGCAGGAATATGAACAATATGTCAAATCAGTTACCCCGACCCATAATCTCTGGGCACAGATGGGAAAGGCTTTTTTAACCGGCGGCATCATCTGCTGTATCGGACAAGGTATCCTGAACTATACCGGCAATACGCTGGGAATGGATCCGCAGACCTCCGGAAGCTGGTGCTCGTTGATCCTTGTATTTCTGTCTGTGGTGCTCACGGCGCTGCATATCTATCCGAAGATCGCCAAATGGGGAGGTGCCGGAGCACTGGTACCTATCACCGGATTTGCCAATTCCGTGACGGCACCCGCGGTGGAATACCAGAAGGAGGGGCAGGTCTTCGGCATCGGCTGCAAGATTTTTACCATTGCAGGTCCTGTGATCCTGTACGGAATCTTTGCAAGCTGGGTGTTGGGGCTGATCTGCTGGGTGCTGCAGATGTTCGGCATATCGATAGGATAGGCTGGGGACAAAGTGCGTCGGAATATGCGCGCAGCCATGTTGAAATGAAATAGGAAAAAGTGTAGAATGACTTTGTCTGGAAGTTTCTCCGGACAAAGTTTTTTTCATGAATGATTTTATAAATGATTTGATGCGATGTAAGAAGTGAGAGGACAGCGAGATATATGTCTGCGCGCACATGACATAAACTCGTTATGTACAAACGGTGTGCGCAGAAATGAGGATTATCATGCAGATAGGAAAAGAAATGGCGATCCCGTCCATTTTGAAGATTGGGAACGGGGCATTAGGTAAGATCGGTGGTTACTTAAAAGCAGAGAATCTGGATCAGGTGGTATTGTTTTTCGGCAACGGTTTGATTGATATGTTCGGGGAAACGGTCATGAATTCTCTGAAGGAAGCAGGAGTCAATGTCCTGGAGTATAATGAACTGGATACGGTGGATATTGATGACATCATCACGCTGGCCTTTGCGATTCCCAACAAGGCGAAGGCAGTGATCTCCATCGGCGGAGGGAAAGTCATCGATGCCGGAAAGTATGCAGCTTTCTTGCGGAACCTTCCTTTCATCAGTGTACCGACTTCCAGCTCCAGCGACGGATTTTCCAGTGCCAGTGCATCCCTTCTGGTACAGGGGAAGCGTACATCGGTTCCGGCGAGACTGGCCTACGGTATTATCGTGGATACGCAGGTGATCCGTACCGCTCCGGAGAAGTTCATCTATTCCGGTATCGGTGATATGATCTCCAAGATCACCGCTCTCTACGACTGGATCTTCGAGGAAAAGGCAGGCTGCGGTGAGGTGAATGATTTCGCAGTCATGATCGCGAAAAAAGCCGTGAACAGCTTTGTACGGACCCCGTATGAGAGCATCAAGGATGAATTGTTCCTGAAGGAACTGCTGGATTCTCTGGCCATGAGCGGTATCGCCAACGAGATCGCCGGCAGCAGTGCTCCTACCAGCGGCAGTGAGCACTTGATCTCCCATGCACTTGACAAGATCCTGGAGGTGCCGCAGCTCCACGGCATTCAGGTAGGCATTGCTACCTATATCATGGCAAAAGTGCAGGATCACCGTTATATCCGCGTAGGCACCGTGCTCCGGGAGACCGGCTTCTGGGATTATGTGGCTACCTTGCACATGAAGAAATCCGATTTCATCAAGGCAATCGATATGGCACCCACAATCAAACCCCACCGTCACACCTATCTTCATGAGGAGAAATACAGAGAGGCCGCGAAGAAACTGGTGCTGGAAGATGAAGTACTGAAACGGGTGCTGGAGGACTGATCATTTGTCGGAAAATCCGATGGATGGCAAGGTTGGTATTCATACGGTGCTGATTGTTCTGTGATACTTGAATTGGTGAATATCACGTGAAAAGTCAAGAGCTGTGGGTCTATACGAAAAAATTTTGCTCTGAGATACTCAAAATAGTGAATATCAAGTGGAAAAACAAGTACCGTGGGTCTATACGAAAAAAATTTGCTCTGAGATACTCAAAATAGTGAATATCAGGAGGAAAAACAAGAGCCGTGGGTCTATATGGAAAAATTGTCGTCTGAGATACTCATTTTTGGATAAATGAGTATCTGGGAATGAAATTTTTCTGTATAGACCCATTTGTGGTAAAATAGGTGGTAAAAGAAGGAAAAAAGTGGAACAAAATGAAAGAAAAATTTGTATAGACCCATGTGTTATTAAGTGGCTATGATATCCATTGTTTCTTGGATTACATGAAAATAAAAAATGAAAATTCGGTTTATAAAAAGCATCAAGTTTCAAATAAAAAGAAGCGAGGAAATAAAAAGCTTCCTAGGTTATTGCAAGAAATAATATTGAATCATTTTTTCGACTAATTCAGTATTTAATGGATGCATCTGACTCTCATAAGTTGTGAGTAATTGAATAGTGGGAAGGATACCGTGCGTTGCATAGACTTGTTGCTTGGAGAAAATGTTTTGCCGGTATCCGGGAGAATCCATCAAACCGAAATGTTCCCAATAAAATATCCGGTCTGTTTTGGGATGAAGGATGGTAAAGTCAGGATAAAATTTGATGTCTCCGAGAGTCAGTGCACATTCATAACGAAACGGTATCTTATTTGTATAGAGTAACATTGCAATCAAAGCCTCTGATTTTGAGCGTACAAGAATTCCGTTTACGGTTTTGTAGATGAGATTTTCCGGATTCTTGGAATTGCGATCATAATCTTCCTGAAGCCAGGCAGTGTGGGAAGGCGGCACTTGAAAATAAGGCGACAGTAATTCACTGTATCCGAGAGAAGAGTCTTGTAATAATAAGGCACTTTTGGATTCGATGGAACGATGTCTGTCATAAAAAGAAATCGCTGTTTTTTCTTGAAGCAATTCTTCCAGTACGAGAGATAAATATTTACGTAAGGCTAATTGCTCTGCCAAGGTACGATTGGATTTTGGAATATATTTTCTGTTTTGACCGTCAGACTGATACCATTTGGTATTTTTTCCGTTATGCGCGATTGTTAGTTTCCCTTCGGGCAAACATTTTAATTGATTCTGAATTTCATTGATCTTTTGATCGATTTCAGGGTATTTTTTTGTAAAATCTGTGAAAAGTTGAAACATAGAGGAACCTCCTTGAAAATAGAATGATGTGATAATAGCAAAAAAGAATGAAACAAATAGAAAAATATGATTAAATTAAACCAGATAAATGCAAGTTTGTAAAGGCGTAAAAATTTACCTGATAGCATTTTATATAAAGTTTATACTTTTTTTCTTGAAAAGAATAAGTATTGCGATATAATGTTAGTTGACTAACAAAAATAGTTAGCTTACTAACATTGTTTTGTTATGGTATAAAAGCACAATCGAACAATATTCGCGAGTAGAGTGAATATGCAGTGATATTGAGTTTTCATGGCTATAACAGAGGAAAGAGAGAAATCAAAGGAGGTAAAATGGACGAGGAGGCAAAGTTGCTTTCGAATCGGCAGATCGGATTCGAACTGAAAGCCGCCAACAACATGATCCGCAGGAAGATGGACTCCATATTTGCCCAACAGGACGACAGTGAACTTATCGGCATGCAGAGACCGCTTTTAGGCTATCTGTATCATAAGAGCAGACACGGCGATGTATATCAGAAGGATGTGGAGAAGGAATTTAGAATCCGGAGATCCACCGCAACGGTAATGCTGCAGAGTATGGAACAAAAGGGCTATGTAGTCCGTGTGGCTTCCACGGAAGACGGTAGATTGAAGAGAATTCTGCTGACGGAAAAAGCAATCGAACATCATCATGTCATTGAGGAACAGATCCTGAATTTCAACCGGGAACTGGAAGCAGGGCTGACAGAGGAAGAAAAGCAGACATTTCTGAATATCTTAGATAAGATGATGGATAATCTCGGAATGGACAAAGGAAGAACGAGTATTTGTGCAGAGAGTGTTAAAAGTACGGAGAATGCAAATGTCCACGACCGAAAATAAAGTTCCGAGAAGTAAAAATCAGGTATGAAATAAGGACGAGTATGTAATAGAAACGAATTACATAGCAGATGTTCAAAACAATTCCAGATATCAGAAAGGTAAAGAAAACAAATAACAAGAAAGGAAACCAGCTATGATCAAAACATTAGCAAAACAGATCAAGGAATATAAGTGGGCATCCATTGCCACGCCGATATTCATGATCCTGGAAGTAGCCATGGAAATGGTGATTCCGCTCCTGATGGCATCCATTATTGACGACGGTGTCGAAGCGGGAGATATGAAACATATTTTTGTCATCGGTTGTTATATGATCCTGGCAGCACTTGTCGGATTATTCGCCGGTATCATGGGAGGTAAGTACGGTGCGAAAGCATCCACCGGATTTGCCCGCAACTTAAGAGAGGCCATGTATGAGAACATCCAGACCTTCTCTTTCTCCAACATTGATAAGTTCTCCACCGCAGGACTGGTAACCCGTATGACCACGGATGTGACCAATGTCCAGAACGCATACCAGATGCTCCTTCGTATGTGTTTCCGTGCACCGGTCAGCCTGATCTGCGCTATGCTGATGGCATTTTTGATCAATGCAAGAGTGGCAAGCATTTACCTGGTAGCAGTCATTTTCCTGGGAATCGTGATGATTTTTATCATGAAAGCAACCTCTAGGTATTTCAGCCAGGTGTTCAAAAAATACGATGACCTGAATGCCAGCGTACAGGAAAATGTCGCTGCGCAGCGTGTGGTAAAAGCTTATGTCCGTGAGGATTATGAGATCGATAAGTTCCACAAGGCAAGCTATAACATCTATAAGCTGTTCAAAAAAGCGGAATGTACCATGACTTATGTATGGCCGGTAATGCAGTTTACCGTATATGCATGTATCCTGGGCATCAGCTGGCTGGGCGCACATATGATCATTTCCAGTCAGTTGACCACCGGTGAGCTGATGAGTCTGTTGACTTACTGCATGAGTATCCTGATGAACCTGATGATGTTAGCCATGATCTTCGTCATGATGACCATGAGTGCCGCCAGCGGAAAGCGTATTGCCGAAGTATTGGATGAGAAGGCAGATATTGTGAATCCGGAAAATCCTGACTTCAATGTGACCGATGGCAGCATCCGTTTTGAAAATGTTACCTTCCGTTACAATAAGCAGAGTGAGAAGCCGGTACTGGATGATCTGAACTTTGAGATCAAGGCAGGTGAGACCATCGGTATCCTGGGCGGTACCGGAAGTTCCAAGACCAGTCTGGTGAACCTGATCAGCCGTCTGTACGATGTCAATGAAGGCACTGTCTGTGTCGGCGGTAAGGATGTCCGCAACTATGATCTGGAGACGCTGCGTAACGAAGTATCTGTGGTATTGCAGAAAAATGTATTGTTCTCCGGAACGATTCTGGAAAACTTACGTTGGGGCGACGAGAATGCGACCGAAGAGGAATGCATCCGTGCCTGCAAACTGGCATGTGCCGATGAATTCATTGAGAAGATGCCAGACAAATATAATACCTATATTGAACAGGGCGGAAGCAATGTATCCGGTGGTCAGAAGCAGAGACTGTGTATTGCCAGAGCACTGCTGAAGAAACCCAAGGTATTGATCCTGGATGATTCCACCAGTGCCGTGGATACCGCAACCGATGCGAAGATCCGTAAAGCATTTGCCACGGAGATCCCCGGTACGACCAAGATCATCATTGCACAGCGTGTTTCCAGTATTCAGGATGCAGACCGCATTATCGTCATGAATGACGGTAAAGTAGATGCCTTTGCATCCCACGAAGAACTGTTGAAGAACAACCAGATCTACAGAGAAGTATATGAAGCCCAGACCCAGACGGGGGGCGGCGATTTTGATGAGAACGGAGGTGAAGCATAATGCCAGGACCTATGGGCGGAGGAATGCGTGGACCCGGCAGAAGAATGCAGGGCGGTACACGTATCGAGAATCCGGGAAAAGTATTTAAGAGACTGATGTCTTATGTTTTTCAGAAATATGGTTTTCATTTTATTATGGTATTGATCTTCATCGTATTGAGCGTTGTTGCTAACATTCAGGGTACTTTGTTTATGCAGACGCTGATCGATGATTACATCATGCCGATGATCGGCCAGCAGAATCCTGATTTCACGAATCTGCTGCATGAGATCATCAGGGTAGCATGCTTCTACCTGATCGGTGTAGGTTCTACCTATGCTTACAACAGAATTATGGTTACGGTGACGCAGGGAACTTTGAAGAGCCTTCGTGATGACCTGTTTGAACACATGGAGAGACTGCCAATCAAGTATTTTGATACCCACTCCCATGGTGATATCATGTCCATCTACACCAATGATATTGATACACTGCGTCAGATGATCAGCCAGAGTATCCCTCAGGTATTCTCCAGCTTTATCACTGTAGTAGGTACACTGGGAAGTATGCTGGTACTGAGCATCCCGCTGACTGCGGTCAGCCTGATCATGGTTGCTTTGATGATGGTCGTGACCAAGAAGGTAGCGGGCCTTAGCGGAAAGTATTTCGTAAAGCAGCAGAAGAATATCGGTAAAGTCAACGGCTACATCGAAGAGATGATGGAAGGCCAGAAGGTAGTCAAGGTATTCTGCCATGAGGACAAGAGCCTGGAAGAGTTCAAGACTCTGAACGATGAACTGTGTGACAGTGCTTATAATGCGAATAAGTTCGCAAATATCATGGGACCGATCAATGCACAGTTAGGTAACTTGAGCTATGTGGTATGTGCAATCGTCGGTGGTGCCATGGCACTGGGCGGATTCGCAGGACTGACCCTCGGTAAGCTGGCAAGCTTCTTAACCTTCAACAAGAGCTTCAATATGCCGATCAACCAGGTCAGCCAGCAGTTAAACAGTATCGTTATGGCGCAGGCAGGTGCCAAGAGAGTCTTCGACCTGCTGGATGAGAAGGTCGAGACCGATGAAGGTTATGTCACTCTGGTGCGTGCGAAAAAGGTAGACGGCAAGATCGTGGAATGTCCCGAGAGAACCGGTATGTGGGCATGGAAGCATGTACATCAGGCAGACGGTACGGTAGATTATATCGAACTGCAGGGTGAAGTCGTATTTGATGATGTGGACTTCGGTTACAATGATGAGAAGATCGTGCTGCATAACATTGAGATGTATGCAAAGCCCGGTCAGAAGATCGCATTCGTAGGCTCCACCGGTGCCGGCAAGACCACGATTACCAACCTGATCAACCGTTTCTACGATATTCAGGACGGTAAGATCCGTTACGACGGCATCAATATCAACAAGATCAAGAAAGCGGATCTGAGAAAATCCTTAGGTATCGTATTGCAGGATACTCATCTGTTTACTGCAACCGTTATGGAAAATATCCGTTTCGGTAAGCTGGATGCTACAGATGAAGAAGTTATCGCAGCGGCAAAACTGGCCAATGCGGATACCTTTATCCGCCGGCTGCCCAACGGCTACCAGACAGTCCTCACCGGTGACGGTGCGAACTTAAGCCAGGGACAGAGACAGCTCTTATCCATTGCCAGAGCGGCAGTAGCGGATCCTCCGGTACTGATCCTGGATGAGGCTACCAGCTCTATCGATACCCGTACCGAGAAAATCGTACAGGATGGTATGGATAAGCTGATGAAGGGCAGAACCACCTTTGTGATCGCCCATAGACTGTCTACCGTCAAGAACAGTGACTGCATCATGGTTCTCGAGCAGGGTCGTATCATTGAGCGAGGCAACCATGACGAACTGATCGCTCAGAAGGGCAGATATTACCAGTTGTATACCGGTAATGCCATCGCGGAAGGGTAAGGATTCCGATAAGATCAAAAAAGCAGTGCCCAATATCAGGGCGCTGCTTTTTTAGTACACAGGAACATCTGGAATTATATAGTTATGCGCCCCTGCTTTCCCGCGTAGCCGGAGACAGAGGCGCTGATAGGTGTGTTAACCGGAGATCAATACCCAGGTATCCTGCCAACGTAAGTATTTCACAACAAAATCTACCGCCACCGGCTGTCCGGACAATACCGGATAGAAAAGCAGGAACAGCGCAAAGACCAGTATTGCATAGATGCAGCAGATCGTGATAAAAGTACGATCCGAAACTCTTTTCTTCAGTTGCATCAGACTGTATACGATCATCAGCACTACAAAAGGAACACTGGGGAAGTAGTGGTAGATGAAGGTGATTCTGGTGACAAAGAACCAGGGCAGGTATTGTGCCAGGTAGCCCACCACCAGAAATGCGGCGGTGACATATTCTCTGCGTGATAATCTGTCCGAAACAGTCGAGGCATTTTCAGATCTGCCGCCTATAAGTGAACGAAGCAGCTGATTCCGACTGATCAACAGATATACTATATACAGGAACGCAGGTATTCCCATCCACCACACCAAAGGATTGCCGAACGCACTGATGCCTTCTTTCACCGTATCGGACAAATAGCCGGAATAATACCAGATCGGACGTTCCA
This sequence comes from Acetatifactor sp., assembly GCA_050872885.1. Classification (GTDB taxonomy): domain Bacteria; phylum Bacillota; class Clostridia; order Lachnospirales; family Lachnospiraceae; genus Acetatifactor. Next base: position 13,706 of record JBNMHS010000020.1, read on the forward strand.
TGGTAGGCCACTGATACCAGGAGGAAGCGTACGGATGTGTCGCTTCCAGACCGCTGTGATAGTTGAACATGGAGGTCTGGTTGGCAAGCATCCGGTCGAACAATCCGGTATGGGTATTGTCGACGAACGGCAGATAGGATAACAGGTAGATCACTGCCGGAATCAGTACGAAAAAGGTCAGACAGAAATCGATCGTCTTTATCGTATGGTGTGAAAAATTCTTTACGATCTTCCTATGGTCAATACCGTTTGAGCTTTTTCCGGGATGCGCTTTGGCATAGAGATATTCCCGGTAGCGTCTGAACAGATGTGCAAAAAACAGCAGAGCCAGCCCGCATCCGGCATATACTCCGGTCCATTTGCATGCAATACCGAAGCCCATGCAGATCCCGCATAATCCCAGCGGAACAAAGGTTTTGTAAAGCGGTGTATCGTAAAAACTCATGGTGCAGTAGCTGTACATAAAATAGTACATTGCAATCACGAAGAAAGTAATGTATACATCGATCGTCGCAATTCTTGTCTGCGTAAAATGCATGAAATCAAAAGCGAACAAAAAACATGCAAGAGCTGCTGCAGGCGTATTGTGCGTCATCTTTTTCCCGAACAGATACAGAAACGGCAGCATGGCAATTCCAAACAAAGTACCGATGATACGCCAGCCGAACGGATTCATGCCAAAGATGGCAACACCCAGGGAAATGAAAACTTTGCCCAGAGGCGGATGCGTGTTCTCATAGGTCGTCAGACCATGGAGAAATTCGTAAGCAGTACGAGCATGATAAATTTCGTCAAAATACATGCTGTTGCGGAACGAATAACGCTCCGGATACAGGTCTGCTTCGTCAAATAAGGTCTCATAAGTATCTGCATTGACCGGACGGGTGATATTGCCGTCCGCATCTGTGAAGACAAGTTCGATCAGTGATGCATCCGTGTCAGTCAACGTCAGACGCACATACCGGGGAGAAATCCCGCCGGATGAAGTGCCGGTCTGGGTGTATTGTGATATCATGTCCTGCAAGGATACATCCTGCCAGGTAAATACGTTGTCCAAGATCATTTCACCCAGATAAGTCCAGGAGTCCTCTGTATTGCTTCTGGCTTCGACGGTAAAGTGCCGCTGGTGCCAGGGAGCGATATAACCTGCCATTTTTGCAGGCAGAGATTTTTCGGAAAATTCCAGCTCAATGGTCTGGTTCTGAACCATATTGTAGGTGGTCACCGGTGCTTTGCTGTCGCCCAGATCATACAGGGCAAAGCAACTGTACAGGGCACAGATCAGTAACAGCAGACCGAGATCGATTTTCGTGAAAGGAACATGAGGTTCAGAAGGTACCGGTTCCAGGGGGGACATAAGATGTTCCTTGAGTAATTGACCAAGGTTCAGGGGACTGTTATTTTTGCCAAAGGAAGAACGCCCTGACGATTTGCGGTCAGATGAGGAAGCCTTTGTGTCAAAATGCTGTCCGAAAGCGGATTTTGATGTCCCGGATACAGTTGCAACGGAAGATGCCTTGTCACAGACGTAAAGTCTCCATATGATTTTATAAAAATAATACAGACAGCACAGCATTCCGGCGGATACCAGCAGGATAATGGGAGCCTTACGGTCGTAGTTCTGCGGATCATAATGATACAACACATCAGCGGTGTTATAAAAATGCAGAACACAGAAACCGGCATAGCATTTCCACAGAGCATCAGCGGATTTGTACAGGCAGCAGAAAAGCAACAGTGCCAGCCCGGGATACATATATCTTTCATGCATTCTGACAGAAAATACAAACATCGTCAGAATGATAAAAGCGCCGAGACAGAAATATCTTGAAGGTTCCCTTCTGCAGCGCATGGCAATGAGGAAGGTAAAGAGCACGATCAGTAAGATCACAATAGTGCCCCAGGTCTTACATGGAAGGAAGAGAAAGGCCGTATTCTGATCGACCCAGTTCATTCCCAACAGTCCCCAGAAATTATAAGCATTTACAGCTGCATATTCATAGGAACCCAGTGTGGAAGTATATTGGGAGATCGCCGCATGCAATCCGAAGGGAGTGCACAGCAGGAGCATACCGCAGATGACCGCCAGACCTCCGCACAGATTATAGAAGAATTTCCGCCAGGAAAAATCTTTCAGTAATACATGGTCAAGGATACCAACTAAAAGAACAGGGGTAAAAATCAAAGTCTGTGGTTTCAATAAAACGCCAACCCCGTACACCGCATAAGCCGGAAGCATCTTTCCGTCCATCAGGAACAGACACATAAGGATGACTATCAGAGTGTGGACGGAATCCACCTGTCCCCAGCAGGAAGAATTCAGAATGATGACCGGCTGGAACAGATATACAGCAGCAATACACAGAGACCGCAGCTCGGACAGGTGCAGTCGTTTGACGGCTTCTCTGTAGAGCAAATATCCGCAGGCTATGTCACACAGAATCGCCGGCAGCTTTAACAACAGGATATGAAGATCGGAGTAATAGGGAATCTTCAGCAGATTGCGCAGAGCCCCGATCACATACAGGACATACATAAATCCGGGCGGATAATCCGTAAAAGTCTCTGATGAATAAAACTGTCCCGGTCCCACAGTGAAAATTCGGTCTGCCCATCCTGCAAAGCAGGCAATATCATTGCTGAAACCGTGGGTGGTATATGCAAGAAGCAGCCTGAGAAGCAGTGCCGCACCGAACAGCATAACAGCAGGCGACAAAACTCCCTTCTTTTTCGGAATTCCGGCATCAGACCGGAAACCGGCATAACAAACTCCGCAGAGCAGCAGAGACAACAGAGCAAAAAGATGCATCATAATATGTAATTCCCCCAATGTTTTAAGCTTTCCTCTTTAAAATAACAAAAATAATCTCTTTCGTAAAGACGAATACCCTAAAATAAGGTATAATCAGTTATAAAATAAAAGAAGACAGCGGAAACACAGAGTGCGAAGGGCGTGGTGGTTATGATGAAAAACAAGAAAGCGGAAAATACGATTACAGCAATACTGGTGGCGGCAGTCGTTGTGACCGGCGGCATGAGCCTGTATTCTTATCGGTCGGAGCAAAAGGCGAAAGAGGAATATGAGACGATCCGCCAGGAAGCAGTCGCAGAACCGGAGAGTGAAGAAGACATAGAAGAGACCAGAGAGAAAAATTATCCGGATCTGCAGATCGACTTTGAAGAGCTGAAGAAGACGAATCCGGATTTCAGGGGCTGGCTCTATTTCCCGGCTTTGGAGATCAGTTATCCGGTGGTACAGGGAGAAGATAATGACTATTATCTGAAACATTCTTTTGAAGGAGAAAATGTAAATGCCGGTTGTATTTTCATGGACTGCGGGGCTACGGCGGACTGGTCGGACCGAAATACGTTTGTATTCGGACATAATATGCGGGATGAGAGTATGTTTGGCTCTTTCAAAAATTTGTTGAAAGGGACAGTCAGTTGTGAAGATGATCCGTATTTCTATATTTATACGGAAAAAAATGTCTATACTTATGAAATCTTTTCCTATTATAAGACAACCGGCACCGGTGACCGCTATGCTACGTTTACGTCCGACGCATCCTATGACGATTATGTAAAATGGGCAACGGAGAATTCCCTGTTCGCGTCAGATGCAGATCTGAGCAGCAGAGGCAACATTGTATCCCTGTCCACCTGCTACGGCTCCGCAGGCACGAAGAAAAGAGTACTATTGCATGGAGTACTGGTAGAAACGGCGGAGTATTGGGAATAAGCGTGATACATCAGACATGACAAGAACAAAAATAAGCAAAAAATCACAATTTTATTAAAAAATCTGAACCCTTTTTGAAATCGCCACAGTCTTTATAGATGTAAAGAGGAACGAAAACGTTTGAGGTTTGAAAAACGTTGAGCATTTGAATTTCAAGAGGGAGAAATCAGATGAGCAGATTTAGCAAGTATATGAAGGAAAAATTGGTAAAGGTTCTGGTTACGGCGCTGGTAGTAGGCTCTGTAGCGGGGAACGGAACAATTACCGTGCAGGCAGAGGAGACAGAGACTTCCGCAGCAGAAGAAACTGTATCCGGTGGTGATGCCGCAGCGCCGATGGCAGCGAAAGCAGCTGCCGGTGCGGACACTGACATAGACCTTGTAACAGTGGGAACTCTGAATTATGAAGATTTTGCTGTGGTAGCACAGGAATATACCGGAAATCATTTGGAAGGCGGAGGACTGGTAGCAAACTTGCTGAACTGCGTAGACTTTTACAGACCCAGCAGAAACTATGTCGGTCAGGTATCGGAAGGCCTGTTGAGTGTGGGCGGCGGTGGATATGATGGACTTGGAAAAGCTGCCTTAGTGCTTGAAAAACCGGCTGATACAGAGAGAACGTTTGTACCTAAGTATAACGATAATAACGGTAGTCAGGTACACCTTGTGGTAACAAAACCCGGTAAGACCGAAGCGTTTGTTGTAGGGACTGTTCAAAATGCGGAACCGATCAGCATGTGTGAGACCGGAGAAGTCAGCGCAGCCGTAAATAATGCGCTTGCACAGGCAGCAAACGATTCCCAAAATTATTATAATATGACCAGTTCTGAAACAGTTACTGTAATTAATACCCAGGGTAAATTGACAGCGACGGAGGTGACAACGGTACTGGCAGATGCCCAGGAAGGTAAAACGGTAATTATCAACTGCCTTGGCGACTGGACAAATGTATCGTGTGAAAATATGGCTGCTGCTGGTGGCTATGCACATCAGGGCTGGGCTGCAAATATTATCTGGAACTTAGGACAGAGCACCGGAAAACTGGTTCTGGATCAGGCTGTATTTGGAAGAATTCTTGCACCGAATGCGGATTTCAGTAATGGAGGTTCTGTTATTGTAGGTTCTGTTGTGGCGAAGACATTTACGCAGGGAAATGAAGTGCATTATCCCGGTCTCAAGGGTGATCCTCGTCCTGTGAAGACTCCGACGCCGACTGCAACGCCTACGGCGACCCCGACGCCAACCGCAACACCTACGGCAACGCCGACCGCAACACCAACTGCGACGCCTACGGCAACCCCTACGGCAACGCCGACCGCAACACCTACGGCGACGCCGACCGCAACCCCTACGGCAACACCAACTGCGACGCCTACGGCAACACCGACCGCAACGCCAACCGCAACACCTACAGCGACGCCGACCGCGACGCCGACGGCAACACCAACTGCAACACCTACGGCAACGCCGACCGCGACGCCAACTGCAACGCCGACCGCAACGCCTACGGCAACGCCAACTACGACGCCGACTGCGACACCGACCGCAACGCCTACGGCAACGCCAACTACGACGCCGACTGCGACCCCGACCGCAACGCCTACGGCAACGCCGACCGCGACGCCGACCGCAACGCCGACTGCGACACCGACTGCAACACCTACGGCAACGCCCACCGCAACGCCGACAGCGACGCCGACGGCAACAGCGACCGCAACACCTACAGCGACGCCTACGGCAACGCCGACCGCGACCCCTACGGCAACGCCGACCGCAACACCGACTGCGACACCGACCGCAACGCCGACGGCAACACCCCCGGCAACGCCGACCGCGACCCCTACGGCAACGCCGACAGCAACACCAACTGCAACCCCTCCGGCGACGCCCACGGCAACTCCGACAGTACCGGACTCTCCGGACGAACCGGATGAGCCGACATCCCCGGATACTCCGGATGACCCGGATGAGCCGATAACCCCGGTTAACCCGGTTACTCCAAGTGTTCCGGATACGCCTGCAGTACAGGGTGCACGGAGAAGTGCAAACCGGGATACCCGACAGGTACTTGGTGCAAGACGCCGGAGAATGGTTACCATCGAAGATGAGGAAGTTCCTCTTTCGGACAAAGCTGTACTCGGAGCGAAAAGACGACCGCAGACAGGTGATGGTTCGGATGCATGGAATATGAGCTTCTTCTTATCCTTGACAGGCCTGGGAGCTTGGCTTATCATTAAGAGGAAACAATGATAACGGATGAACGTATATTTTTAATAAACATTCAATGAAAGTCCAGCGGTGTGATGTCAAGAGATAAATAACATAAAAATCATATATTTTTGTATATATCTCATGAAGACAAAAAACACCCACCTAAGCCCTGTCGACCAGATTTAAAAAAATGAGCAGGGCGTAGTGCATCAGCAAATAGATGGCATCTACTTTGATGGACAGTATAGGCGGTTGTCTTTCAGCAGTCGAAAGACTAAACGCACAAATTTACGGGCAGTTAATGCGAGTGCACGCTTGTGTTGGCATCTGTTGACCTCTTTATATTTGAGGTGGTAGAAGTCGCTGTATTCCTTGTCGCATCTTACAAGAGAAAACGCTGCTTCACACAGATAGTACTTTAAAAATCGGTTGCCGGATGGGATGAGTCTTGTGACTTCGGACTCAAAGCCACCAGACTGGTGCTGCTTCCAGGCAAGTCCTGCATATTTAGCAAGAGCAGCCTGACTGTTAAAACGATTGATATCGCCGATTTCAGCCATGATTCCGGCTGAATATACAGGCCCGATACCCGGAATAGATATCAATACATTTGGCAAGAGTTCCATCTGGGCTTTAATAGCTTTATCGAACTCTTTGATTTGAGATTCCAATGCCTTCATAGAGGTTATGGATATAGAAAGCACCTGATTGACAGAATCCTTCACCGTCTTGGGTAAACGGTAAGAACTGCGGGCAGCTTTCTGAATGGCTTTGGCTACTGCATCAGGATCAGGAAAACGGTTCTTTCCTTTTTCCATGATGAATTCAGTAAGCTCATGTAAGTCCATATTTGCCAGTGCTTCTGCGGAATCAAATTCATCGTAGACAGCAAGGGCGGTAGTGCTGAAGGTATCGCTGAAGACCTTCTCCTGCGTCATCGTAGAATACTTCTTGAACAGCACATTCATAAATCGCTGCTTTTCTTTGACAAGATTCTGAACAGCGAAGAAGCGTGCCCGTGTGAGGTTCTGGAGTGCTTTGTAGTGATAGTCTCCAAGATAAACCTCTTTGTTGATTCTACCGAAACGCAGGCAGTCAGCAATAACAAAAGAGTCCACATAATCATTCTTTGGCAGGTCGTTATAAGCATCATGAAATTTCTTGACCTGTTTAGGATTGAGGACGTGAATCTTTCTGTTAAACGGCGCCAGAGTAGCATCTTCCCTTAAGAAGTACACAAGATTGTCTCCATAAACAGAGGTTGCTTCAAGACCGATCAGAACCGTGTTAAGGGAATGTGAAGTTAAAGCAGAAAGAATTCTTTTTACCAGTTGAGTAGAGCCTTCATGCGAGTTGGCAACAGAAAAGTTACTGTGCTTATCACCATTTGGAAGCATTAAGTAAACGACATTGGATTTGCTGCTTACATCAATACCGACGTAAAGTGTGTTCATCATAATCACCTTCTTTCGTTGTAGATTAAAGTGTTCAATCGGCTTGGTAAAACCCATGATCATGGAGCATCGACACTCTCGCATATAAGAATCCAGCTTAAGATGGACAGATGCGAAACCACACTGCCAGATGGTCGTCCATGTACTTAAGCAAACAGCCAGCCGGTTTGAAGCTAACATCCATGTCAGGGGAACAGACTTTCAATGAAGCAACCATTCCTGGTTCAACAAGAGGAAAAAGAACTATTACCTGATTGACACTGGGACAATTATATCATGGGCTTTGCTAAGCCTATTGAACAATGATTATTTTGTAACTTATTAACTAGGATACATGTATTTGTGTATCTCTAAAAGATATTATACGAGAGGGATAACAAATGAAAAAAAGATGGATGAGTCTTCTCCTGACGGTGATCATGGTACTCAGTCTGGCAGGCTGCGGTAAGAGCACAGAATTATCCGCTATCAGCCGTGATCCCGCGACAGACGACGGCACGGTGTGGTTTGATGATGAAGCGATCGCTCTTGCAGGTTCTGTGCAGAGAGCAGGTATGAGCGAGGAAGAGATTGCCCGTGCAACGGAACTGCGCACCATGGCAACCGATGCGCTGGCACTGGTAAATGCCAAGAGAGCGGACAATGGTCTTGCAGCACTCACCTGGAGTAATGGACTGGAGTCCTGTGCCATGGTAAGAGCAACGGAAGCCGCATCAAAGTTCTCACATACCAGACCTAACGGTAAGGACTGGTATACCGTGAACAGTGAACTGATGTGGGGAGAGAACCTTGCCAAGGGTTATGATTCCGCACAGAGTGTAGTAGATGCCTGGATGGCTTCTCCTACCCATGCAGCGAATATCCTGGCAGGAGATTTTACCACTTGCAGCATAGCCATTTACGAGACAAACGGTAAGCTGTATTTTGCACAGGAGTTCGGTTATTAAGAGAAGAATTTCTTTCCTGTGAGGGGATAGAGATAAGAACGTCAGAAAGAGTTAATATTTGTCGAGATATTAACTCTTTCTTTGCACTTAAATTGTGGAAAATGCACTAAATTTATGCTATAATATGTCATAATAAAGCACAAATCAACAATCGGTCATCAACTTGGAATGGAAGAAAGGCATTTAGCTGTAAAATATCCGGGCGCTGCAGGATATGTGATCGTTTGACGAAGCGTGGAAAAGTACGAAAATAAAATAACAAATCAACAGACCGCAGCGCAGAAATGGGGACTTATGAGTACAAAGGCAATGCAACAGGGAAAAAAGCAACAGGTGAAGGGACAGACCACGCAGACAACGATCAGAGAACGTCTGCAGAAGGCAATCAGGAAACTGGTGTTACTTGCCATTATTCCGTTAGTTATTCTCACGGTGATCCTGAATCTGTCCAGTACATTGAACAAGCTGGAGGATGATATGCTGGTCATCGCAGAGATTTCCGCAGACCGAATCAGCCAGGAACTGAAAGTCACCGAGACCATCGTATCAGAACTTGGCTGCAGTTATCAACTGTACTTCTCAGTATTTACGCCGGAGCAGAAACAGGAGTATATCAATGAACGCGTACAAGCCTATGGAATGGTCAGAGGAAAACTAATTGGCGCTGACGGTATCTGTGCTTATGACGGAACGGATTACAGTGAACGTGAGTATTTCAAGAGATCCATGCAGGGCGAAGTTGTGGTATCGGATCCTGTGATTGCCAAGACTGACGGTAAGCTGAGCGTGATCATTTCTGCGCCTGTCTATAAAAACGGAGATAGAAACAGCGAAATCATCGGCGTGGTATTCGTGGTACCGGATCCGGAGTTTTTGAATGACATTGCAGCTGCTATCTCTATCAGCAAAAATTCAGAATGTTATCTGTTGGGAGAGACCGGAATTACAATTGCCCATTGCGATTCCGCGGTAGCACAGGAACAGAGAAACAATACGGAATTGTCCCAGACCGACAGTTCTTTAAGAGGAATTGCAAAGGTTGAGCAGAAGATGCTTACGGGAGAGACCGGATACGGCACTTATTTCAGAAACGGTGCTTATATGGTACAGGCCTATGCGCCGATAGACGGAACGAATGGCTGGAGTGTTGCAGTGGATGCACCTCTGGTTGATTTCTTAGGTTCTGTTGTGGCATGCATCATCATCGGTGTTGTAGTCGTCATTCTGGCAGTGGCCTACAGCATTTATCGTGCAAAACAGATTGGCCAGCGTATCGGTGAACCGGTAGCTGAATGTACCAACAGATTAAAACTGCTGGCAGATGGTGATCTGCATACACCGGCGCCCGTGATACAGACAGGAGATGAACTGCAGATTCTGGCAGAAGCAACGGACAGCCTGTCGGAGAATCTGAAGAAGGTCATCGGAGATACGGATTATCTGCTGGGTGAAATGTCCGAGGGCAATTTTGCTATCGGCAGCAGGTGTAAAGAAGCTTATGTGGGTGATTTCCAAGGGCTGTTGGAGTCTATCCGCAAATTAAACCATAAACTCAGTGAGACACTGAGTGAGATTAAGACCGCAGTAAGTCAGGTATCCATGGGAGCAGGTCAGATGGCAGATGCTGCACAGGAACTGGCGGAAGGTTCTACGGATCAGGCAGGTTCTGTGGAAGAACTCCAGGCTACGATTACGAATGTTACCGAGATCGTGGAGAAGAATGCAAAGGCACTCGGAGCATCTTACGATAAGGCCATGGAATATCAGCAGCAGGCAAAGGCAAGCGGAGAAGAGATGAAGGGGCTTACCGAAGCGATGCAGCGGATCAACGACACTTCCAAGCAGATTAACGATATTATTGCGGAAATCGAAGATATTGCGTCCCAGACGAATCTGCTGTCACTGAATGCCGCCATCGAAGCTGCCAGAGCCGGTGAGGCCGGAAGAGGATTCGCAGTCGTGGCAGACCAGATCAGAAAACTGGCGGATGACAGTGCACAGTCTGCGGTACATACCAGAGAACTGATCGAGACTTCCCTACAGGAGATCGAGCATGGCAACCAGATCACAGACAGAACTGCCGAGGCATTGCAGAAGGTCGTAGAGGGAATCGAAGACCTGGCGAACGAATCCAAGAAAGCAATGGAAGAATCCCATGCGCAGGCTGAGGCAATGATGCAGATCGAGCAGGGGATCGAGCAAATCTCCACAGTCGTGCAGAATAACTCGGCAACTGCGGAGGAAACCTCTGCTACCAGTGAGGAACTGTCCGCACAGGCAACGAACATGAACGAACTGACAGATGCCTTCCAACTGAGAGAAGAATAAGGATCCTTTTTTCGAAGGGAATGAATCGCAAACATGTTGCATACAATGCATAGAAACAAGCATTGGAGGCAGCCGTGTTCGAGAAGCAGAATATACAGGAAACCGTAATAAAATTAAAGACTGACGCAGTGAAGGGCCTTACCGATGGTGAGGCCTTTCGTCGTTTGCAGCAAAACGGAAGAAATGAAATGAGGGCTGCAAAGAAGAAAACGAAATTGCAGCTTTTTTTGGAGCAGCTCAAGGACCCACTGATCTACATATTGCTGATAGCGGCTGTGGTGTCGGTTGCTCTGGGGGAAGCAAATGATGCTGCGATTATCGGCACTGTGGTGTTCGTCAACGCAATGGTTGGAATGTTACAGGAAGGAAAAGCCAGAAAGGCACTGGAAGCTCTGAAAAAACTGACCAGTCCCAGGACAATTGTGATCCGGGACGGCATCCGGAGAGAAATTCCGGCAGCGGAACTGGTCGTAGGTGACTTGGTGGATCTCGAAGCCGGTGCCCAGGTGCCTGCGGATCTGCGCCTGACCAGAAGCGCCAACTTGCAGGTGGAGGAATCCGCCATCACAGGCGAATCGGTACCGGTGGAAAAGGATGCCCTTTTCCTGGCGGATTGCAGGCAGGAGATTCCGTTGGGAGACCGGGTCAATATGGTCTATATGTCTACCATCGTGACGCACGGGCATGGCGAAGGCATCGTGACGGCGGTAGGCATGGATACTGAGATCGGCAGAATCGCTGCTATGATTACGAATGCGGAGGAAGAACTGACACCTCTGCAAAAGAGACTGGGGGATCTGGGAAAACTTTTAAGCGTTTTGTCACTGGGATTATGTGTTGCCCTGTTTTTATTGGCTGTGTTACAGCACAGAGATATTCCGCAGATGCTTCTGGTAGCAATTTCTCTTGCAGTTGCGGCGGTTCCGGAGGGACTTCCGGCAGTTGTCACGATCTGCCTGGCACTGTCTGTGACCCGGATGGTCAAAGTGAACACCATTATACGCAGACTGCCGTCAGTAGAGACACTGGGCGCAGTCAGTGTAGTATGCTCGGATAAAACGGGGACGCTGACCCAGAACCGGCTGACGGTGCAGAAATGCTGGTGGTATGACACTGTGAAGAGTGTTGATTTCCCGACAACAAAGAGAGCCGTGAAACGGAAGGAAAGCTTGGAAAACCTAAGTGACACGGTAGGAGAGAACAGTGTCTGCCGGGAGTTACTCTATGGTCTGGTATTGTGTAATGATGCGACCCTGATAGGGAAGGAGCGGATCGGTGATCCGACAGAACTTGCGCTGTTAGATTTCGGAGCGAATTTTGGTCTGTACCGGGAACAGCTGGAAAAAGAATATCCCAGATATGCGGAGAAGCCTTTTGATTCTGACCGGAAAATGATGACCACGTATCACAGAATACGTGATCGGAGAATAGGAAAAGGCGGTGCAAAGACAGGGACGTTTTGCTATACCAAGGGGGCTCCGGATGTCGTCCTGCGGCATTGTACCCATATCCGTCAGGGAGACAAAGAGGTGCCGATGACGGCAACACTGCAAAGGAGAGTGGCAGAGACAGTAGGTATGATGAATTCTCTGGCACTCCGTACCTTGGCGGTAGCCTGTGGCAGAGGGACGACAGAGGGGGATGAGGAAGGACTGACCTTCTTAGGCATCGTGGAATGCAGGATCCTGCCAGACCGGAGGCTGCTGCGGCGGTAGATATTTTCAAGCATGCCGGTGTATCCACAGTGATGATCACGGGAGATCATGTGGATACTGCGTATACGATCGCAAGACAATTGGGAATTGTAGAACACCGCAGTCAGTGCATCACCGGGGAAGCATTGCAGCGAATGGATGACAATACTTTTGCCAAACAGGTCAAAGAAATCAAAGTATATGCCAGAGTATCACCGGCGCAGAAGGTACGGATCGTTAAGGGACTGCAGGAGAAGGGAGAAATCGTGGCGATGACCGGGGACGGCGTCAATGATGCTCCTTCCCTGAAGACCGCTGACATCGGAATTGCCATGGGAACAGGAACGGATGTGGCAAGGCAGGCGGCGGATATGATCCTTGTAGACGATAATTTTGCGACGATTGAGAAGGCAATCGAAGAAGGCAGAGGCGTTTATGAAAATATCCGGAAGTCCGTGATTTTCCTGCTGTCTTCGAATCTGGGAGAACTGATGACCATGTTTCTTGCTGTGATTTTAGGTCTGGCGTCGCCGCTAAAATCCAGTCATATTCTGTGGATCAATCTGATCACGGATTCTCTGCCGGCACTGGCGCTCGGCGTGGATAAAAACGACGGGAAAAGTCTGATGCGTTGCCCACCCAGAAAAGCGTCCGAAAGCCTGTTCGCCAGAGGAGGTATGGCGTGCACACTGCTGTATGGGACACTGATCACAGGAATCGGGCTTGCGGCTTTTCTGGTGCTGCCCTGTACAGTGTTGGCTGACAGCGGTGTATCCTTGGCAAATCCGATGAGATATTTTGCGGAAATAAAACAATTGCTGGAACAGGAGAATCTGCTTGCCAGATCCCAGACGTATGCATTCACGGTGCTGGGAATGTGCCAGCTGTATCATGCAGTCGGCATGCGCGATATGCAGAAATCGGTCTTTGCCATGAGACCGTGGGAAAATCCGCTGATGGTGGCGGCCTGTGTGATCGGATTTGGATTGCAGTTTGCAGTCACGGAGATCCCTTTTCTCATTCAGGCGTTCGGAACTTCGCATCTGTCGGGACGGGAGTGGCTTCTATTGAATGTGCTGGCAGCATTTCCGCTGTTTGCACATGAGATTGGGGTAGTGTTTACAAAAAGTTAACATTTTTCTCGCATGGAGTTTATAGTCAATTGTTACAATAAAATTGATAAAAAACTTTCATGGGAGGGCAATGTGATGAAAATAGTCAGAAAAACAGCCATTGTAATGCTTTTGTGCGTATATTTCCTGACTTATGGTGTGCTGCCGCAGGTGCAGGCGGCAGGAACAGACACTCCCGTGATCGTGGTGGCACATCGCGCAGGGGCAAAGGTGGCACCGGAGAATACGATTGCCGCCCTGGAACAGGCAATCCGGGATGGCGCACCGATTGCGGAGATTGATGTGCAACAGTTATCCGACGGGACACTGATTGTGATGCACGACAGTAATTTTAAGCGTACTGCCGGAGAAGATGTGTGCGTCTGGGACGCGGAGGCGGAACTGTTGCAGCACCTTGAGGTGGGTGGCAGGTTTTCGGCTGCCTACAGAGGAGAACAGATTCCGACACTGGAAGAGATGCTTGCCTGTGCAAAAGGCAGAATCTGCCTCATGATAGAATTAAAATATACCGGTCAGGAGGAACATCTGGAGGAAGATGTGATTTCCCTGCTTACGGCATACGATATGACAGAGGAATGCATCATAGGATCGATGAATAAAGGAATTCTGCAGACGGTGAAGGAACTGGAACCGGAGATTTCTACAGTGTACATTGCACACGATCTGGACGAGACGGAGTATGATCTGGATTATGCGGACAGCTACAGTATTGAGGGTAAAAACCTCACGTCCGACATGGTCGATGCCATTCACTATACGGGAAAATCAGTGTACGGATGGACGGCGAACTCTTCTGCGGCAATGGCATGGATCGCAGGAACCGGCGCAGACGGTGTGATCACAGATGACGTCAGACTGCTGCAGACTTTTTTGAGAGAACATGCTTGCCGTAAAGCGTTTGCAAGTGTATACTAAACAGTTAAGAGGGGAAGAAAGAACAGAGCAGGTTGAGTATACATGGAAAAAATTTGGGAATTTTTTGAGAATCTGGATGAATTCGTATATGTGGCGGATCCGGAGACTTATGAACTGGTATATATGAATAAAAAAGCTTTGAAATATTATGGATTTCAGAGCAATGAGGAAATTGTCGGGTTAAAGTGCTATGAGGTACTGCAGGGGAATGCTGCCCCTTGCAGCATCTGCAACAATGAGCAACTGCAGCCCGGCTATTTTAAGGAATGGGAATATTATAATACGCTGTTGAAGAAAGATCTCCACATCAAAGATACTCTGGTGGAAGAGAACGGTAAAAAATACCGCATGGAGATTGCAATTGATTGCGGAAACCTAAGTGACAGAGAGGCCAATCCCATGGATTACCGGAATATGGAATCTGAGATCAATCAGGCGATCCGTGTGGCGCTCAGACAGTCGACACCGGATCAGACACTTCAGGTATTACTGGAATTCTTAGGAAGCATCCTGGAGGCAGACCGGACTTATATCTTTGAAAAGAACGATCACAATCATGACGATAACACGTATGAGTGGGTAGCGAAAGGGGTTACCCCGGAGAAGGATACACTGCAGGATCTGCCGCCCGAGATCTGTGCGCAGTGGTATCAAAAGTTCGGGGAAAATCAGAATATTGTAACAGAAAACCTGGAAGAGATCAAAGATACCGATCCGCAGATGTATGAAGTACTGGCAAGGCAAAATATTCATTCCCTGGTGGTTGTGCCGCTGTATGATGACGAGAAAGTCATCGGATTCTACGGAGTGGACAACCCACCGGCCAGATATTTCAAATATGTAACCGAACTGCTGCAGATCATGGGACATTTCATCGTCTCTTCCATGAAACGCAGAGATCTGGTACGGGAACTGGAATATATGAGTTATACGGATCCCTTAACGGGTCTGGGGAATCGGTATGCCATGGAAAAATATGTTGCCGACAGAAAGCCGGAAGAAGAAATCGGTGTCGTGTACTGTGATGTCACGGGGTTGAAACGCGTCAATGACCAGGAGGGACATTCCGCAGGCGACCGCCTGATCAGGCGGTGCTGTGAATGCCTGAAAGCGGTATTTGACGAGAATGGCCTGTTCCGTATCGGCGGTGATGAACTGGTGGTGCTGTGCGAAGGAAACAGCGCGGAAGAGCTCTACGAGAAAACCAAAGAGTTAAAGCGCCTGTTGCAGGAAAAACAAGTGGTTATGGCAGTCGGTTCCGCAGTGAACACACTTGCGGCAGTAGGAGAAGATCATTTGCTGACGGAAGCCGAAAGGCGAATGTATCAGGACAAGGCGGAGTACTATCATCATACCGGGATAGACCGCAGAAATCAGTAAAAGTGAGAAATCGGTGAAACAAGCAGAAGCAGTAAGACAAGGAAAGTACGGCAGAAATCTTAGGAGAGGGATAGATGCACATAGCGGTATGTGATGATGAAAAATGTTATCTGGAGTCCATGGAGCAATTGCTGAAGGATTATCCGGGTGTGAGCAGAATCGAATATTATGGGACGCTGGAAGAACTCACTGAAGCGCAAAAAAACGGTACGACGTATGATCTGATCTTTATGGATATCGAATGGAACGGTAGTGCGGAAAACGGGATACAATACGCTGCACAGTACAACTGCCAGAGTCCCCGGACACAGTTTATTTTTGTGACGGCATATAATGATAAGTTTTCCCAGGAGATTTTCTGGGAAAAACTGAATCTGTGCGGCTTCCTCGTAAAACCTGTACAAAAAGAGAATCTGGAAAAATTACTGGACAAGGTACGGGAGAAAATATTCGGCAGTGAAGCGCTGGTGCTGCAGCACGGCGGTACTACGGAAAAAATACCCAGCAATCAGATCCGTTATCTGGAGAGCAATGCGCACCAGATCCTGATACATACCCTGAATGGGGAAATCTCGGTCTATGAAAAACTGGATGTCTATGAGAAAAAGCTGAGCAAGGACTTTGTGCGGATCCATAAGAGTTTTTTAGTGAACATGCAATACATCCGCAGAATCGAAATGAAAGAAGTAACCATGCAGGACCAAACGGTACTGCCGGTCAGCAAGACCAGATACAGTGCCTCCCGGGATAAATATTTTCGTTTTATGAGGGCAATGTTATGATCTGTTACGGAATGAGTGCTTTTTTATGGCTGGTTTATCTGTGGCTGGACAGTATGGTGGTATGCTATGCTTTTGCGCCGAAAAAAGAGAACGTAGGCAGAGGTGTCATGACTCTGGGACTGATGGCGGCACAGCTCCCGGCTGCTGTGGTCAAGTTCTTATGTAATGAAAATACGGTGATCCGATATTGTGCCCTGTTTTCGGTGGGGATCATCACGGTTGCCTATGCAGCTTTTTTTCTAAAAGGATTGCTCTGGCAGAAAGTGGTGTTCATGGTATGTGAATATCTGCTGGCACTGATGTCTGAGATGATCTGTATCGGTCTGCTGGGCAAGTATCTGGATTACGTTCCGGAATTGTCTTACACCTCTCCGGTCATGGTGCTGTTGTTAGTGTTTGTATGTGCCGTGACAGCAGTGGTGTTCCAACTGTTTTTGGTCGTATGGAAAAGAGTGATTGGAAAAGAATCCCAGGACCTCAGTGTAGTGATCACATTCAGCATCTTCCCCATCAGTCAGATTTTTATGATTATGGCAATTAATCAGCAGACCTTTCTGGAAATGTCTGTCTATACGGGATTTATTCTCCTTGCGGCAGCACTGGGAGCGGTAGCGGACGGAATGCTTCTGTATACGCTTCTCAGGCAACAGCAGATGCAGGAATTGAAATTGCGTCTCGGTGAAGTGGAAAGTACATGGGAAATGGCAAGAAATCATTACCATGAGATCGAAGCGAGAAGGGAAGAGTTTGCCAAAATCCGACATGATATGCGCAATCAGCAGATGGTGCTGCAGGAACTGCTGCACCAGGGGGAATATGAGAAGGCAGAGAAGATGCTGGGAACTTTGACGGATGCCGTAGCGGCTACTGCGGAGTATGTGTATTGTGGGGATCCGGTATGCAACGCTATTATGGGAGAAACAGAACGGACCTGCCGGGAAAAGGGTGTAGAATTAAAATACGATCTGGAAATTCCGGAAAAGCTGAAGCTGGATCCTGTTGCGATTTGCAGCATTTTATCTAATTTGACCAGAAATGCGCTGACGGCAGCGGCAGAAACTGCAAAGACGGGAGAGGCTTTTTTATCAGTAAAGGCGGCAGTCAAAGGAGATTATCTGCATATCTGTGTGGAGAACAGCAGAGATATGACCGCACCTAAAAAGGAAGGGCGAAAAGGCTATGGCCTGGAGATATTGAAAGACCTTGTCGAACGCAACCACGGCCAGATCGATATCGAACCGGGAGAAGGAATCTTCCGGGTAAATATTACGGTTGAGAATTTTTGAGAATTTCTATCAGGCAGTTCCCTTGACGGGAGCTGCCTTTTTCAGTATTATTTAGTACAAAGTTAGTTACAACTAACTTACGAAACGGAGGTGATGTTTTTTTGAGTCAGGAGACATGGGAGATCCTGTGTGGAATGAAAACGGACAATGTAGAATTGCAGCTGGCGTTACAGTGTGCACCGGTGATCACAGGACTGAAGCTTTCTAATTTGCTGACGATTTCTCCTGCCGGATATGCACAGGTGGAGCAGATCACAGAAGGCAGTTTTATTTCCGTGTACCCTTTGCTGGAGACAGAGGAAAAAGTGGTAATGCTGTTGTATCAAAAGAAACCGCTGGAAAAGTACATAAGCATGTGCCGGGTGAAGAAACTTCTGGAAGAGGAAGGATATAAAGATCTTTCACTGGATGCAGTATTGCCGGTGTTCTGTGAGCGTTATGAAAATTACGAGGAGGGGAAAGCAGATTTCCCACATGAATTGGGACTTTTACTTGGGTATCCGCCGGAGGATGTAGAAGGGTTTATCAGGCATCGGGGGAAAAACAGTCTCTGTACCGGTTATTGGAAAGTATATGAGAACAGAGAAGAAAAGCAGAGACTTTTTGAAAAGTATGAATATGCCAAAGAAAATCTGATTCAATTGTTGCATTATGGATTAAAAATGGCAGAAATCATAGAAATCTGCGGGAATAAGGCCGCATAGGATGTAAGCACAAATGTATTAAAAACGGAGGAAAGCGATATGGATAAGATCAACGTAGTATTCTGGACCCAGGGAGGCAACACACAGGCAATGGCGGAAGCTATCGCACAAGGCATCCGGGAAGCGGGAAAAGAAGCGGAAGTGGTGTTTGTCACCGGAGCAAATCTTGAGGAGCTGAAGGCAGCACCGAAGTTTGCACTGGGTTGTCCGGCAATGGGAGCCGAGGTGTTGGAAGAATCGGAGATGGAGCCGTTTGTCTGCGATGTGGAAGGATTTGCATCCGGCAAAAAGATCGCATTGTTCGGTTCTTACGGCTGGGGTGACGGTGAATGGATGAGAGACTGGACAGCACGCATGGAAGCAGCCGGAGCTACCGTTTTAAACGGTGAGGGACTGATCTGTCAGGAGACGCCGGATGAAGATGCTCTTGCAGAATGCAGGGCACTTGGAAAACAGCTGGCAGATGCATAACAGAGATTTAAACAGAGATTTGAAAAGAAATTTACAAAAATGTATTTAAAAAAGGATTCGCTTGCGATCAAAAACGTAGGCGAATCCTTTTTATAAGCTTGTCTGAAGACAAACCATCGTTTATGCGTTCTTATTACCGCTCAGATAATAACGTTCCTGTGCCACGGTCTCGGGAACCGGGATATTACTGTTTTGCAGCTTCTTAGTCAGTACATCCAGATGATGCAGTCCCTGTGCTACCTTGATCCTACGGCGATCCAGCAGCTCTGCGTAAAGCGGATTCTGCGAAAGCATAGCACAGATATCCTCTGGGAACGGGCAGTAGGTGAACATAATCTGTCTGGCGACCTTGTTCAGACGAGGTGAACCTGCACCTTCGAACAGTACCCAGAGCATATAATCTCTTACGAACATTTCCTTGAAACTGTTCTTCGCACGCTGCAGGCTGGATTTTACTTTTTCCTTAGCCTCGGTGCTCAGATCGTGGTTCTTACGGTAGAACTGGATATAGTCAAAATATTCACTGGTCAGAGAGTTGATGGAGACATCGTTCCAACGGTTACCCTGGACTCTCTTGCAGAGTTCCCAACGGAATTCACCGGTGAGGTGAGTAAAGGTGGTCTTCAGATCTTCCAGATGGAAAATAGAGAAAACCATACGACCGGGACTGTTGCGGCGTTTTCCTTCGATCTCCTGCCACATGACACCGCGGATACCGACGTTCGGCATGAGGATGATATCCGGCAGATATTCCAGATGGATGGTCTCTTTTCCCATGACATCTATATGTTCCATGTCCAGACTCTCACGATAAAATGCCGTATAATCCACACGGCGGATATCCTCCAGGATCTGCGCTACGCGGGATACGGTGACGTAAGAGCTTTCCAGATCCTTCAATACATCATCTGCACAGAAAAGAGGGCAGAAGGTGGTGATCCGTCCGAAAGTGATCTTATTGACCTGAGGGAACATATTGCGCAGCTCGTAATTTACTTTAGCCATAGGATTGTTCTCCAGTGCCTTGAGCTCGGCATCCGTAATATTGCCGCCGACTTTCTGCTTATGGATGTAATCGGAGAAATCCTGGTCAAATTCATTCCGGCTTGGAGACTTTTTGCCGCGGAAGATCGCCATCAGCCAGTCGTAAAAGGTGTAGACACCGGTTGAACTGTGATCCGACATGTTTTCTGCCAGACGATATAGGGTAACTGCGTTTTTTAATCCTGCCAGTTCCTCGTCCACATAACCGAAATACAGGAACATCTTCACGGGCATGGGAATATTCGGCTGCTCCAGTGTCTGGGTGAACAGCAGAGAGTACAGCATATAAAATTCCTCTGTGAGCTGCTTGCGCAGAAGGGCTGCATCCTGATCCTGGGAAGCACGGTCGGACAACAGCTTGTACGCATGTACATGCTGACGGAAGCTGGTCACGGTATCCAGATCCGGACCGGCATATTCCAGAATAGTGTTCAGGGAACCGGCCAGTTTGCCCAGAATCTCGGAATCTCCGTCAGAAGCGCTGTCGGGAGAATCGGCGGATTCCATCAGATTCAGGCTGCTCTGGAAGTTCTTTGACCGGGAAACGAACAACTCCTGATCGATAAAGGAAAGGTCACCGGCTTTAGAGAGCATACGGTGGATCCTGTCATATACGATTTTACTGTCGTCATTATCCTGACCCAATTTGTAATAAAGAGAGGTATAAAAATCAAAAAGGTCATTGCCGGATTCGCGGAAATAAAAAGATCCCACCTGCTGCAGATAATGGAACTGCTCCTCAAGACTCTGATAGGTACGCCGGAAGTCAAGACTGCCTTTTCTGAGCATACCGATGGACAGATCGGATTCCTGCACGAGGATACGGTAATTGTCGGAAGCAAGGATCCTGCTTAATCCCATATAATAACCGTTCAGCCAGATATCGGGTGAATCATCCCCGAGGAAAGCGTTCAACTCGTCGAAATGTTCCAGTGATCTCACGGGCAGACGGTAACGGCTGCACAGAGAAGTGTAAGTGGCAATGTCGTCTGTCAGAGTGCGATAGAGTTCGCTGCAGTTCAATTCAGAGATGGAGCTGCGGTTCAACAGAATATTGATCTGACGGAAACAGGACAATAAAAATAATCTGGCCACGTCAGGATGTTTCTGCAAAATATCATTCAGGGAGTCCAGGCTTGTCAGAGGATATGTCAGGATTGAAGTATTCTCCGATGTAGTATAGCCAAGCAGGTGGATCTCGGAGCAGATTTCGCAGATGCCGATCACATCTCCCTTGCCCAGAGAATAAGCGCCTCCGGGATAGGTGACATCTACTTTGCCGCTTGTGATCAGATGCAGTGCGGTCATAGGCTGACCATAGCTATATATGTTTTTACCCTTCTCCAATACAATTCCAGCCATTCTCATACCTCATCTCATGTTTACGAATACTTATTACACATTATACACCATAATACCTACAATTTTCTACTGTACTTTTGATAGAAATGTGATAAAATAAAACTACATATGTGTCACTTTTACATTTATTTCCGAAAAAAGTGATATTTTCAGGGAAAACCGTATACGGAAAGGTATGTTGGGGTATGGAACAGAGCAGTGAATACAGAGAGCAGTTGCTGGAATCATATAAGCAGGCGGTGAGACCGTTACTTCCCTATCTGCCGTGGCTGGAACAGAGCGCGGGCAAGAGGGCAAGTTCTATATACAGTGGACAGGATATCGGGACGAATTCCGTAGCTTTCCCGGTGTATGACGGAACACTTCTGAATTTCGTGAGAGAGGCTTCCAAAAGCCCTTTGATGGATCGCAATTATGCCTATGTATATACCAGACATCATATCCGGACCCATCAGGACGAGCGGGACGTGATCAGGAGAGCCGGATGGAAAGAATGGGATGTTCTCAGAGGTATTTTGTCCAAATATGTTCTCGGCGGACGTACCAAGGGGAATCTGTGGAGTGAGGCCGTGTCGGAACAGATTTTTTATCTGGTTCTGAAACAGATGCAGGAGATTATCGAATTCTGGGATAAAGCTCCGGCGAATGAGAAGGTTTGAGTGGGGAAAGGCAGGATAGATTCATGGGAGAAAAATCAGTACAGAAAAAGCGTTACATAGTAGAAAAAGCCAGAGAAGTATTTATGGGAAAAGGCTTTAAAAAAGTAACAATGAAGGATATCGTGGAAGCCTGCGACATCAGCCGTGGAGGTCTCTATCTGTATTTTGAAAATACCAGCCAGATCTTTATGGAAGTTCTGCGTATGGAGAGCGAGGAAGCGGATGATGTATTTTCCGACAGTATCACGGAGGATGCCACAGCCGCAGATATTCTTCTTTTGTTCCTGAAGGAACAGAAGAAAGAACTTCTCCGTAAAAAGAATACATTGACCCAGGCAACCTACGAATTCTATTTTGAAAACGAATTGCCCAAGAAAGATAATATTCTGAAAAAACAGTTTGATTCCGCAGTGAAGATCATAGAAAAGCTGATCGAGGCCGGTGTGGATAATGGTGAGTTTGTGTGTGATGACTGTGAAGGAACCGCAAGAAATATTATGTTTGTACTGGAAGGACTGAAGATTTCAGCCCAGACGATCGGTGTGACGGCGGAGGCTGTGGATCGCGAAATTCTGTATCTGTTACGCGGATTAGGCGTGGAAGAAGAATAATCGACGGATGACAATGCTTCAGGGAGATGGTGTCCTGAAGCATTGTTCGTGTATAAGGAGGAAAAATGATAGAGACCATCATAAGTATGGAACTGCCTGTGGGAGAACATCTGGCGATCCGGAGGAACCGGATCCTGCCCCGGGAGGAAATCAAAAATCCCGCAAGAATCAGTCTGGTATCAGGTATTCACGGAGATGAACTGGAAGGACAGTATATCTGTTATGAGACGGTACGAAGGGTGAAAGAACATCCGGAGTATCTGAAGGGAATCGTTGATATTTATCCGGCGCTCAATCCGCTGGGAATCGATATGGCGAGCCGGACGCTGCCCCGAATGAATATGGATATGAACCGCATGTTTCCGGGAGATGCCGGAGGCGATATGATGGAGCGGATCACGGCAGCCATTGTGGATTCCATAATCGGTTCCGATATCTGCATTGATCTGCATGCCAGTGACATTTTCGTGAGGGAGATTCCGCAGGTACGTCTCAGCGAAGAATTTGCCAATGCATTGTTGCCGTATGCCAAGATGACCAACGTGGATATGATCTGGATGAATGCCACAGCTACGGTACATGAGTCTACGCTGGCGCATTCCCTGAACCTGCTGGGGGTACCGACGCTGGTGCTGGAGATGGGACAGGGACATAATATCCACACATCCTTCGGTAATCAGGTGGTGGACGGTATTTTCCATATCATGAGTGAAATGGGCATCTGGACAGGACCGGCTCCCAAGGTGCAGGAACCTGCGGTATCCAGTGACGGAGAGGTGGAGTTCATCCGCAGTCGCATGGATGGCGTATTTCTGCCACTGATCGAACACAATCACTATGTGAAAAAAGGGGATCTGATCGGTGAAGTGGTGGATCCTTTTGAGGGAACGGTAAAGCAGCAGATCAGGACGGAGCGAGGCGGACTTTTGTTTACACTCAGAGCGTATCCGGTAGTCTATGAAGGGGATCTGCTGGCAAGAATTTTGACGGAATAAATACAAATGGGGATTTTTATGTTTGAAAGAGATATTTATACGATACATTCTACTTATAGAGAAGATATGCATATCAAAGGATTTCAGTTCGGAAAGGGCGAGAAGTCTGCCTGCATCGTAGGAGCCGCAAGAGGCAATGAAATCCAGCAGATGTATATCTGCTCCCAGCTGGTAAAAACACTCAGGGAACTGGAAAACAACGGGTGCATCAGCGCAGGCAAACAGATTCTGGTGATCCCGACCATCAATGCCTATTCCGTCAATATCGACAGGAGATTTTTCGGGGTAAAAGAGGCGGATATCAACCGGAGTTTCCCGGGCAATGATTACGGGGAACCGGCAGACCGCCTGACCAATGCATTGATCTCAGAGATCGGAGATTATGTCTACGGGATCCAGTTCACTTCGTTTTACAGACCGGGAGAATTCGTACCGCATGTGCGTATGATGGAGACCGGATACCAGAACACCTCGCTGGCCAATCTGTTCGGACTGCCGTATGTCGTGGTGCGTAAACCGACGCCGATCGATACGAAGACACTGAATTATAACTGGCAGGATGAGATGACGGCCGCATTTTCCGTGTATACCAATCAAAATAAACAGATCGATGAAGCGAGTGCGAGACAGGCAGTGGCAGCCGTCTTGCGTTTTCTGAAGCGTATGGGACTGATCCGCTATGAGAGCCATTCCGGATTCATCAGTCATGTATTATATGAAAAAGATTTAAGTGATGTATCTACGAACCGGGCGGGTATTTTCCGCGGAAAAGTGCATGCCGGGGATGATGTGCGCTACGGCATGGAGATGGCGCAGATCATCGATCCTTACGACGGTTCCGTACGGGAGACCATTCTGGCACCTACGGACGGTATCGTATTTTTTGCCCACACGGAAGCACTGATCTGTGAGAAGGACATTGCGTACCGGCTGATCCACAGACTGCACGAATGACGAACCGTTCAAAAAGGAAGGTAAAATCTATCTAAATTTGTTGTTTTCTGCTATTGTGGGAAAATATAGGATGTTGTATGATACTGTTTATATGGTGTGATGCTCCCTGTGTTTAGGACTGCAGGAAAGCGGTTCGACGGGGAAATGCCATAGATGCACATAGTAAATTAATTTCGGAGGAGAGACATGGGCAACGTAAGACGTATCTATGTAGAGAAAAAAGAGCCGTATGCCGTGAAGGCAAAAGAGCTGCACGATGAACTGAAAAATTATCTGGGCATTGATGTGGCGAAGGTTCGTGAGTTTATCCGCTATGACGTGGAGAATATTTCGGACGAGGTATTTGCAAGAGCCTGCAAGACCGTATTTTCCGAGCCTCCCGTAGATGATCTGTATGAAGAGACGATTGAGATTCCTGCGGATGCAAGAGTATTTTCCGTAGAGTTCCTTCCCGGACAGTTCGACCAGAGAGCCGACTCCGCAGTGCAGTGTGTGAAGTTCCTGAAAGAAGACGAGGAACCGGTGATCCGTACCGCTGTTACTTATATGATCGAAGGACAGGTGTCCGACGAAGAATTTTCCAAGATCAAATCTTACTGCATCAACCCTGTGGATTCCAGAGAGACCGATATGGTAAAGCCGGATACTCTGATCACAGCGTATGACGATCCTGCCGATGTTGCTATTTTCGACGGTTTCAGAGATATGGACGAGAGCAGCTTAAAAGCGCTGTATGAATCTCTGGGACTTGCCATGACATTCAAAGATTTCCAGCATATTCAGAAATATTTCCATGATGATGAACAGCGTGATCCTTCCATGACGGAGATCCGTGTACTGGATACCTATTGGTCCGACCATTGTCGTCATACCACCTTTTCCACGGAGCTGACCGATGTGGAATTCGGCGAGGGCTATTATCGTTCTCCGCTGGAGACGACCTACCAGAGCTATCTGGATACCAGAGAAGAGATCTTTAAGGGCAGAGAGGACAAGTTTGTCTGCCTGATGGATCTGGCTCTTATGGCGATGCGTAAGCTGAAAAAAGACGGCAAGCTGGATGATATGGAAGAATCCGACGAAATCAATGCCTGCTCCGTAGTGGTTCCCGTGGAGATGGATTACGGTGATCACAGAGAGACCGAGGAGTGGCTGGTATTTTTCAAGAATGAAACGCACAACCATCCTACAGAGATCGAGCCTTTCGGTGGCGCGGCTACGTGCCTCGGCGGAGCCATCCGTGATCCCCTGTCCGGACGTGGTTATGTATATCAGGCAATGCGTGTCACCGGTGCGGCAGATCCTACCGTACCCGTATCCGAGACGCTGCACGGCAAGCTGTCCCAGAAGAAGCTGGTAAGAGGCGCGGCAAGCGGCTACTCCTCTTACGGTAACCAGATCGGTCTGGCTACCGGCTTCGTAAAAGAGATTTATCATCCTTCGTATGTGGCAAAACGTATGGAGATCGGTGCCGTTATGGGCGCTGCTCCCCGTAAAAATGTCATCCGTGAGAC
>JBNMHS010000021.1:0-39411 GCA_050872885.1 Acetatifactor sp.
GTGTGGCGGTATATACGGATGAAGATGTGGAGATCGCATTTGATAAAAAGACCAAAGTGATCTATCCCGGAGACCGTTTCAAGGGATATGCAAAATCACAGATCATCTTATTCTCGACAGACGAGAAAAATCTTGCATTTTATGCGGAGCATAAGGATCAACTTGCAGGGAAAGAGGTTTATCTGGGACTTCGTGATCTGGAACTTGGGTGCATGAAGGAAATGAAGAACGTGACCTTGTTTGACATTAACAGTTCAATTTCCAAAATGCTGTGGAACAGGATCGCCTTGTGGAATGCGGGCAAGGAGCATATAAAGGTGATTGTTTACGGCAGCGGTGCTCTGGCGCAGAATGTCCTGGCAAGCGGATTGCAGCTGAACTTGTTTTCCCGGGATCAAAAGATTGAATATCATGTAATATCCCGGGACGGTGCATTTGAGAGCAAACATCCTGCGATGCCGCTTATGAATGCGGATGAACTTCACTATTACAGGGAAGATGATGACAGAATCTGGGAGAGCATAGGAACTTCGGATCTCGTGATCGTGGCAGAGAAGGTGGATGCACAACGACTGCAGACCATCGCGGTGCGGGCGGAAAATGCACCGGTGTACTATTACGCACCGGAAGAGGGAGAGCTTGCGGAATATCTTGATTTTGACAATCTGATCCCGTTTGGCAGGGACAGTGAAGTCCTGACCGATGAAAATATCAGAAGACAGCAGCTGATCCGCAGGGCGATTTCGCTGAATACACATTATGCAGAGCAATACGGCGGAGACCCGGACTGGAACAACTTGTCCGGATTCCTGAAAGCATCCAATATCTCCTCGGCGAATTACGGAGAAGTGATCGCTTCCATGCCACCCGATACATCGGAGGAAATGCTGGTGGAGATGGAACATATCCGGTGGTGCAGGTTCTATTTCCTGAATTACTGGAAATACGGCGTTCCGGAAGATGGTAAGAGAAAAGATACGGCGAAGAGAATACACAAGGATCTGGTACCGTTTGACCGCTTGACGCAGGTGGAACAGGAAAAAGATCTCACCGCGGTCAGAACATGGCGGAACAAGGCATAGGTAAGAGGGAGAAGGATTTATGAGAGAACAGAAGAAACGCAACAGGAAAATGATAACATCCGCAGTAACTCTGGGTATGGCAGCTTTGCTGCTTACGGCTTGCGGCAGTAAGGACAGTACATCTGTAAAGCTGGATCCGGAGCATCCGGTATCCCTGACGATCTGGCATTATTATAACGGTACCCAGCAGGCTACTTTTGATGAACTGATAGAGGAGTTCAATGCCACGGTGGGTCAGGAGAAGGGCATCTATGTGGAAGGCTACAGCTACGGTTCCGTATCGGACCTGGAGGCGGCTGTTTCCGCTGCACTGAACGGCGAGGTAGGAGCTTCGGAGCTCCCGGATATTTTCTCATCCTATGCGGATACTGCCTACGCAGCACAAAAAGAGGACAAGCTGGCGGATCTGACGCAGTATTATACGGAAGATGAGCTGAACAGCTATGTGGATTCCTACATCAAAGAGGGATATTTTAACGATGACGGTGCCCTGTATCTGATGCCGGTAGCCAAATCCACAGAGATCATGTTATTAAACAAGACGGACTGGGAACCGTTTGCGGAGGCCACAGGCAGTACTCTGGATGAGCTTAAGACGCTGGAAGGCGTCGTGCAGGTAGCACAACGTTATTATGAATGGACGGACGCACAGACCCCGGATGTAGAGGGTGACGGTAAGGCTTTCTACGGCAGAGATTCCATGTCCAATTACTTTGTCATCGGCATGCGCCAGATGGGACAGGAGATATTTGAAGTACATAACGGAGAAGTGACGCTCAATACGGACAGAGAACCGCTCCACCGTCTGTGGGAGAACTATTATGTGCCCTATGTGAAGGGATATTTTGCAGCTTACGGAAGATTCCGCTCGGATGATGCGAAGACGGGAGATATTCTGGCATACACCGGTTCCACATCTTCCGCAATGTATTTCCCTGATGCAATCGAGGAAAATGATCAGAGCTATCCGATCGAATGTCTTGCCATGGAAGCACCGATCATGGAAGGCGGAGAGAACGTCAGAGTACAGCAGGGAGCCGGCATGGCAGTGACCAAGTCGGATCCGGAGCATGAGTACGCCTCCTGCGTATTCCTGAAGTGGTTTACACAGCAGGAAAACAATATGCGTTTTGTATGCGATTCCGGTTATATGCCGGTATTAAAAGAAGCGAACAGCATTGAAGCTCTGGATGAGGTGATTCAGAAAGATAATCTGGAGATCAGCAACAAGACCTATCAGTGCCTGAAAACCGTGATGCAGAGTGCAGATTCCGCGCAGTATTACACGACCAAGAGCTTCAAGAACGGTTATCAGACCAGAAAAGTACTGGATTATAACCTGTCCGATCAGGCGGCAGCGGACAGAGAAGCAATCGAAGCAGCGGTTGCCGCAGGTGCGGACAGAGAGGAAGAAATCGCCGGGTATACTTCCGAGGAATCGTTTGAGAACTGGTATCAGGGACTTTGCGAAGCATTAAAACAGGCAGCAGCCGGAGAATAATACATGACGAAAAAGAAGACACTGTTAAGAATATTTCTTGTTCCGCTATTGATCATTGTGTTTCTGCAGGGACTGCTGCCGTTTCTGATGCTGGTGTTCAGCGGCATCCGTTCCAATCTGGAGAACAATGCGATCCAGATGGATCAGCACGTGGTAGAGAACAGACAGGTAGTTCTGGAAAATGATATGATCGAGAAATGGCGTCCGATATATAGGGAGAGCACCTATCTGTCAGATACGCTTGGAGAACTGCTGGATGCGGAACACATGGGAATCTCGGAATTTCTGGGATCGCAGAGCGCACAGAAAAAATATCTGGAAGAGATCTTCCCGGATATGGTGGATGTATTGCAGTATAATACCTCATCCGGTCTTTTTGTGGTACTCGCAAACGATGCTCCCATAGACAGTGAGTCGAAGTACAGCGGTTTTTTCCTGAGAGACTCTGATCCACAGAATAAGACGGCAAGCAATACGGACCTGCTGTTGGAGCGCGGAAGCAAACAGTTGTCACAGAACCTGTCCATTTCACTGGACAATTCCTGGAGCACGGATTTTGATCTGGCAGGAGCGGGAAACCGACAGGCAGACAGTTTTTTCTATAAACCGTATCAGGCAGCGCTTGAGCACAGAAATACGGCAATGTCGAATCTCGGCTACTGGTCACCGGCTTTTATTCTGGAAGATCATTACATGGACAATCATCAGATGATCACGTATTCCGTGCCGTTAATGTATGAAAATGAGATTTACGGTGTACTGGGTGTAGAGATCGGTGTGAATTATCTGAGCAGCTATTTTTCCGTGCAGGATCTGGACAGCAGGCTGAATGCCGGATATGTCCTGATGCTGGAACAGGAGGATGGCAGCTACAGAAGTGTCGTCGGAAAGGGTGCACTTTATGATGCGGTGTCCAGAAGCGGGGACGTGCTGACCTTTACGCCACAGAAAGAGAATTACCTGTATCAGGTGGATGGCGCGAAAGTCGGTAACCAGCATATTTATGCGGTGATGCAGCCGCTGGAACTTTACGGAAGCAATGTGCCGTATGAGGATAGCAGATGGGTATTGTGCGGACTGGTGGCAGAGGATTCTATCTATGGTTTTGGCCGCAGTATTTATATTGAAATGACGGCAATGATCGTGGGCAGTCTGATCCTGGCGGCGGTGCTTACTTATATTCTGATCCGCCATGTGACGAAACCGGTATACCGGCTGATGGAGAGTGTCCGCGGCGGCGTGGAGGGAATCCATGATTTCAAGGATTCCAATATTCTGGAGATCGATGAACTGCATGATGTCGTGGAGAATCTGACGGATGCGCAGAGACAGTCGGCGGCGCAGCTTCTGGAGGAGAAGGAGAGATACCGTATTGCGGTGGAGAGCTCTCAGGATGTGTTCTTCACCCTGCGGAAAAAAGAAAAGGTTCTGGAAGTCGTCAATGATGAGAACAAGGACGGCGCATGGAGCTTTGCAGACTATACGAACTCCTTTGTGAACGGCGAATATATTCATCCTATGGATCGTGACAGGGCACTTCGTACGATCCGCGGAGCCACGGGAGACCTGAATGTGGAGTTCCGCGCACGTTATAAAAATTCCGAGGATTATATCTGGATCAATCTGACGGGAACGGTTATCCCGGATGAAAACGGAGAGCCTGACAGACTGGTCGGCTGTGTGCGCAATATTAATCAGAGAAAGCTTCTGGAAGAAGAGCAGGAGAAGGAACAGTATTACGATCCGGTGACTTCTTTCTATCGTTTAAATAGCGGCATGGAAGCAATGGGACAGGCGATGGCCTGCAAAAATGGTGTGCTGGTGTTGCTGCATGTAGAACAGCTGAACTTCATTGACGAAAGATATGGGCTGGTATTCGGTGATATGATCCTGGAACAGCTGGCAAAGCTGTTGACAAAGCAGCTGGAGGAGGCATCCTACGGTCATGTGGTGCCGGTACGTGCCGGTGCGGCGCAGATCATGCTGTGGATTCCGGAACAGACGGCAGAAAATGTAAAAGCACTGTTACAGGAGACCAGAGGCCTTTTCACAGCTATGACAGATGAGAAGATGCTGGCGCTGAATTATAAATGCGGTATTGCCGCCGCAGGGAACAATGCATCCGTTGATACAGTGGTAGCTCAGGCAAAGCAGGCTTTACAGATCGCCAGATATGGGCGTCAGGATGATGTGGAATACACCGAACTGTCTGACAGAGAAAGAAATGTACCCTGCAATATTACGTTTGGAGAAGTCGCTTCGCTGGGACGCTGGAAACAGATGAGCATGGGATCACTGGCGTTAAATCTTTTGGATAAAAACGGTGAACTGTCTGTCGTGCTGGATATTTTCACGAGAAAGCTGAAAGAGCATTATAAGCTGGATGATCTGATCATCACACAGTTTAACCGGGAGTATCTGGTGAACAGTCTGTGGTATCATTGGGGAGATTCGGAAAAATACAGTAACTGGAATGGAATCGTCCATTGTACCGGCTCTGAATACCAGAAATACATTGAAATCAGAGAAATGCAGGAGATCCTGCCGATCACGGATCAGGTAAAGCAGGATCCGACATTGAAACCGTTCCTTTCGGAAAATTCCGGATTTGTATTCCATATGGCGGATCAGGGAACCTATTCCGGCAGTATTCTGCTGTTTACGAAAGATCCCGCGCTGACAGAACACGGGCAGGTGCGGAAGCACTTTAATGAGATCTGCTCTGTTATTCAGAATAAGATCAATACACAGCGGCACGATCAGTCCGCCCGGGCAAAATCCGAATTCCTGGCGAGAATGTCTCATGAGATCCGCACCCCGATGAACGGTATCATCGGTATGACGGAGATCGCACTGAAGGAAGGACAGACGACAGAACGCAGGGTGGATTGCCTGCAGAAGATCCGCAGTTCTTCGAATTATCTGCTGGGATTGTTAAATGATATTCTGGATATGTCCAAGATCGAAAGCGGCAAGATGCGTCTGGTACTTGCAAAGAGCAATCTGGACCGGATGATCCGGGGGCTGGAATCACTTCTGGAAGCAAAGATCGCAGAGAGAGATCTGCATTTTGTACAGGAGATCGACTTACAGCATCACAGCTTTATCTGTGATGAACTGCGGATCAATCAGGTGCTGGTAAATTTACTCAGCAATGCAATCAAATATTCTGATCCCGGCGGGAAAGTGTGGCTGACGGTAAAGGAAACCGGTGTGGATGATGAGACTTCGGAGCTGTATTTTGCTGTCAGAGATGAAGGCATCGGTATTCCGAAGGACAAGCAGGAGATGATCTTCAGGCAGTTCGAACAGGCGGATCAGTCCCAGAATGCCAGAAAGCAGGGAACCGGTCTGGGACTTGCCATCAGCAGCAGACTGGTGCACATGATGGATTCCGATATTTCATTACAGAGTGCTCCCGGGGAAGGCAGTACATTCAGTTTTACTATCCGGTTAAAGTGGGCGGAAGACGACGCGGAGACTGTGCAGACTTACGACAGAGAGGTTGATTTCGGCGGTAAGCGGATCCTGGTCGTGGAAGACAATGAACTGAACATGGAAATCGCAAGAACTCTGCTGGAAGACTGCAATATGACGGTCGAGAGTGCATACAATGGAGAAGAGGCACTGCAACGCATGAAAGAGGTACCCGATGGATATTATGATCTGATCCTGATGGATATCATGATGCCTGTAATGGACGGACTCGAGGCAACCAGAGAGATCCGGAAGCTTCCAGGGGAGAGCTGCCGTACAGTGCCGATCATTGCTATGAGTGCCAATGCGTTTGATGAAGATGTGAAGCGGTCGCTGGCCAGCGGAATGAACGGACATCTGTCGAAACCGGTAAACGTCAGCAGACTGAAGGAGGTACTCTGTCAGTTCCTGGCTGACAAGCCGGAAGATGGGCATGAGAAATAAGCTGCGGTTACGTTAGGCTTGCTATTATGGCGCGTTCCGCTTATAATGAAGTCTTGCGGAAGATTATCCCGCGAAGCGGGATGTGAAATTCGCAGGCTTATGATATGAGAGTCAACACGTTTGCGTGAGTTTATAATAAATCTGTGTGTGCAGAGATAAGGATTACAATGAATATAGAAGTAGACGGATATAATATATGTTATAAAATAACGGGAACCGGGGAAAAAACAGCAGTGATCCTGCAGGGCTGGGGTACGGATCTGGGTGTGTACGATTCGGTAGCCGGTGCGATAGACGGCAGTAAATACCGGGTGATCCAGTTTGATTTCCCCGGATTTGGCGGAAGCGATGAACCGCGGGAACCCTGGGATGTGGATGGATTCGCAGATTTTTTCTGCAAATTTACGGAAGCCTTACAGGTAAAGCAGGCGACCCTCATCGGTCATTCCTACGGCGGCCGTGTCATCATCAAGCTGGCTGCGAGGGAAAGTCTGCCCTTTGAGATCACGAATATCATTCTGATCGACAGTGCCGGTATCATGCCGAAACGGTCTGCAGCACAGAAATGGAAGATCCGCAGATACAAAATGCTGAAAAAGATACTGAATATGAAGCTTGTCTATGCTTTGCTCCCGGAAGTGATCGATGACTGGAGGAGCAGACAGGGCTCTGCGGACTATCGCAATGCGACCCCTATGATGCGGCAGTGCATGGTGAAGGCCGTGAATGAGGATCTGACAGAACTGCTTCCGAAGATCAGACAGGAAGTATTGCTGATCTGGGGAGATCAGGATACAGCAACACCGATCGGGGATGCTCATATTATGGAAGAAAAGATTCCGAATAGCGGACTGGCAGTGATCCCGGGAACCGGACATTTCTCGTTTTTGGAGAAACCGGCGCAGTTTAGAGGTATTATGGAGGCATATCTGAGATGATTCTGCGTACACTTATTGCAATTGTGCTTGCGGTACCTGCATATTTTTATGCGATGCGGTACAATATGCATATGTTTCAGCTGAACGGCTATAAGAATAAAGAACATCTTCACTGGCTGAAGAAGAATATAAGACTCCAGTGGATCCTGTATTTCGGGCTGGTACTTGGTGCGGTGACCTGTGCTTTTCCCTATCTGCCGCTTGAAATTTTCGAATATTTGGTATTGATTCTGATCTTCGTGGTATATCGTGCCATGAAGCGGATGAATACGAAGAAAAAATTAGTCTACACAGCCAGAGTGAAGAGAATGCTTGCCACGGAGCTGATCCTTACGGCGGCGGTATTTGCGCTTGTGTGGGGATTTGCCGGAATGAAGCGTATCCCGGGGCTGTGCCTGATCCTGGTATCGGTTCATGTGATTTTGAATATTGTGGCGAATGTGATCAATCATCCGATCGAAGCCGGCATTAATCAGCACTATATCAACGACGCCAAGAGAAAGCTTCGGGAGGTCCCGGGGCTTACGATCATCGGCGTGACCGGAAGCTACGGCAAAACCAGTGTGAAATTTTATTTACAGACCCTGTTACAGGAAAAATATAATGTGCTGGTGACTCCGGAGAGCTTCAATACGCCTATGGGCGTCGTGCGGACGATCCGCAGTTCCCTGAAGCCTACGACGGAGATCTTCGTCTGCGAGATGGGAGCCCGTCATGTGGGAGATATCAAGGAAATCTGCGATATGGTGCATCCGCAGCACGGTGTGATCACTTCTATCGGACCGCAGCATTTAGAGACCTTTTTCAATATGGAAAATATCAAAAAGACCAAATTCGAGCTGGCGGACGCCCTGCCCGAAGGCGGGATGCTGTTCTTAAACGGGGACAATGAGTATATCGGGCAGCAGGCGGCTTCTCCTTCTTATGATAAAACACCGGAAAAGATTTTCTATTATTCCGAAAAAGAAGGCGAAGGATATTGCGCAAAGGATGTCAAAGTATCTCAGCTTGGTACGGAGTTCACTGTCGTGGCACCGTCCGGTGAGAGCGAACGTTTTCAGATGCGTCTCATCGGTGCGCATAATGTCATCAACGTGGTGGGTGCGATCGCAGTAGCTCACAGAATGGGGATGTCCCTGAAAGAACTGCGGATCCCCGTGCGCCGCATTGAGCCGGTACCTCACCGGATGCAGATGCGTGAACACGGTCTGGTGACCATTATTGATGATGCGTACAATTCCAATCCTGCCGGCTCCAAGGCAGCGGTGGAGACTCTCGCCATGTTCGACGGTATCCGGATCCTGATCACGCCGGGTATGGTGGAACTGGGAGACAAGGAAGCGGAATACAACCATAAATTCGGCAACTATGCGGCGGACTGCTGCGATTATATCCTGTTGGTCGGCAGAAGACATACTGCGCCCATCAGAGAGGGTGTGCTGGAGAAGGGTTTCCCGGAGGAGAAATGTCCCGTGTTCGACAAGCTGGAAGAAGCTGTGTCCTATGCCTATGCAATCAAGGGACAGGGACATAAATATATTTTGCTGGAAAATGATCTGCCAGATAACTACTAGGAGGAAAAATAGATGAAAACAAGAGTGGCAATGTTATTCGGAGGAAAAAGCGTAGAGCATGAAGTATCCGTAATCTCCGGTATTCAGGCTGTGATGAATATGGACACTGACAAATACGAAGTGATCCCGGTGTATATGACGAAGAGAAATGAGATGTATATCGGTGAGGAGATCGGCAAGATCGAATCCTACAAAAATATCGATGAACTGTTGAAAAAGTCCCAGAGAGTCATCATGACAAACGAGGATGGAAAAGTATTCCTGACCCCGTATCCTTTGAAAATGTTCGGTGCGAAAAAAGCGGTAGAGATCGATGTGGCATTCCCGGTAGTACACGGAACCAACGTAGAGGACGGTGCTTTCCAGGGATATCTGAAGACCATGGGCATTCCTTTTGTAGGCTGTGACGTAACGGCATCCGCCATTGGCATGGATAAATATATCATGAAGGCTGTACTGAAGGAATGTGATGTACCGGTGCTGGATGCACAGCTGTACACACTGGCTGATTATGCGGAGATGGAGACTTTACTGGATAAGGTGGAAAAGGGACTGGGTTATCCCGTGATCGTAAAGCCCGTAAACTTAGGCTCCAGCGTAGGTATCAGCGTGGCTAAGAACCGTGTGGAACTGACCCATTCCATCGATGATGCGTTCAAATATGCAACAAAAGTACTTGTAGAGCATGCAATCACCAATCTGCGTGAGATCAACTGCTCCGTACTGGGAGATGAGAACGAGGCGATTGCTTCCGAGTGCGAAGAGCCCCTGCATACCAAAGATATCTTAAGCTACGAAGATAAATACGTCAGCAATGCCAAAGGCAGCGGTTCCAAGGGCATGGCCAGTGTATCCCGTAAGATCCCTGCGGAATTATCTCCGGAGAAGAGAGAGGAAGTACGTGAACTGGCGGTGAGATCCTTTAAGGCACTGGGCTGTAACGGTGTATCCCGTATTGACTTTATGATCGATGAGGACAACGACAAGCTGTATTTTAACGAGATCAATACGATCCCCGGATCCCTGGCATTCTATCTGTGGGAGCCGGTAGGGGTTCCTTACAAAGAGTTACTGGACCGTATGATCGATCTGGCACTGAAGAGAGCCCGTACCGAGGAGAGACTGACCTTTACCTTTGATACGAATATCCTGAATTCCGCAAGCTTCGGCGGTTCTAAGGGCGGCAAGCTTTAAAGCCCGGTGTACAAAAGAATGTAAACAGGGAAACATAGGACTTTGTGGGGAACAGATGAGAAAGAGATTTCTGGTATTACTGATTAGCATCATAAATATGATATTGTTATGTTCCTGCGGCAGGGAAATGTCTGTTTTGGACGCATCCCTGCCTGAGCTGGTCATAGGAGGGGCAGAGTATGCCCCTTATTTTTATACGGATACGGAAGGTTATGCGGGAATCGATGTGGAACTGGCCACGGAAGCCTGTAAGCGTATGGGGTACCGGCCGGTATTTGTATCACTTGATCTGGACAACCGTGCCAAGGCATTGAAAAACGGCGGTGTGGACTGCCTCTGGACCTGTCTGACCATGGAGGGAAGAGAGGACGATTATACCTGGGCCGGTCCGTATCTGTATACAAGACGTGTTTACGTAGTGCCGCAGGACAGCGATATCATGAGCGTGGAAGATCTGGCGGGAAAGAAAATCTCGGTGCAGGCGGATTCTACTTCGGAAGAGATCATCTTAAGCGGGCAGGTGCCGGAACTTGCCGGGGTAGATTCTTTTGTGACTTATCAAAGTCTTGGGGAAGTGTTCATGGCACTGCGCAGAGACTACGTGGATGCCATGATAGGCCATGAAGGCGCGTTGAAATTATACACGGAACAATATCCGGGAGAATATCGGTATCTGAATATGGATCTGCTGCAGTCAAAGATAGGTGTGGCTTTCCGCAAGGGAGAGAACGAAGATCTGGCCACGCAGCTGACGCAGACACTGACCGAGATGACGGAAGACGGGACTACGGCGCAGATACTGGAAAAATATGGTCTGGATGTCGAACTGAATTTATATGACGGAGGCACAAAATGAAGAAAGATAAACAAGGGAAAACACGTGCTTCCGAACGATATCGGATCCGGTTGAAATGGTGGCTGCTGCTGATCGCATTGGGAATCGTCGTATTTCTGGGAGCGTTTTGGCTGGTGACCGTCCTGGAGAAAAAAGATACTTTGTCGGAAGCAAAACAGATGCTGGATTATTTGCAGACCATCTGCGATAAATATGACGACTATGAGCTGGGAAATACGACCAAAGATCTGCAGGCGCTGATCAATAAGGCCAATAACCTCAGATACAATATGACGCAGGAGGAGTTGACGGATCGTGAGAACCTGCAAAAATATATGACGTATCAGTATCTTACCGGGATCATCGTACTCGACAGCGACTGCCGGGTGGAATGCAATGTGGACAGAGACGACAGCATTGCCGGAAATCTGTTGGGAACAATTCTTCAGGAAAGTAATGTCGGCAATATTTTAAAAATGCCAAAGAAAATTTATGCCGGACAGATTCAGGCGGATGACAGATATTA
This sequence comes from Acetatifactor sp., assembly GCA_050872885.1. GTDB lineage: Bacteria > Bacillota > Clostridia > Lachnospirales > Lachnospiraceae > Acetatifactor. Next base: position 11,572 of record JBNMHS010000021.1, read on the forward strand.
CAATTATGCTGCCGTATCCCGTGAAGACAGTGAGGGCGTGATCGTCTGCTACATGGATATCACGGAGATACTCAATGACCGGTACAATCTGTCTTTAGCTTCCCTTCTGGCCGGGGATACGTTCCGGCATGATGCAGTGACCGTCATTACCGACGGACAGAAGATCGTGGGCAGCAATATCGAAGAACTACAGGGATTATCCATGGCAGACTGGCCGGTTACGAATGTGGCGGAACAAAATGCCGCTTATAAAGACAGTTCCCACGGAGAAAGGTTGATCAGGCTGCGGGTAGACGGTGATACCTGGTACGGGATGCATACTTTATACCGGGACCGTTATCTGTACGTATTTTATCCGGCCCGCTCTGTGTTTGAAGATCGTATGCCGTCCATGAGCTATGTGGTCATCGGCTATTTCCTGCTGGGAATACTGGCATTGCTGTGGTTCCGGCACCGCAGGGAAGAACGGTTGGATTACCTGGAGAAAGAAGTGCACCTGACCAGCGCGATCGCCAGCATTTATTCTGCCAACCTGATGCTGAAGATTCATGAAAATACCTGGCAGGTCATTGTGGCTTCGGATCATTTGAAGGAAATACTTAACGGAACGGAAACAGCCATGGACATGCTGAGAAAATTCCGGATCACACAGGTGGCGGAAGGATATCGGGAAGGCTTTGCGCGTTTTGCCGATGTGAATACGATGGAAGGGCGTCTGCACGGGAAAAATTTTGAAGGATTTTTCTTCGAACATGTAAGTGGCAACTGGTATCAGGCACTTCTGATCCCTCAGCAGCGTGGAAACGACGAAAGTATTCAGTCGGTTATGCTGGTGTTCCGTGATGTGACGCAGCAAAGGAAGAAAGAACTGGAATATCAGGAACAGCTTCGTGAGACCGCAAGAGATGCGGAGTGTGCCAATGCGGCGAAAACGGATTTCCTGCGCCGGATGAGCCATGATATCCGGACACCGATCAACGGAATCCGGGGAATGGCGGATATCGGATTGTCCGTGGAGAATAATCCGAAGAAATCCATAGACTGCTTTACGAAGATCATATCGGCGTCCAATTTCCTGCTGGAACTGGTGAATAACGTATTGGATATGAGTAAACTGGAATCCGGCGAGGTCCAGCTTGAAGAGAAATCATTTGACCTGAAGGAGCTTTTGAAGAATACCGCACAGGCGGTAGAGACGCAGGCAGCGGAACAGGGACTGCGATTCCTGATGGAAGAACCGGACGAAGGGGCACACTGGCATGTCATCGGAAGTCCGGTGCATGTGCGTCAGATCTTGCAGAACATTATGTCCAATGCGGTAAAATACAACAGAGAAAACGGCTCCATAGATATTGAGTGCTGTCAGGTGGCGGAAGACGATGACACGGTGACTTTCGAGTTCCTGTGTGCGGATACCGGTATCGGCATGAGCACAGAGTTCCAACAGCATGCCTATGAACTTTTCGCACAGGAGCATAAGAAAAACAAAGCCCGGACGACTTTCAGCGGAACCGGTCTGGGACTTGCGATTGCCAAAAAGATTGCGGACAGTATCGGCGCAGATCTGTCATTCACCAGTGAAGAGGGCGTCGGCACCACTTTCCGTGTACTGATGCACTTCAAAAAAGACAAAAATGCTGTGATGTATCCGGAACATGCACAAGCGGGCAATTTATCGCTGGAAGGCATGTGTATCCTGGTAGTGGAAGACAATGAGCTGAATATGGAAATTGTCGAATACATGCTGAACGAAAAAGGTGTCACGGTGATCAAGGCCATGAACGGCAAGATCGCCTTTGAACTGTTCCGGGCATCGGAACCGGGCACATTTGACATGATCCTGATGGATATCATGATGCCGGTGATGGATGGCCTGGAGGCCACAAGGCAGATCCGCGCACTCGACCGGCCGGACGCCGCTGCCGTGCCGATCCTTGCGATGTCGGCGAATGCTTTCACGGATGATATTGTGAGAAGCAAGGAAGCGGGCATGAATGAGCATCTGTCCAAGCCGCTGGAGTTCCATAAGATGATGGAGACCATTGCAAAGTACAGAAGGTCATAGCAGTAATATTTACAATTATTTCATAAAAATTTTAGCACTCCCCTCTTGCGAGTGCTAAATGAGAGTGCTAAGATAAGAATCGTAAAAGAGAAACAAGCGACTGCCACGGCAGACAATTGTGAATAAGATGAAATTAAGAGTCGGCCGTGCAGGGTTACTGCACGGCTGATTTTTGGATTAAGGATTCGTCTATGTAGTGCAGCTCACCGGTTGGGCAGAATGGAGGGAATATGACGAAGACAACGAAAAGAGATTATTATGAAGTACTGGGTGTCAGCAAAAGTGCGGATGCCGCAGCGATAAAGAAAGCCTATCGTAAACTGGCAAAAAAATATCATCCGGATACCAATGCCGGAGACCCTGTGGCAGAGGAAAAACTAAAAGAGGTCAACGAGGCTTATGATGTACTCGGAGATGAAAAGAAGAAAAAACTGTATGATACTTATGGATTTGCAGCTTTCCGGGAAGGATTTAACGAGGAAGCGGCCAGACAGTATCAGGAACAGGCAAAAAACGGTGGCTTCCGTTACGGTGGAGGCACGGACGGTTTCGGAAACGGCGGATTCGGTGGTTTCGGTAACGGTACGTTCCACTACAGCACCGGAGGAAGCGGATTCGGCACCGGTTCCTTTGACGGTTTTGGCGGAGAGGAAGACATCTTCGACAATCTGTTCGGACAGTATTTTAAGGGACAAAAAGGGACCGGACGCGGAGGCGGCAGAGCGGCTTATCAGAGCAAAGGGCAGGATGTGGAATCCGGTATTACCATCAGCTTTGACGAAGCAATGCATGGCTGCGACAAGACATTTACACTGCGTGATCCTGCAACGGGCAAATCGGAATCGGTGCAGGTACACATTCCGGCAGGTATTGACACCGGCAAAAGTATCCGTCTGAAGGGCAAAGGTGCAGAAGGCATGTCCGGCGGAGAAAACGGCGATCTGTATCTGAAAGTGACGGTACAGGAGAAGCCCGGCTGGGAGCGTCGCGGACAGGATCTGTATACCACAGTCAACATCCCGTATACAACGGCAGCTCTGGGCGGAGAGATCCGTGTGCCGACGCTGTACGGTGATGTCATGTGCAAGGTAAAGGAAGGTACCCAGTCCGGCAGCAAGATCCGCCTGAAAGGCAAGGGCGTGGTCTCCATGAAAGATAAAAACGTGCACGGCGACCAGTATGTCGTGATTCAGATTCAGGTGCCCAGGACATTAACTCCTGCGGCAAAGGAAAAATTGCAGGAGTACAAAAAGGTCAGCGGATTTTGATCCGCCGGCCTTTTTCTTGAGAAAATTTCTCAACAAAAGAAAAAAACTGGAAATCTGAAAATCAATTAGTTATAATATCTTCTCATAAAAAAGATAAAAACATAAATTCAGACCAGATTTACACAGGAGGAAATAGTTATGTTAAAGTGTTTGAAAAACATCGACAAAGCAAAAACAGGTATTTTTGCAGCAGGCGTTCTCTTCGGAACCGCAGGTATCAAGATCCTGTCCAGTAAGGACGCAAAGAAGCTGTACACCAACTGCACCGCAGCTGTTCTGCGTGCAAAAGAGTGCGTGATGAAGACCGCTACCACGATCCAGGAGAATGCTGAAGACATCTATGCTGAAGCACAGCAGATCAACGAGGACAGAGCGGCTCAGGCAGCACAGGAGTTTGACGGCGAAGCTGAAGTTGTAGAGACTGCTACAGATGCAGAGTAATCATAACATGGAATATACACAACTTTGTGCTTAAGCATTCGAAAGTTGGCACATGCCGAAAAACATGGAGATAAATGCAACAAAACGGACACCTGCGGCTTTGGCATCGCAGGTGTTTTCGTGAGAGAGTAATGAAAGCAGGCATACATCTATGAAATTTGTGATCAAACATGAGATAAAGGGGAGACTCAGAATTCATATTTTGCAGAGCCGTATGAGCTTTGCACAGGCAGATACGCTGCAATACTATCTGGACGGTAAGGAAAATATCGTCAGTGCCAAGATTCAGGAGCGCACTCAGGATGTCACGGTAGTCTATACCGGCTCCAGAGAAGAAGCTCTGAAGACGCTTGAAAATTTTAATTATCAGAGCACAGAAGTGCCCGAACAATACCTTGCGAATTCCGGCAGAGAGATGAACAGGGAGTACAAGGATCAGCTTATTAATAAAGTCGTGATGCACTACGGCATGAAACTGTTCCTGCCGATGGACATACGCTCCGTGATCACGACGGCAAAGTCCCTGAAATATATCTGGCACGGTGTGAAAACACTGGCAAAGGGCAAGATCGAAGTACCGGTACTGGATGCGACCGCAATCGGTGTTTCTGTATTTCGAGGTGATTACAATACCGCCGGCTCTGTCATGTTCCTGTTAGGTATCGGTGAGATCCTGGAGGAGTGGACTCATAAAAAGTCCGTCGGTGATCTGGCCAGAAGTATGTCCCTGAACATTGATAAGGTATGGGTCATGAGCGGAGGGCAGGAGATTCTGGTGCCTTCGTCCGATATCAAGGCAGGCGACCTGGTACGGATCCATATGGGCAATGTGATTCCTTTTGACGGCACGGTGACCGAAGGAGAAGGCATGGTGAACCAGGCTTCTCTGACCGGAGAGTCTGTTCCGGTGAGAAAAACCATGGGCGGAACCGTCTATGCCGGAACTGTCCTGGAAGAGGGGGAGCTTACTGTCTGCGTCAAAGAGACCGGCGGCTCCAGTAAATACGAGAAGATCATGACAATGATCGAAGAGTCCGAGAAGCTGAAATCCTCTCTGGAAGGAAAAGCGGAGCATCTGGCAGATAAGCTGGTACCTTATACTTTCCTGGGCACCGGACTGGTATGGTTGTTTACGCGGAATGTGACCAAGGCATTATCTGTACTTATGGTTGATTTTTCCTGTGCACTGAAACTGTCTATGCCGCTGGCGGTACTGTCTGCGATCCGTGAGGCAAGCACTTACGAGATCACGGTCAAGGGCGGTAAATACTTAGAGGCTATGGCGGATGCGACGACCATCGTATTTGACAAGACCGGTACCCTGACCAAGGCACAGCCCACGGTAGCAGAATTGGTATCCTTTAACGGACAGCCGGAGGATGAACTGCTTCGGATCGCTGCCTGCCTGGAGGAGCATTTCCCTCATTCCATGGCAAAAGCGGTGGTACGGGAAGCGGCGAGCAAGGAACTGGTGCATGAAGAACTGCATACCAAAGTGGAATATATCGTAGCACACGGCATTTCTTCCACGATGGAAGGCAAGAAGATCATCATCGGCAGTTATCATTTTGTCTTTGAAGATGAGCAGGCACAGATTCCGGAAGGAAAACAGGAACTGTTCGATCATCTGTCCGAGGAGTATTCTCATCTGTATATGGCAATCGACGGAAAACTGGCAGCAGTCATCTGTATCGAAGATCCCCTCAGGGAAGAAGCTCCGGAAGTAATCAGAAGATTGAAAGATTTAGGCATAGGCAAAGTGGTCATGATGACCGGAGACAGCGACCGGATCGCCAGATCCATTGCAGGTACGGTCGGCGTGGACGAGTACTATTCCGAAGTACTGCCGGAAGATAAGGCGAAATTCGTAGAACGTGAGAAACAGGAAGGCCATAAAGTCATCATGATCGGAGACGGTATCAACGATTCTCCCGCGCTTTCCGCAGCGGATGTGGGTATTGCCATCAGTGACGGCGCCCAGATCGCCAGAGAGATCGCGGATGTGACCATCGGTGCGGATAATCTGTATGAAGTGGCTACCCTGAAGGAGCTGAGCAATGCCCTGATGGAGCGGATTCATAAAAATTACCGCCTGATCGTCGGTATCAATACCGGACTGATCGTGGCAGGCGTAGCAGGATTGATTCCGCCTACGACTTCTGCGCTGTTGCACAATACGTCTACACTGTGGATCAGTACCAAGAGCATGAGAAATCTCCTGGGTACCGAGGAAGTGTAATAACATTAAAAAGGTATTATGATAAGCCACTGTAAGGGAGCAAGGAAGCCTTTACAGTGGCTTATCTGTTAGCAGACGGCATGACGGGAATCGCATCACGGCAAAGTGTAATACAATTACGCATGAATGTACGGTGCTTTTGTAGGAATTATATGTTGCATATTTGTACATGCTTGTATATAATGATATAATAATTCCTAGTTAAGTGCTAGAGATAGGAGGAAGTATATGTCAGAACAATTATTACAGGTGCGTAACTTATCCGTAAACGTAGAGGATAAGTCCATCCTTCATGGAATAGATTTAGAGGTTTTGCCCGGAGAGACCCATGTACTCATGGGACCTAACGGTGCCGGTAAGTCCACGTTGGGATATACCATCATGGGAAGTCCCCGTTATGAGGTGACCGGTGGCGAGATCCTGTTCAAGGGAAAAGAGCTGTTGGAGGAGACCGCTGATCAGAGAGCAAAGGACGGTATTTTCCTGTCCTTCCAGAATCCGTTGGAGATCCCCGGAGTTTCTCTCCGCAACTTTATCCGTAATGCAGTAGAGCAGAGAACAGGTTCCCGTATCAAACTGTGGTCCTTCAAAAAGGAACTGGAGAAGGCCATGGAAGTATTGCAGATGGATCCTTCCTATGCAGACCGTGATCTGAATGTGGGATTTTCCGGCGGTGAGAAGAAAAAAGCGGAGATCTTACAGCTGCTCATGTTAAAGCCCTCTCTGGCTATCCTTGATGAGACAGATTCCGGTCTGGACGTGGATGCGGTACGCATGGTATCCAAGGGTGTGGAAGAGTACCAGAAGGACAAAAAGGGTGCACTGTTAATTATCACCCACAGCACCAGGATCCTGGAGTCCCTTCATGTGGATAAGACACATGTCCTGGTGAACGGTAAAATCGTGGCATCCGGAGACGCTTCCCTGGTAGACGAGATCAACGAGCACGGTTTCGAACGTTTCCTGGAAGCATAAAGGAGGCCTGAGTCTGAATGAGCGAACGAGAGAAGACATACGTGGAAGACGTCAACAGAAGTATTTACGATATCCGCAATGAGGAAAAAGACGTCTACCGTATTAAAAAAGGACTGACGCCGGACATTGTGGAGGAAATCTCCGCAAAGAAGAACGATCCCGCATGGATGGCGAATTTCCGACTGCAGTCATTGCAGATCTACAATGAGATGGAAGTTCCCGACTGGGGACCTTCTATCGAGGGTCTGAACATGGAGGATATCGTTACCTATGTAAAGCCCAACACCCATATGAGTGCCAAGTGGTCCGAAGTGCCGGAAGACATCAAAGATACATTTGAAAAACTGGGAATCCCCCAGGCGGAGCGGAAGTCTCTCGCCGGTGTGGGCGCCCAGTATGATTCCGAACTGGTATACCATAACGTACGAGAAGAAGTGGCTGCCCAGGGTGTGGTCTATACCGATATGGAGAGTGCCCTGAATGGCGAATATGCCGATATGGTGCGCAAACATTTCATGAAGCTGGTTACCCCCAGAGACCACAAATTCGCAGCGCTGCACGGTGCCGTGTGGTCCGGCGGATCCTTCGTGTATGTACCGCCCGGAGTCTCCGTAGAGATTCCGCTGCAGTCCTATTTCAGGTTAAATGCACCGGGAGCCGGACAGTTTGAACATACGCTGATCATTGTCGACGAGGGTGCTTATCTGCATTTTATCGAAGGATGTTCCGCACCGAAGTATAATGTGGCGAATCTCCATGCCGGCTGCGTGGAACTGTTCGTCGGGAAAAATGCGAAACTGCGTTACTCCACGATCGAGAACTGGTCTAAAAATATGTATAACCTCAATACGAAGCGCGCACTGGTGGAAGAGGGCGGCACGATCGAGTGGGTGTCCGGATCCTTCGGCTCCCATGTGTCCTATCTGTATCCCATGAGCGTGTTGAACGGCAGAGGAGCCAGAGCGGAGTTCACCGGCATCACTTTTGCGGGAGCAGGTCAGAATCTGGATACCGGTACCAAGGTCGTTCATAACGCACCGGAGACGACTTCTTATATCAATACGAAATCTATCTCCAAGGACGGCGGCATCAGTACCTTCCGTAGTTCCGTTGTCGTGAAAAACAGTGCGGCGAAGAGTAAATCCGCCGTGTCCTGTCAGTCCCTGATGCTGGATGACAAGTCCCGTTCCGATACGATCCCGGCGATGGATATCCGTACCCAGGATGCCGACATCGGACATGAGGCAAAGATCGGACGTATCAGTGATGAAGCAGTATTTTATCTGATGTCCCGCGGTATTTCCGAAGAGGATGCGAGAGCGATGATCGTCAGCGGATTTGCGGACAATGTATCAAAGGAACTGCCGCTTGAGTATGCGGTAGAGATGAACAATCTGATCCGTCTGGAGATGAAGGGCAGTATCGGGTAATGCGACGAAAAGTTTACAGGTTTTGAGAAAGGCATAGTTATTAGTATGGAAAAAGAATATCATATGATCATTAACAGACTGCCGTCGAAGACATGGAACTGGCTTCGCATGAACGAGACGCAGTTAGAAAAAATAGAAATTCCGACAGCAGGTGCTGTGAAGGCAACGCTGCCGGAAGCAGTGAAGAAAATCGAACCACTTTCGGTATCCCCTGAGGCTGGGGATGGGACTGCTGTCTGGAATGCAGAATTTGCAGGTATCGACTCCGGTATGGGAGAAGATATGGACGGTCTGCTTGCCACGGCAGGTGTGAAAGCTTTACAGACAGCCGTGCCGGAAAAAGAGAAAGTACAGCAGCCGATGTTCCTTGATTTTTCCTATGTGGGAGGTACTGCGCAGGCTGACGCTGTGGCGGTGAGAGCCGGAAAAAACAGTGAGATCACCGTGATCCAGGATTTCTCTTCCGAAAAAGAGGCAGCAGGTCAGGCTGCGGTATCCACCAGATTATATCTGGAGGAAGGCGCGAAGATCCGTCTGATCCAGGTACAGAGACTGGGTGACGGCATCACTTTTCTGAACGACATCGGTGCACTCTGCGAAGAGAGAGCATCGCTGGAAGTGATCCAGCTGATCCTCGGTGGAAAAGATACCTACCTGGGCTGTAAGACCACACTGCAGGGAAAAGAAAGCAGCGTAGATACGGATACCGCTTATATTGTAGGCGGTGATGGCAGACTGGATATGAATTATATCGCTTTGCATGAAGGGAAAAAGACCCGGAGCAATATGCAGGCAGGCGGTGTGCTTCGTGATCATGCCTTTAAGCTGTATCGTGGCACTATTGATTTCAAATGGGGTGCCAAGGGTGCGGTAGGCAATGAAAAAGAGGATGTACTGCTTCTGTCAAATGATGTGGTGAACCAGACGATCCCTCTGATCCTCTGTGCGGAGGAAGATGTGGAAGGTAATCACGGCGCGACGATCGGTAAACTCGATGACGAATTGTTATTCTACTTAGAGAGCCGAGGTATGACCAGAGAGCAGATCTACGAGATGATGGCAATGGCCAAGGTGGATGCGGTCTGCCGCAAGATTCCGGATGCCGGAACACGTAAGAAGGTGCAGGAATTCCTGGGCAGAGAAGACGAGGAGGAAACATGAGTACTTCAGTGAGCGAGATCCGTAAAGACTTCCCTCTGCTTAATACAAATGATGTGATCTATCTGGACACTGCGGCGACTTCCCAGAAGCCGGCCTGTGTCCTGGAAGCAGAGAGAGAATTTTATGAAAAATACAATGCCAACCCTTTGCGCGGATTATACGAGCTGGGGGAGGCAGCAACCGAAAAATATGAAGAATCCAGAGAAGTGGTGCAAAAGTTTATCAACGCCAAAGAAGCTGCGGAGATCATTTTTGTGCGCAATGCCACGGAAGCTCTGAATCTGGTGGCATACAGCTTCGGTACTCTGGTGCTGAAGCCCGGGGATGAAATCCTGGTGAGCATTATGGAACATCACAGCAATCTCCTGCCCTGGCAGCAGGCAGCAGCCAGAACAGGCGCTGTGGTCAAATATTTAGAGTGCACAGAGGACGGAAAATATACCGAAGAAGCATTCCGTGCGGCATTGAGCGAGCGGACAAAAATCGTGGCGATGACACAGGTATCCAATGTACTGGGCTGCAAAAACGATATCAGGCGGTTTGCCCGGATCGCCCATGAGGCAGGGGCGTATTTTGTGGCGGACGGTGCGCAGAGTGTGCCGCATATGGCAGTGGATGTACAGGATCTGGATGTGGACTTCCTGGCATTTTCCGGTCATAAGATGTATGCACCCATGGGAATCGGTGCATTATATGCGAAAAGAGAATTATTGGAAAAGATGCCGCCTTTTCTGTGTGGCGGAGAGATGATCGATTCCGTCAGCCGCACCGGAGCTGTGTGGGCGGAAGTTCCCCACAAGTTCGAAGCGGGTACGGTCAACGGCGCCGGTGCGTATGCGCTGGCAGAAGCCATCCGCTATGTGCAGGGGATCGGTTTTGACTTTATCGAAGAGAGAGAAAGCAGGCTGACTGCTATGCTGATGGACGGCATGAAGGAGATTCCCGCAGTACATATCCTGGGATCCCGGAAGGCGGAAGACCATCACGGTATCGTGACCTTTAAACTGGATGGTGTGCATCCGCATGATGTGGCTTCCATTCTGGATGCGGATCATATCGCGGTACGTGCCGGACATCACTGTGCACAGCCGCTATTGCAGCATCTGAAAGTATTGTCCACCACCAGAGTAAGCTTAGGTGTCTACAATACAGAAGAAGAGATTCAGGCATTCCTTGCAAGTCTTGCAAAGATAAGGAGACAGATGGGCTATGGAGAATAAGACATTTTATAACGAGATCCTGACGGAGCATAATCTGCATCCGTATCATAAGCATAAGCTTGAGGATGCCAATCTGATCCTGGAAGGCGTGAATCCCAGCTGTGGGGATGACATTTTCCTGGAACTGAAGGTGGAAGACGATGTAGTCGTGGACGGTGCTTTTGAAGGAGACGGCTGTGCGATCTCCCAGGCTTCCGCGGATATGATGCTGGAACTGATCATCGGCAGACACAAGGAAGAAGCATTGCATCTGGCAGATCTGTTTCTTAAGATGATCAAGGGCGGCATTACCGATGAAGAACGGGATGAACTGGAGGAAGCCGGCGTACTGCAGGATATTGCCCATATGCCCGCCAGAGTAAAATGTGCGGTTCTGGGATGGCACACCATGCAGGAGTTACTAAATGCGAAGGATGCCCCGGAAACTGCGGAAAAATAAATAACAGACCGATATCGCTTGCGTTACACCCACGGATACGGTAAGATAATAACAGATATGTGGAAAAATGTGCATAGAATATACAGAGAAGACCACACAGAGAAAACGTAATCTGAGAAGAAAAGCGAAATAGGGGGTGCGCATGGAACTGATCGAATTTCTGGAAAACATTATGAACAATATTGTGCAGGTGGCAATTTTGTTCTTTGAATTTGTCGGCGTCATTGTTATCATCATTTCCGGCGTAAAGGGATTTTACAATTATGTGCGCAGAGTGCCGGATATGAAGATCACACTGGCACAGGGACTGGCTGTCGGACTGGAATTCAAGCTGTGCAGTGAGATATTGAAGACAGTAATTGTACGGGATTGGAAGGAGATCGTCACGGTAGCGGGCATCATCGGACTCCGTGCGGCATTGACCTTTTTGATCCACTGGGAGATCAAGGAAGAGAAGAATCATTAAGGCGGTGACAAGATTAAATTTGTAATGGTATATAGGTTAAATTTGCACCTTGGAAATAAGCTGACAGAGGACTAATATATAACGATAAAGCACGTACTTATTAAAAAAGTATAAAGAAATGCTGAAATATCCATTGCATTCGGCACTTCAAAGTGCTAAAGTTATTAGTGTATGAACGTAAATGTAAACGATTACGCATGCTAAAAAGGAAATGAGAATGGAATTACAAAAGACACTTACTTCCGACGAAGTATTACAACGATTACTTCGCTCGTATCAGGTATACTACAATGTGAAAACAGAAGCCGTTGAACCGCCATTCGCGGCAGAAGCTGTTTTCGGTTCCCATAATGAACAGTATTTTTTGATCAAGAGAGCAAAAGTTGCAGATATCGATACCAATGAGACGGTGTATTTTGCAACGGAGGAGGCCTTGTCAAAGGATCGTCTCCTGGAGCTGGATTCCATCGCATGGGAGCGCGGTGTCGCAGATGTACAGCCGTCGTCCCATCATCAGAGCACGGATGTGTCTCTGATCATTCTGGCCGATCATGTAGCAGAGGATGCCTATGCACAGGTGAAAAAGTGCAAGCATTATCAGAGTTACCTCTGGGGACTGCATGGCTGGAGTAATTATCGTTTGATTGTCGTCGAGCTTTCTTCGGGTCGGATCGTCCACAACCGCCACGGACAGATTCTGAAGAAACTCGTTAAAAAGACAATACAGTAAATACAAGGTACAGAAATTCAAAATATCGGGCATGCTTGCATGGCAAGATATTTGAATTTATGGACCGAAAAACTGTGAGGAAGAAGTAATTTACGAAGTAAATTAACGGAATCCGAACAGTTTTAGAATTGCGGGAGCAGATTCTGCGAGAGCAATTCATGTATTTACAAATAATTAAAATTTCTGTGTATAAGAAAAGGAGAAACACAAATGACAGCATTATTAATTGTAGTAGCCGCTATTGTTTTATTGTTTATCGGCTATGTATTCTACGGTTCCTGGCTGGCAAAACAGTGGGGCATCGATCCTACCAGAAAGACTCCTGCAATCGAGAAGGAGGATGGTGTGGACTATGTAGCAGCGAAACCTGCCGTACTTATGGGACATCATTTTTCCTCTATCGCCGGAGCAGGCCCGATCAACGGACCGATTCAGGCTTCCATCTTCGGATGGGTTCCCGTATTCCTGTGGTGTATTATCGGTGGTATTTTCTTCGGCGGTCTGCAGGACTTCGGATCTTTATTCGCATCTATCAGACATGACGGTAAATCTGTAGGTGAGATCATCGAGGATTCCATGGGATCCAGAGCGAAAAAGCTCTTCATCACATTCGCACTTCTGGTGCTGATCCTGGTAATCGCTTCCTTCGTTAACATCGTTGCAGGTACTTTCCTGACAGTGGCAGACGAAGCCGGCAAGACTGCTTTCGGTATTGTATCCAATCCTACCGGTAACCAGTCCACAGCTATGATCTCTCTGTTATTCATCGTTCTGGCTATTATTTATGGTTACATTACCAACAGAATGGGTGTTAAGACCCTGCCCGCTACTATCGGTGGTATCATCGGTATCGTTCTGATCACAGTTCTTGGTCTGAACTTCGGTTTCGCTATGAACCGTACCGCATGGATCGTATTCGTTGGTGTTTATATCGCAGTGGCTTCCCTGGTTCCTGTATGGATCCTGTTACAGCCCCGTGACTATCTGTCCAGTTTCCTGCTGTATGCTATGATCGGTCTGGCATTTATCGGTGTTGTGGCATCTGCATTCACCGGCAATGTTACTTTCGATATCCCTGCATTCACCAACTGGGAGCCTAAGGCAGGACAGACACTGTTCCCTATGCTGTTCATCACCGTAGCATGTGGTGCATGTTCCGGTTTCCACAGCCTGATCGCTACCGGTACTTCTTCCAAGCAGTTAGCAAGTGAGAAGGATGCCAAGGCAATCGGTTACGGTTCCATGCTGATCGAGTCTGCTCTGGGTGTTATCGCTCTGGTAGCAGTCGGCGCAGTATATCAGAAGTACTTAAACGGTGAGTTTAGTTCTCCCGCAGCTGCATTCGCTGCAGGTATCGCTTCCATGTTCGGTACCGTGACATCCAAGGCTTACACCACCATTTACGCACTGTTGACTCTGTCTGTATCTGTATTCGCACTGACCAGTCTGGATACCGGTACCCGTCTGAGCCGTTTCATGTTCTCCGAGCTGTTCTTAAAGGATGGCGAGGCTACTTACAAGGATGCCAAGGGTGCACGTAAGGTTCTGGCACATCCTCTGTTCGGTACTGTACTGATGGTAGTCATCGGCTGTATCCTGGGCGGTCTGTCCTTAAGCCAGATCTGGGGTCTGTTCGGTGCTGCAAACCAGCTGCTTGCAGGTATCGCTCTGATGGCAGTCGCTGCATGGCTTGGTGAAGTTGGCAAGAACAACAAGATGTTCTACGTACCTATGGTATTCATGCTTGCTGCAACCCTGACCAGCTTAGTGATCACTGTTATCAACAAGTGCAAGGCAATCGGTGCCGGCACCGCTGCATGGGGTGACTGGTTCCAGCTGCTCTTCGCTGCTGCAATGGCAGTTCTGGCTATCTTCCTGGTAGTAGAAGGTGTACAGACTTTCGCTAAGCAGATGAAGGCTAAAAAGGCACAGAAGGCTGCTTAATTCGAAAAAGTTACAAAAGATAAACATAAAAATCCCGGGTACTTTTGAATGGAAGTATCCGGGATTTTATTTATAGAGTATAGTAGAAGACGATAAATTCACGAAGTTATATTGCGAGTAGATCTGAAAAAACATGTGTCAGAGGAATAGCTAATGCGCAAAGAAGGCTACCGCTACAGCGCCGGGACCTACATGGGTTCCGATCGTGGCGCCCAGAGTGCTGACAGGGAGATCCTTGGCATAGTCTTTCCAGAGATGTTCGCTGTCTTGGATATATTTTTGCAGCAGTTCATCGCTTAAGCCTGTATAACCGAGACAGAAGGGCTTAGAGAAATCGACACCGTCTGCTTTCTCGATCTCGCGGATCAGGAAGTTACTGCCGTTCTTCGAACCGCGGGCTTTTCCTAACATGATGATCTCACCGTCTGCAACGGCAACGACAGGTTTGATTGCTAATGCGCCGCCGATGAAGGCCACGGTGGGGGAGATGCGGCCGCCCTTTTTCAGATATTCCAGAGTATCCAAGAGGCCCATGGTATGTATTTTCTGTTTCTGTTCTTCCAGAGTCTTTACGATTTCTTCCGTAGCCATACCCTGATCTTTTAATTGTAAACCGTACTCTACCAGAATGCGCTCTCCAATGGTGGCATTCAGGCTGTCGACGACAAAGACCTTGCCTTCATAATCTTCGGCGGCAATCCGGGCACTCTGGCAGGTGCCGGACAGCTTGCTTGAGATCGTGACTACGATGACAGTCTCTCCTGCGGCAACAGCTTCCGCGTAGGCTTCTTCGAAGACTGCGGGGGATACCAGACTGGTAGTGGGCAGAGTATCGCATTCAATCAGCTTTTCATAGAATTCTCTGTGGCTGATGGTGACGCCGTCTGCATATTCGTCGTCGCCGAAGCGGATGTGCAGCGGCAGAATCGTGACGTCAGCTCTGGGATTGTTCATGTCGGATGCTGAGTCAGTGATAAAACGTATTTTTTCCATGATGATATACCTATTCTTTCTATTATTTTTCTATAGCGGATCATTTTTCCGAGGGGTGCTCTGACGGAAACTCGGCAAGATATTGCTCCAGATTATGAGAGATCCGTTCCAGAGAATCGTAGAGATTGATCCGCTGTTCTTCCGTCATGCCGTCACCGCCGTGAGCCAGGGCGGCATAGATCCGGGAACTGATCTTTTTGACAATGGCACTGCCGTCCTCTGTCAGATAATACAGTGTGCGGTAGGAGCGTTTATTTTCCGGCAGTTCGCAGGATACCAGCCCCTTGGCACCCAACTGACTTAAAGTGCGGGAGATGGCGGCTTTGTCTTCCTTGCACAGTTCGGTCAGCTGTGTGGCGGTGAGCCCTTCCGGGTGCTTTCCGAGATAATACAGACACATGGTGTAACCGGCTTTCAGATCCAACTGTCCCATTTCCAGTTCTTTCAATTTTTGCAGATAACGGTGTAGCTCTGTGATGGATATGACAAATCTTTCGAATCGATCCTGCATAAAGGTTCCTCCTGTAAAAGATGTTGATACGACAACTTCAAGAAGTGTAACACATAGATGTTGATATGTCAACAAGATTGCCACATGTACGGACAAATCCGGTAATATCGAAATGGTGCAATATTGTACTGTGTGACGGTTTATGCTATGCTAGACACAGTAACATCCATACAGGGATATTTCCGGAAAAGTGAGGAACACGACATGCTCAGACCTAGCATCGGTATTGATTGGGACGACGTTACAGCCCCGTTTAACAGCATTGCCATCAGTATGGCAAATGAGAAATATCATCCGGCGGAACCTTACCGCATGGAAGAGATCACTTCCTGGGCCAACGAAGGGCGTACTTCCGTGATCAAGGAATTCTACAATGATCCGGAGCTGTACCGGCGGCAGATTCCTACGGAAGAGACCAAACGGGGCATCCGCAGGCTGATGCAGATCGCGGATGTTTTTTTTATCACGGCGGTGTCACCGCATTTTATGGGAGTGCGGGCGGAACAGATCATGACCCAGTTTCCGGAGCTCCCTCCGGAAAATATTATTCTGGGCAGTGCCAAGGATCGTGTCCATTTTGACATTGTACTGGATGATGCCATCCATAATATTCTGGAGAGTAAGGCCGAGTATCCGGTATTGATGAGAAAACCCTGGAATGCTAAAATGACGGGACTTTTGTCGGTGAATACGATGTCGGAATTTGTATCACTGGTGAAACAGATCATGAAGGCATCTACCTCTAAGACAGAGAAAATCACCGCTCCGGCGGTGCTGGCACTGGTGGGACCTTCTGGTTCCGGAAAAAAGGAGATCACGGAGATGCTGTGCGGCACGGACAGTATCGGGGAAGAGACGGAAGACAATTTATTTGTCCGCCCGGTGAACTACTGTACGGAGCCGGGGCGATACGGCCATCAATATGTCTCGGAAGAAACTTTCGATCAGATGAACTTTTTTGAGAAGACAGCATATGCAGGTGTGCGGTACGGCACACGGAAGGAAGACATTCAGGCATTGCTGGATCGTGGAAAATTTGCCGTGATCCCGGTGGATATGTGCGGAGCCATCGCTATGAAACGCTCATTTCCCACACACATTATCTATGTGGCAAGAGATAAGGAAAAACTGATTGCTGACATCATTGATTCCGATTATGACACCGAGGAAAAGACCCTGCGGATCCTGTCCATTGATGCGGAAAAGCGCAACCGTAAGATTTGTGATTATGTGATCCGCAATGATATCATGGACGGAGAGCGTGTCAGTGGGGCAGAGGAATTAAAACGGCTGATTCTGATGGAGAATGAAAAACATTGAGATATGCCGGGGAGCAGTGCCGACGGAAAACAAAATGCGGATGAGCAAAGCAAGAAGGAACGGGACCGGAAAGTATGGAAGAAAAGCAGTTGAAATACTATAAAATGCATCATGACTTACAGGAGCAGATCCGCCGGGGAGAATTAAGGAGCGGTGACTGCATCCCTTCGGAGAACCGGCTGGCCGCCGACTATCAGGTGAGCCGTCAGACCGTCCGCAAGGCACTGGCCATCCTGGAGCAGGAGGGTTATATCTATGCGGTACACGGAAAGGGGACATTTGTATCGGAGCGGGTGAGACCGGAACACAAGTCCCACAATATCGCGGTAGTGACTACTTATCTGTCGGACTATATTTTCCCCAGAGTGATTCAGGGGATCGATGAGGTGTTAACGGCGGAAGGATATAGTATTTTACTGAAAAACACGCAGAATTCCAGAAGCCGGGAAGCCAGGTGCCTGGAGGAACTGCTGCAGAAGGATATCGACGGTGTCATTATCGAACCGAGTAAAAGCCAGATCAGCTGCAGGCATCTGCATCTGTATGAGCAGTTGGAAGAATACGGGATTCCCTATGTGTTTATCCAGGGGTGTTTTGAACGGATGGAGGACAGACCGCAGGTCCTGCTGGATGACTGCCGGGGAGGGTATCTGATCACGAAATATCTGCTGGATACCGGACACCGCAATATTGCCGGAGTGTTCAAAGCGGATGATATCCAGGGCCAGAACAGGCACCGGGGTTATGCACAGGCACTGCAGGAAGCGGGGATTTTCTATGATCCGGATAAGGTGATCTGGTTCCATACGGAAGACCGGAAGGTGCATCCCCAGGAAGGGATTCTGAGATTACTGTCAAAAGGAATACGATTGGATGGGACCGTCTGTTATAATGACCAGATCGCCATGCAGGTCATTCCGACGTTCACTTCCCGCGGACTCAGGGTCCCGGAGGATATTTCGGTCACAGGCTATGATAATTCCTATATGGCAATGAGCGACGGATTCCATCTGACTACGATAGTTCATCCGCAGGAAAAGCTGGGAGAGATGGCTGCACAGCTGTTGTTGTCACTGTTGCGCGGCGAAGCTCCGGAAGGAGAACGACGCAAGGTGTTGATCCAGCCGGAGCTGGTGGTGGGAAATTCGTGCCGGAACAGGCAGTAAGCCGAAGCTTATGAATTTCCGGTATTTTCGTTTTCCCGCATACGGTAGCCCACCCCGATCTCTGTGAAAACATACTGCGGCTGCGCGGGATTCTGTTCCAGTTTTCTGCGGATATTCGCCATGTTGACCCGGAGGATCTGATTGTTGTTGTCCATGTAAGGCCCCCAGATGGCATTCATGATATAGCTGTAGGTCAGGACTCTGCCGGAGTTTTCGGCGAGGAGTGTGAGCAGCTGATATTCGATCTGGGTCAGATGGATCTCTTCTCCACGGAGCCGGATCAGTCTTTTTTCAAAATCGATTTCCAGATCCAGGGCTTTATAGATATGACCGGGAGTCCGGACATGACTGTGGCGCAGGGAGGTGCGGATACGGGCCATGAGCTCTCCTGTGCCAAAGGGTTTTGTGATATAATCATCAGCCCCAAGGTCCAGGGCGGCTACTTTTTCCTGCTCCTTGGTACGGGCGGAGATGATGATGACAGGTACATCGCTCCATGAGCGAAGCTTTTGTAATACTTCCAGTCCGTCCATATCCGGAAGCCCCAGATCCAGCAGAACCACATTGGGGCAGAAGGAAGTGCTGAGACTTAATCCCTCTCTTCCGTTTAAAGCGTGCATGATCTTGTAACCTTCGCGGTCCATGGTGGCGGTAATGAAATTACTGATACTTTTATCATCTTCGATTAAGAGAACTTTGATCTTGTTCATACTGTAATCAATATCCTTTCCGGTATTTTCCCCTTTTTATCCTGTGTGTTCCCGCATGTTCGGGAAATTATTTATTTTTCTGCGGCAGAAGCACCGGATTTGGGAAGCGTAAAACTAAATTCCGCACCCTCTCCGTGATTCCTTCCGCTCAGTGTTCCGTGGTGGGCAGTAATGATGGTCTTGCAGATAGACAGGCCGATACCCATGCCCTTGCGGGAATCGGAAGTCCGGGAATCGCTGTAGGAGCCCATTTCGAACAGATTATGTAATTTTTCCTCGGACAATCCCTTTCCGTAATCACGTATGATGAAAGAGACGTGATCCGGATGATCCTCCACGATAAAGTCGATGGGCAGGATGCTTTCGGAGTGTACGATGGCATTTTCCAGCAGATTAATGGTGACCTGTTCGATCAGTACGGCATCCATGGGGATCATCAGAAAGTCCTCCGGGATTTTTACCTGAACGGCAGCATCCGGATAACGCTTTTTTAACTTTTCCAGAGCTTCCGCAACCACTTCTTCCACAGGTTCCTCTGTGGTATTGATACTCAGGCTGTCTCCCTGGATACGGGTGACAGACAGCAGATTTTCCACCATGTTTAGCAGCCAGTTGGAATCCTCATAGATATTTGTCATGATTTTCCGCTGCTCCGCAGAACTCAGATCCTCCTGACTTTCCAGAAAGAGTGAACTGTTGCCGATAATACCGGTCAGCGGTGTCCTCAGATCATGGGAAATGGCTCTTAACAGATTGGCGCGCATTTTTTCCATTTCGGCTTCGGCCAGCTGTTTTTCCCTCTCTGCGATCATTTCGGACTGAATGGTCATGTGGGAAGTCATGGTACACAGGATCAGTGTGATCCCGCCCATCAGTAAAAAGGTGATGGGGTAACCGGTCAGCGTGAAGTTGATCTTATAATATGGATAGGTAAACAGATAATTGATCGCTATAACAGAAAAAAGGGTACAGGCGATCCCGTAACCGTATCCGACAGTCCATCTTGCGATGACCACCAGTGCCAGAATATAGAACAATGCCACATTTGCATAATTATCCGGGACAATGTGCTGGTACAGAAAAGAGGCCAGCGTTGCGCATAACATGCAGGCAGCACAGATCAGGATACTGATGGCATGCCTGGTATAGGGCGGTTTTAGGCGGAAGCTTTTCCGCGGGGAAATTTTATTTGAAAGAGACGAAAACACAGGTGTTCCTCCGTAAAAACGTTTATCAATGATTCCTTTGTACAACCTTTATCGGTGAGTTTATTATAACCATAGTACCATTTCTTTGCAATGTAAGGTGTAAAGAAGTAGTTAAGGATATATGAAAATCAAGATATTGTTAAGAACCCGTGAAAATTTTATAAAATGGCGGAAAATGATAGGAAAGAACCTTTACTTCATGTTAAGATGAGAAAAAACGGAAGAAAGGAAACGACAAACTATTGAAGTTATTACATCCAAAGATCCGGCAAAAATTTGCAGAATCCTTGAAGGCGGTTCTGCCGGTGGTAGGAATCGTGATCGTATTGAGCTTTACCATAGCCCCCATTACCTCCAGCATCCTTCTGTGCTTCCTGGTGGGAGCGGTGATGGTCATGGTGGGTATGATGTTTTTTACACTGGGTGCGGAGATGTCTATGTCTCCTATGGGAGAAAAAGTAGGAGCCAGAATGACCCAGAGTAAAAATATTTTACTGATCGTAGTATTGTCTTTTATACTGGGGGTAGTGATCACTATTTCCGAACCGGACCTGCAGGTGCTGGCCACCCAGGTGCCGTCGGTACCGAATATGACACTGATCCTTGCTGTGGCAATGGGAGTCGGTCTTTTCCTGGTCATTGCGCTCTTACGTATGCTGATCGGCGTGGCGCTGCCGCCGCTGTTGACCTTTTTCTACATAGCAGTCTTTATTCTGGCTTTTCTGGTACCGGAAAATTTCCGGGCAGTGGCCTTCGATTCCGGCGGCGTGACGACGGGACCTATGACAGTGCCCTTTATTATGGCGCTCGGTGTAGGTATTGCTTCTATTCGAAACGACCATCATGCAGCGGACGACAGTTTTGGTCTGGTGGCCCTGTGTTCCATCGGCCCGATCCTGGCAGTGATGGTGCTCGGACTGATCTATAAGTCTGTGAATGTAGATTATCAGCCGGTGGCGATCCCGGAGATCGCGGATTCCGTGGAACTGGCGCAGCTCTTTGCCCATGGGATCCCGGAGTATATGAAGGAGATCGCGGTATCTCTGCTTCCTATTGTATTGTTTTTCGGATTATTCCAGATCCTTTCCCTGCGTTTGTCGGGGAAAACCTTAACCAGGATCCTGATCGGTCTGGTGTACACCTACATCGGACTTGTATTGTTTCTGACAGGTGCGAACGTAGGATTTATGCCTGCAGGTAATTATCTCGGTCAGGTCATGGCAGGCAGGTCTTACCGCTGGGTACTGGTGCCGGTGGGCGCGCTGATCGGATACTTTATTGTAAAGGCGGAACCTGCGGTCTATGTGCTGAACCATCAGGTAGAGGAGCTGACAGACGGCGCCATCTCTGCGAGATCTATGGGGGTGAGCCTGTCTGTGGGAGTATCTTTATCTGTGGCATTGGCGATGATCCGGGTACTGACGGGAATTCCGATCTTATGGTTTTTGATCCCGGGTTATGGGGTGGCTATCGGACTGTCTTTTTTCGTACCGAAGATATTCACTGCCATTGCTTTTGATTCCGGCGGAGTGGCCAGCGGTCCCATGACTGCTACCTTCCTGCTGCCGCTGGCGCAGGGAGCCTGTGTGGCGGTAGGCGGCAATCTGGTGGCGGATGCCTTTGGCGTGGTGGCTATGGTAGCCATGACTCCGCTTATCACGATCCAGGTATTGGGAATGGCATATCAGCTGAAACAGCGGAAAGCAGGCGGCGGAATTTTTGCCGGTGCAGCGGATACGTTTGGCATGCCGGATGAGAATGCCATTATTGAACTGTAGGAGGTGCGCCCATGAGTGAATTATATATGATGGTCACCATCACCAACCGTCAGCTGACGAGGAAATTCGTGGAGTGTTATAAGGAAAACGGTGCGCAGGTCGGCGGGATCACTGTCGGCATGGGAACTGCGGACAATGAGATCCTGGATTATTTCGGACTGGACGGCATGGAGAAAAGTATATTGTTCCATATTGTCACGGATGCTTCCTGGCGGCAGATCAAGGCAAATCTGCGTAAAAAGATGCAGATCGATCTGCCGGGAATGGGAATTGCCTTTATTATTCCGGTGAGCAGTATCGGTGGCAAGAAAGCGTTGAGTTACCTGACCTGTGGGCAGGAGTTCGTAAAAGGAGAGGAGTCCACATTGAAAGAGACGAAGAATGAGCTTCTGGTAGTGATAGCCAATCATGGATATACGGAACTGGTGATGGATGCGGCGAGAGAAGTACACGCGGCAGGCGGTACAGTCATCCACGCCAAGGGAACCGGAACAGAGAATGCACAGCAGTTTCTGGGCGTGACACTGGTGCCGGAAAAAGAAATGTTGTTCATTGTGGTAAAAAGTGAGCAGAAAAATGACATCATGCGTGCTATAATGGAGAAGGCGGGATTGGAGAGCAAGGCGAAAAGCATCGTATTCTCCCTTCCTGTGACAGATACTGCGGGCATGCGCCTGATGGAGGAGATGGGAGAGACATGATAAACGGCAGTTCCCGGCCGAGAAAAGAGTTCCTGGATGTACTCAGGGTACTGGCGACCTGTGCGGTGGTGATGATGCACGTACTGACAGGCGCGACAGATGTGACGGACGCGTCAAAAATGCCGGAATACCGAGGATTGCTTCTGGCAGTGATGGATCTGGTGACCTGGTGCGTTCCTGTATTTTTATTGATATCGGGATATTTGTTTTTGAATCCGGACAGAGAATTGACTTATCCGGTCATGATAAAAAAATACTGCAGGAGGATTGCACTGGCGATCCTCCTATTCGGCGTTCCTTATGCCTGTTCCGAACTGATGGTGGCAGAGAGAAGCTTTCGGCCCGGAATGATTCCGGAAGCGCTGGGACTGACACTCACAGGGCATACCTGGTCACACATGTGGTATTTATATCTGATATTTTTTCTGTATCTGATCACACCGTTATTGAAAAAGCTTTTGCGGGTGCTTCCGGAGTGGTGCGTCTGCACAGTATTGGTGATTCTTTTTGTGGGAGGCAGTGTGACACCTTTTTTAAATAAGGTGATGGACAACAGCATGCTGCCTGTACTTCCGGACGGATGTATCCATCTTTTGTATTATGTATGCGGATATTTCTTTGCACGGTGGGAAAAAACGGTGGACAGAGATAAAAAGAAAGTAATGCACAGCGTATTTGTGATCATGGAAGTGGTATTGCTGTTTGGAATGGCAGGCAGCAGGATGCTGGCAGATTTTCGGGTTCAGATGGCATACAATTATCCTTTTACCGTGCTGCTTGCATTGCTTTTGTTTGCATCGGGATGGAGCAGTGACGGAAAACGATCCGGCGGAGAGACTCAAAAACACCGGATCTCCTGGCAGGAAGCGGGAGCTTTATGCTTCGCCGTATACCTGGTGCATCCGGTGTATGTGAATCTGCTTTATAAATTTGTGAAGGTTACACCGTTTACCTTGTTGGAACAGTGTGGAGTACAGTCTGTCGCAGCCGGTCATGTGCTGTTGTTTTTCCTGCTGGCGGTGTCCTGTCTGCTGGTACTTGCGCTGGCGACGGCTACCGCATGGGTATTGCGGAAGATTTCGGTGCTGCGGAAGTATGTGCTGTAGTAATCTATATGCGGTATTTTTATGATTTGTTTTGTAATATAGATAATAATTACCGCTGCCAGCGTCCGGAAGCACCGCAGGGCAGTACCAGACCGCTCTCGGTGACGGGGAGCCCGATCTCCTGTGCTTCCACATGACCGCCGAATTTCTTCGTCAGTGTGGAGTTCATCATATAGGACAGTACGGCGGGCTGTAATCCTGTGGTGTAGGAATTGATCAGGAAGAACAGGGCATCATCGGATAATAACTGTGCGGTCAGTCCTACGAAATCCCAGATGTTATCTTCGATTTTCCAGATCTCACCCTTGGGTCCTCTGCCGTAGGAAGGAGGATCCATGATAATGCCGTCGTATTTATTGCCGCGGCGAATCTCACGTTCTACAAACTTCATACAATCATCCACCAGCCAGCGTATCGGCGCATCGGCCAGCCCCGAGGCAGCAGCGTTTTCCTTTGCCCAGCCGACCATTCCTTTGGAAGCATCCACATGAGTCACGGCAGCGCCGGCAGCAGCGGCGGATACGGTGGCACCGCCGGTGTATGCAAAGAGATTCAGCACTTTCACGGGACGGTGGGCATCATGGATCAGACCGGAGAACCAGTCCCAGTTCACTGCCTGCTCAGGGAACAGACCTGTGTGTTTGAAACTGAAGGGCTTTAAATGGAAGCAAAGAGGATCCTGTTTGCCCGGCTGCTCTTTCCGGAAGGGCAGGGTGTAATGGATCGCCCATTCATCCGGCAGGTTGAAAAATTCCCATTCGCCGCCGCCCTTGGCACTTCTGTGATAATGACCATTTTTCTGCTTCCAGCCCTTATGATCGTGAGGTGTCTTCCAGATGACCTGGGGATCCGGACGAACCAGAATATAATCTCCCCAACGCTCTAACTTTTCTCCGCTGGAGGTATCCAGCACTTCATAATCTTTCCAATGATCTGCAATCCACATATGTTAAAAACCTTTCTGTTATTATGACTAATATGTTATTATATAGCATATAATAGAAGCATTTTTTTTTCAAGATTTACTTGAGAGGGATTGGCAGATTAACGGGATCTGCGGAAGGGACGGCAGAATGAAGTGGAGAATCGCGGTCTGTGACGATGACCGGGCGGATGCGGAGAGCATCGGAGCGGCTCTGGCAGGATATCAGCAGGATGTAGGAGCGCAGTATTCCGTCCGGATTTTTCAGAGTGGGAAAACTCTGGAATATGAAGTGGAGGACGGACAGCTGTTCGACCTGCTGTTTTTGGATATCGAACTTGGGGATGAGGACGGATTTATGCTGGCAAGGAGACTGCAGAGCAGGCTTCCGGCAGCGCTGCTTATTTTTGTCTCTTCCTATGAAAAATATGTCTACGATTCTTTTAAATTACAGCCCTTTCGCTTTCTGCCCAAAAGATGCCTGACACAGATGCTTCCGGAGACCCTCTCGGCGGCAGTGGCGGAACTGAAACGCAGGGAGGACCGGTTCCTGCTTGTGGAGAACGGGCAGGGAGTGGAGAAGATTCCATTGGAAGCAATAGTTTATATCCGGCAGCAGGGAAAGTATGCCTGTATCGTAAAGGAGGACGGAAACCGGAGCAGAGTGCGGAGAACCCTGAAAAGCCTGGCGGAGGAGCTGCCGGAGAAACAATTTTTGCAAATTGACAGAGGGTATTTATGTAATGTGACGAAGGTGACACAGTTAAAAAACGACAAACTGACGCTGGCAACAGGGGAAGAACTCTATGTCAGTTCAGGCAGAATGCGGGAATTAAAGGATAAAGTCATGGAGTACTGGACCGGGGAGGAAAAGATATGACAGACGTGACACAAATGCATATGATAACCTTACTGTGCAGCTTTCATGAAGCATTTTGGATGGTGTGGTGGATAAAACAAAACCATGTGATCAGATTGTTGGGAAGCCGGGAGTGGTCAAGAAGTTTTCTGACGGGAGGTGCCGGCAGTCTTTTTTTGACTTTCGTGTACGGAATTGTATGGTATGCTATGCGGGAGACATTATCCTGTCTTCCGGCAATCCTCTTTTTTGCTGTTTCTTTCAGCCTTTTGTGGGAATGCGAAGAGAAGGAAAGCTTTCTGTATGCCGCAGGGTATTTATTGGGGTTGGAAGTGACATTGTGGTTTGCCGGAAGAATGATGCAGTACGGAGTACTGATCGGACAGGCGGCATGGCTGGGGGTGAACTTGTTTGGAATCTTGATGTTGAAATCCGGCAGACTGCGGGAATACAGACAACAGTTGCTGGATATTTTCGGGACCATGGGAGCAGCATTTTTTCTGACATTATTTTTCAGCAATTTTTTCTGGGATATGCTGCGTGGAGAACGGATAAAAGAGTATTTTAATCTGGCGTGCCTGACAACGGTTCTGGCTGCAACCTATTTTTATGCACAGAAGGTGCGGATGCGGGAGCAGATGGAGTATCTGGACCTGCAAAACGGACTTTTGGAGCAGGGGTATCGTAAGACATATAATTTTTATGCGGAAAATGCGAAATTGTACCATGACATGCACCATCATCTGAGGGCGGTGGAACAGATGATCGCAAAGGGGGATGATGCCGGGGCACTGGAATACATTGCCAGTGTACAGGAACCGGTTCGGACAGCAGCAGTACCGGTATGTACCGGAATGGATCTGGTGGACACTGTATTATATGAAACGAAAGAACGGGCTGAGGCGAAAAATATCGACCTGCAGATCGAGGCATCCCTGTTTTCAGGTATGGAAAGAGTGCAGAAAAAAGATATATGCGCATTGTTTGCCAATCTGACGGAAAATGCGCTGGAAGCGGCAAAAAGCAGAATACGGATTATGACCAGGACGGTGCCCGGGATGCTGTTGCTGGAGATCCTAAATGATTACAGAGAGAAACCGGAGATTTCGGAAGGCCGTATGCAGACCGGGAAAGCGGATCGTACGAAACACGGCTGGGGACTGCGGATCGTAGAACAGATCGTGAGAAAATATGAAGGGCAGATCGATTATGAAATAGAGGAAGAGACGGGGGATTTCCGGGTTCGTGTCTGGCTGAACCTGTGATCCGGGTCAGGCACGACGGATTTTCAATGTAAGCTTTACAGACGTGACCCCAAAAGTTGATTTCCGGACGTTGTAATTACGCAAACGTAAAATTTCGAGGTCAAAAAACTGCTATTCGAGGACAGGAGGAAACAAAGAATGTTCCGGCTGTTATTATGAAGATGCAATGAATAGAGTGCAACTTACATAAGACGACGTTGGAATTCCGGAAAATCATTCGAATCCAACGGAAAACTGACGGAGGGAGAAGAATGAATAAAGTCAAAACGGCTGTAAAATGTGTTGGTGTGGCAGCAGCATATCTACTATTGCTGATGTTCAGCAAACTGTTGGAATTCTGGATTTTTACTTCAAAACTGACTTATGAGGAATTGCTAAACCAAACATGGAATTGGGAAGCTATGCCGGAGAGCTTTCTGTTTACCTTCCCTTATGGCTTGGGAATCTTCCGGGTGCTTCTGATTACACTGCTGCTGTGTCTGCTGATCCATGGCAGGGATTTCCGGATTCGAAGAGAAAAATCTGTATTACAATGTCTCAGGATGCATGCGGGAACTTTTCTTTTACAGGGAGCTGCACTCACCGGGGCGGTCATCGGAGCCTGTTATGCAAGACTGGACACTCGTCTGGCAATGCTTTTTTCTGACGGGTATTTTTACTTTAGTGGGACACATGCTCTGATGGAAGCAATGCAGCTGACAGATCCGTTAGCAGGAATAGGGATGATTTTTACGGTGTTGGTATATCTGTACGAATCAGACTTTCTGATGGGGCTGGCAGCCTACGTGTTCTATGAATTGCTTCGCATGTGTTTTGACAGCAAGTTGTAATAGGATGCACATGAGCGCAATTATATACTTTTACACATTACAGCGATAACAAACTAATTTGTTGACGAGGAGCCGGTTATTGTTTATAATAGA
>JBNMHS010000022.1:0-37778 GCA_050872885.1 Acetatifactor sp.
ATCACTTTTTCCTTTTTTTAGGCATTTTTAAAGCAAAATTCAGGAATGTTCAAGGAAACAGAACTCCCGGGACGGACAGAAGGGCTCTCTTTCAGTTGTTTGTCGGAGAGTGTTGATATTTTCTTGAAAAGTGTAGAAAGACAGGGGCAACGCGAACAGGACGTTCGCGTTAGCCGGTAAGCGCCATGGATGGCAGCGTAAAGGCGGCCCCGTCCGGTTTAGAACCGCTGAATCACTTTTCCTAGAAAATTCACACTCGTAGACCTTACAACTGAAAGAGAGCCCTTCTGTTTGTTTCGGGAGTTCGTCCGGTTAGCCAATGATCATTAACTAACTTTCAAGTTAGTAAGTTCTCAAAAATTCCACTATTTATACCAAAATCAGCCAAAATAGAAGAAAAATGCACCTATAAATAAGGCCATTCTTGAAAAAATATTGTTTTTGCACTGAATGGTGGAAAATAATTCTAAAAAAGCGAAATTGTCCACTATTTTGTCCATTTATGCCTTAAATAGTGAAATTGAAGACGGGCAACAAAAAAGACAGTGTTTTGAGTGGAAACGGAGGTGAATCTCTAGCTTCCCAACACTGTCTTTTGGCTTATTTATGCACAGCTATGCTTTCGTACTTCAAGTCAAGAATGATACTCCGCCAGCAGCTGTTTCGCATAAGCAACACAGTCTCTGTGGAGGGAGAATTTTTTGCCATCGCACATGATGACTTTACGGAATCCCAGTTTCTCCAGGTATCTGCCGTTGAGGATTACTTTTACGGTAGGAGCGAAGAAAGTGGGATGATTTTCTATCTGGGAGAACAGGTTAATGGCGGTATCACCGACTCTTATTTTGCGGCCGTCCTTGAGGGTGACGATAACGTGGCGTCCGTCTTCTTCCGCGTAGAGGATATCCGGTTCGGTAACGTAGACAGTATTTTCATCTTCGCGGAGTTCTATGAGGGGAACCGCTTTTGACATAATATCAAGGGCATGGTCGATACTTTGTCCCAGTTCTACTACCTTGATCGGTTTGTCCAGAAAGATGACATTGTCAGGATAGGACTGTTCTCTGTAATTGATCTTGGAACAGCACATTACGATGGGAGCATTCACGCCCTGGGCAATAAGAGCATTTGCCACTTCCGTACCGGTGATTCCTTCCGTCAGACAGACATCAATATAGAAGGCGTCGTACTGCATGGGATTGGAAAGCAATGCTTCGGAATTGCCGAAGGAGTTCGTATAAATGATGCCGGTAGATGCGGCACGTTTATCGGATTCCCGTTTTAACAAACGTTCCAGCTGCTTTCTGTCAGCTACATTATCATCACACACTGCTATATGCATATTGACACCTCCTGATGTAGTCTGATTATCCCATGAATTTTATTGCTGTCAGATCTTTAATGAAAGGATGATCAGATAACGTTTTTTGAAGCAGACCAGTGTTTGTAATGTGGGCTGCCACAAAATAGTATAGCATAAATATCACTTGAATAAAAGGACGAAAACCAGTATCTGCACGATCAGAATTGCAGGCATGCCATATTTAAAATACCAGTGTTTCGTCTTGTGGCGGAAGTGCTGCATTCCGAGAATGCAACCCAGGCTGCCGCCTAAAATCGCCGTTAAAAAAAGAGAAGCCTCCGAGATGCGCCAGGCACCCCGGATGGCTCTTTTTTTATCGACGCCCATGATGATGAATCCTGCCAGATTGATGCCGATCAGATAGATCAGCAAGATAGCAGTGATTGTCTGCATTGTAATCATAGACACCTCTTGATTTCAAATGATGTATAGTGATTAGTTACCCAGCTTCTTCTCGTTCTCCTGCAGCTTCATTGCACGAACCTTTAAGGACAGACCGAACAGATTGATGAAGCCTTCTGCATCGTGATGGTCATACAGGTCACCGGTGGTGAAGGAAGCCAGGTTCTCATTGTACAGAGAGTAAGGAGAAGTGGTTCCGGCCTTGATGATGTTGCCCTTGTAGAGCTTGAACTTAACTTCACCGGTTACGTATTCCTGGGTCTTCTCGATGAATGCCTGCTCAGCCTCACGGAGAGGGGTGAACCATTTGCCTTCGTATACCAGGCTTGCAAACTTTGCACCCATTTCTTTTTCGAATGCATAGGTGTCACGGTCGAGGATCAGCTCTTCCAGCTGCTGATGTGCTTCCATCAGAATGGTACCGCCGGGAGTCTCATAAACGCCACGGGACTTCATGCCTACGACACGGTTCTCTACAATATCTACGATACCGATACCGTGCTTGCCGCCCAGTTTATTCAGGGTACGGATGATATCGGAGACTTTCATCTTCTCGCCGTTAACGGAAGTGGGAACACCCTTTTCGAAAGTCATGGTTACATATTCACCCTCGTCGGGAGCCTTTTCAGGGGTTACACCTAATACTAACAGATGCTCGTAGTTCGGCTCGTTGCCGGGATCTTCCAGTTCCAGACCTTCATGGCTGATGTGCCAGATGTTACGGTCACGGCTGTAGGAAGAATCGGTAGAGAAGGGAAGATGAATACCGTGTGCTTTGCAGTACTCGATCTCGGATTCACGGGAAT
This sequence comes from Acetatifactor sp., assembly GCA_050872885.1. GTDB lineage: Bacteria > Bacillota > Clostridia > Lachnospirales > Lachnospiraceae > Acetatifactor. The sequence goes on from JBNMHS010000022.1 coordinate 2,572, forward strand.
CCATTTTCCACTTGTCGCTTCTCCAGGGAGCGATGATCTTGATATCGGGAGCCAGAGCTTTGATGCCCAGCTCAAAACGGATCTGGTCGTTACCCTTACCGGTTGCACCGTGGCAGATGGCTACAGCGCCTTCTTTTCTGGCAATCTCTACCAGTTTCTTGGCAATCAGGGGTCTTGCCATGGAAGTACCTAACAGGTACTTGTTCTCGTATACAGCGTGAGCCTGTACGCAAGGAACGATATAGTCATCACAGAATTCATCAATAACATCTTCGATATACAGCTTGGAAGCACCGCAGGCCTTTGCTCTCTCTTCCAGACCGTCCAGCTCTTCTGCCTGTCCGCAGTTAACGCAGACACAGATAACTTCGTAATCGAAATTCTCCTTCAGCCAGGGAATGATAGCGGTAGTATCCAGACCGCCGGAATAAGCCAAAACTACTTTTTCCTTCATGATAAAAATCCTCCGTTTTATGGTTTGTATGTAGCTGCCCCATATTCGGAAACCATGCTTCCGACTGCTGGGAACAGTTAGGATCGTGTGTTACGCTCTGACAATTACTATACAACATAATATTGGCAAAAGCAAGCAAAAAAGTTGCATAAATAAATCGTAAATATGAATAAAACAAATTAAAATATGCACATAAATGCATAAAATAAGAAATATACAGCATATTTATGCATAAAACAGTCAGCCACTGATTTTCTCAATTCCCGAGATGTCACTGTCGATCATCAGGGAATAGTTCGTGTAATAGACTACGAATCCGGGTTTGGCGCCGGCAGGCTTTTTGACCTGTTTCTTCTGTACATAGTCGATCTCGACTTTTTCCTGTTCTCTGCCTTTGGAATAGTAGGCTGCCAGGCGGCCTGCTTCTTCAAAGGTGCGGTCCGGCAGCTCTTTTCCGTCTGTCTTTACGACGACGTGAGAGCCGGGGATGCCCTTGGCATGGAACCACCAGTCGTTGCCGGTGGCGAATTTGAAAGTCAGCTCATCATTCTGGAAATTATTCTTTCCTACATAAATATGGAAATCGTCACTGCTTAAGTAGTGGAATGGCTTGCTGGTGATCTTTGCTTTTTTCGTGCCGCCCTTCCTACGGATGTAGCCGCTCTGGGTCAGCTCTTCCTTGATCTCCACCAGATCTTCCTCTTTTAAGGCGATATCCAGCGCGGTGCTGATAGTTTCTAAGTGGTCGATCTCTTCTTTCACCTGTTTGGTAAGTTCGGACAGCGCCTCGTAGGTACGTTTTAACTTGCCGTATTTGTCAAAATATTTTTTTGCATTTTCCGTGGCGGAAAGGGTGGGATCTAAGGGAATCGTCACCGGTTCGTTCGTATAATAATTCACTGCAGTGAGAGATTTGTCACCGGGTTTTGCACTGTAACCGTAAGTATTTAACAGCTCTCCGTAGATCCGGTACTTTTCCCGTTTTTCCGTATCCTTCATCTGGGCAAGCTGGAGGTCATATTTTTTTACATCACGTTCCAACGCGGTCTGTACGATGCGGCGCAGGTCGGAGGACTTCTGACGGATTCTGGTCAGTGTGTTTTTCTCTGCATAAAAATGTTCCAACAGGGCGGACATGGAAGTATAACTTTCCAGATGATCCGCGCCGGTGCCGTACATCGTAAGAGGAATCGCCGCGTATTCCACAGGACGGGAGCCGGTGTATGCGATGCAGGGGGAGAAAGTCTCTTCCTTAATAGATGTCACCATTTTGGAGAAAACCTCATACAGGGCATGATAATCCGCATCCGTCAAGGCAGCGGTGGGGCGTTCGCCGTCCAGACTTGCCTCGTGGCACAGCTCCTGTGCCAGAATCGGGGAGATACCGGTGAAGCTTCCGTAGATTGCCTTGAAGACCGGCTGCGGCTTGGAGGCAAGCGCCTGTTTGAAATCCGCTTCTTCGCAGGTCAGGGCATCCAGTTTGTCCTGGGTATGAGCGATGAAGTAAGGTTTTCCGGGCAGAACTTCCCGGACGCTGCTGACAGCGGCGGATACATGCTTGATACTGTCAATAATCGTATTGTCATCATTACAGAAAATCAAATTACTGTGCTTGCCCATGAGCTCCATGACCAGTGTCTTATGACGCAGGTCGCCCATTTCATCCAGATGCTCGATGTCGATATGCACGATGCGCTCCAGTCCCGGCTGGGAGATATTCACGATGCGGCCGTTCTGCAAATGCTTGCGCAGCAGCATACAGAAATTCGGTGCCGTCATGGGGCTGGGCTTGTTGTTTTCCGTCAGATATATTAAAGGAAGCGATGCACTGGCGGACAGAAGCAGTCGTTTTTGTCCGGTGGGCTGTTTAATCGTCAGCAGCAGTTCATCGTTTTCCGGCTGGGCGATCTTATACAGTCGTCCGCCGATCAGTTCTTTTTTCAGTTCAGATATCACACAGGCAATGGTAACGCCGTCAAAAGCCATAATTTCCTCATTTCTGCTCCGGGTGCCTGTAAAAAAACAGACCGGAAGCGGTAAAGTCACTGCACCCACGGATTCGGCTGCAGCGGTTTTATTGTAGCAGATTTTTAGGAGAAAAGGAAGTGTGGCTGAGAAGAGTTTATCGGTGATACGCCGGGAGGGTGTCCCGGGACAAAAGGATAAATGGAAGGCATAATGTTAAGGGTCAGATAAGACGGCCTTGTCGAATCTGTCAGAATGAGAAAATGGTGTAAATGAATATTATTACATTATGATGTATAAAATATGTTTAAAATTATGAATAAGTGTATAAATATACATAACGGCAGAAAAAATATGCATAAAAACGAAAAAAGTAGTAGACATTTAGGTAAAAAGTGGTATGATGACTTTATGTAACTGTTCGGAAGTGTATAGACAATGGCGTTATTCCTATTAAAATGCAAGCAGAAAGCGTAAGAAAGAGATCTTGTTTTTTTAGGTAAGAGAAGCAGTTACGAGACAGAGGCAGCAAGAGAGGTAGAAAAATGATCAGAGTAGGAATCATCGGAGCAACCGGATATGCCGGAGGAGAATTGGTAAGGATCCTGTTAAATCACAAGGATGCAAAGATCGTCTGGTACGGTTCCCGAAGCTATATAGATAAGAAGTATTATCAGGTATACCAGAACATGTTCCAGCTGGTAGAAGATATCTGCAAGGATGACAATCTGGAAGAACTGGCGAAGCAGGTAGATGTAATCTTTACCGCAACACCGCAGGGATTCCTGGCAGGACTTTTGACAGAGGAGATTCTCTCCCAGGTGAAAATCGTGGATCTGTCCGCGGATTATCGTATCAAAGATGTGGCAACTTACGAAAAATGGTACGGCATTGAGCATAAGTCTCCGCAGTTTATTGAGGAAGCCGTATACGGTCTCTGCGAGATCAATCGTGACAAGATCACAGAGAAGACCAGACTGGTAGCCAATCCCGGATGCTATACCACCTGCTCGATCCTGACAGCGTATCCGATGGTAAAAGAAGGCATGATCGATGTGAATACCCTGATCGTGGATGCCAAGTCCGGTACTTCCGGTGCGGGAAGAGGCGCGAAGGTCAACAATCTGTTCTGCGAAGTCAATGAGAATATGAAGGCATACGGCGTGGCGAGCCACAGACATACACCGGAGATCGAGGAGCAGTTAGGTTATGCAGGCAACTGTCAGGTGACGATCAATTTCACCCCTCATCTGGTGCCTATGAACAGAGGCATTCTGGCAACCGAGTATGCAACACTCAAGAGAAAACCCGACGGCACACTTCCTACGTATGAAGAAGTAAAGGCTGTCTATGATAAATACTATGCGAAGGAAAAATTTGTCCGTGTCCTGGATAAGGGTACCTGCCCGGAGACCAAATGGGTGGAAGGCAGTAACTATGTGGACATTAATTTTGTGATTGACGAGCGTACCGGACGTATCATCATGATGGGCGCACTGGACAATCTGGTAAAAGGCGCCGCAGGACAGGCAGTACAGAATATGAACCTGCTGTTCGGACTTCCCGAGAGCGAAGGACTGGAACTGGTTCCCTGCTTCCCTTAAATGAGACAGATCGATCGAAAAGGATGATAGAGATACATGAGCAAACAGTTTACAATCAAACCAATGACCATAGAAGATTATGAAGGCCTGCATGCCCTCTGGATGACGATTCACGGCTTTGGCATCCGGAGCATTGACGATTCCAGAGAAGGCGTGGAGCGTTTTATCAACAGAAATCCCGGCACCAGCGTCGTGGCAATCGGCGAGGACGGGGCTGTGGTAGGCGGCATTCTCTGCGGCCACGACGGACGAAGAGGCTGTCTGTATCATGTATGTGTGAGAGAAGATTACAGGAGACTCGGTATCGGCAAGGCAATGGTCGTACATTGCATGAATGCATTGAAAGAGGAGCATATCAATAAAGTCAGCCTGATCGCATTTACGCAGAATGATATCGGAAATGCTTTTTGGAAATGCATCGGATGGACCAAGAGAGAAGACCTGAATTATTATGACTTTACCTTGAATGAGGAAAATATTACAGCATTCAATAAGTAAGAATCGAAAGGAGATCATTTCAAGATGAAACAGATCCAGGGCGGTGTGACCGCAGCAAAAGGCTTTGAGGCAGCAGGCGTAGAGGCTGCCATTAAATATCAGAATCGTAAGGATATGGCACTGATCGTAAGTAAGGCACCCTGCACCGTGGCAGGTACGTTTACCTCTAATGTGGTGAAGGCGGCACCTGTATTGTGGGATAAGCAGATCGTGGAAAATTCCGCATTTGCCCAGGCAGTGGTCGTCAATTCCGGAATCGCCAATGCCTGCACCGGCAAACAAGGGTTAGACTGTTGTGAGGCAGAAGCAAAATGTGCCGGAGAATTGTTGGGCGTGCCTGCGGATGCCGTACTGGTGGCGTCCACCGGTGTCATCGGTATGCAGATCCCGGTAGATAAGATCACTGCCGGTATCCAAAAGCTGGTGGCGGCAAAAGCAGATACCTTGGAAGCAGGTTCCGATGCAGCACATGCTATCATGACGACCGATACCATTTCCAAAGAAATCGCCATTGAGACACAGATTGGCGGTAAGACCGTAACTTTAGGCGGTATGTGCAAAGGTTCCGGCATGATCCACCCGAATATGTGCACCATGCTTGGATTTGTGACAACGGATGTAAAGATTTCCAAAGAGATGCTGCAGAAGTGCGTCAGCGCAGATGTAGTGGATTCCTTTAATATGATCTCCGTGGACGGTGATACTTCCACCAATGATACCCTGTTGGTACTGGCAAACGGTATGGCAGGCAACGAGGAGATTACCGCAGAAGGCGAAGATTACGACAACTTCTGCAAAGCATTGCACGAGATCACCACTTTCCTGGCCAAGAAAATGGCAGGGGACGGCGAGGGCGCAACGGCATTGTTCGAGACAAAAGTAATCAATGCAGCAAGCAAGGAAGACGCCAGAACCCTGGCAAAATCCGTAATCTGTTCTTCCCTGACCAAGGCAGCAATCTTCGGACATGATGCCAACTGGGGACGCATCCTCTGTGCACTTGGATATTCCGGAGCCAAATTCGATCCGGAAAATGTGGATTTGTATTTTGAAAGCAAGAGCGGCAAAATCCATATCTTCGGAAATGGCGTAGCCTGTGATTACAGCGAGGAAGAGGCGACCAGGATCCTGTCCGATCCGGAGGTCACCGCACTGGTGGATATGCACATGGGTGAGGCGGAAGCTACCGCATGGGGCTGCGATCTGAGCTATGATTATGTAAAAATCAATGCGGACTATCGTTCTTAATGAAAGGTATGGTTAACAAAATGGAAAAAGATATGGAACAGGTAATGAAAAAAGCAGAGGTGCTGATCGAAGCACTTCCCTACATACAGAAATTCAACCGCAAGATCATCGTGGTAAAATACGGCGGCAGTGCTATGAGTAATGAGGAATTGCAGAAAAATGTCATCAAGGACGTAACACTGTTAAAGCTGGTAGGTTTCAAACCCATCATCGTCCACGGCGGTGGCAAGGAGATCAGCCGCTGGGTCGGCAAAGTCGGCAAGGAGGCAAAGTTTGTCAACGGACTGCGTGTCACCGATGAAGAGACCATGGAGATCGCAGAGATGGTACTGAACAAGGTCAACAAGAGCCTTGTGACCATGGTGGAAGAACTGGGTGTCAAGGCAGTCGGTGTCAGCGGCAAGGACGGCGGCCTCTTACAGGTAGAAAAAAAATACTCCGACGGTCAGGACATCGGCTATGTCGGTGAGATCACCGGCGTAAATCCGGATATCCTGTTTGATATGCTGGAAAAAGATTACCTGCCCATCATCGCGCCCATCGGACTGGACAAGGATTATCATACTTATAACATCAACGCAGACGATGCTGCCTGCGCAATCGCAAAAGCAGTACATGCGGAAAAACTGGCATTCCTGACAGATATCGAGGGCCTGTACAAGGACATCAACGACAAGTCCACGTTCATTTCCCGACTGACAGCTTCCGAGGCAGAAGGTCTGATCCGTGACGGTTATATCGGCGGCGGTATGCTGCCGAAGCTGAATAATTGTACTTCCGCGATCCGTAACGGCGTTAACAGAGTGCATATCCTGGACGGACGTCTGGCACACTGCCTGCTGTTGGAAATCTTCACCAATCAGGGTATCGGCACCGCAATCGTGTCCGACGAGGAGGAAAAATAAAATGAGCGAAGCCATGAAAGAATATATCGCAGAAGCGGAAAAAGATCTGCTGCATACTTACAACCGGTATCAGATCATTCTGGATAAGGGTGACGGTGTATACCTGTATGACACAGACGGCAAAAAGTATCTGGACTTTGTAGCCGGAATTGCTGTTTTTGCACTGGGTTATCAGAACAAAGCATACAATGACGCTTTGAAAGCACAGATCGACAAGGTGATTCATACTTCCAATTATTACTACAATGTACCGGCCATCGAAGCTGCAAGAAAGATCAAAAAAGTATCCGGTATGGATCGTGTATTTTTCACCAACTCCGGTGCGGAAGCGGTGGAAGGTGCTATTAAGGCAGCCAGAAAATATGCGTATCTGAAAGACGGTTGCACAGATCATGAAATCATTGCCATGAACCACTCCTTCCACGGCAGAACCATGGGTGCATTGTCTGTGACAGGGAATCCCAAGTATCGTGAGCCGTTCCAGCCGATGATCGGTCATATTAAGTTTGCGAATCTGAATGATTTCCAGAGCGTGCTGGATCAGGTGACGGACAAGACTTGTGCCATCATCATGGAGACGGTACAGGGCGAGGGTGGTCTGTATCCCGCAAACGAAGAATTTTTGAAGCAGGTGCGTGACCTGTGCGATGAACGCGACATTTTGCTGATCTTAGATGAGATTCAGTGCGGTATGGGACGTACCGGTTATATGTACGCATGGCAGCGTTTTGGGGTAAAGCCGGATATTATGACTTCTGCCAAGGCGCTGGGATGCGGTGTGCCGGTAGGTGCATTTATGATGACGGAAAAGGTCGCACAGCATTCTCTGGCAGCCGGAGACCACGGAACCACTTACGGTGGCAACCCGTTAGCATGTGCTGCAGTGGAAAAAGTGCTTGATTTATTCGAAGAGGACCATATAATAGAACATGTGAGAGAGGTAGCTCCTTATCTGGAACAGCGCCTGAATGAACTGGCAGCCAAATACGACTGTATCAGGGAACGCCGTGGTGTGGGTCTGATGCAGGGACTGGTATTTGACCATCCGGTAGGAGAGATCATTAACAAAGCATTGGAGAAGGGATTAATTCTGATCAATGCCGGCGCGGATATCATCCGTTTTGTACCGCCTCTCGTGATCACCAGAGAAAATGTGGACGAAATGATCGCTATTTTGGACACTTGTATCGAATAAGAGGTTTGGAAAAATATGTTTTTGAAAAAAAGAATTATCGCTACAGCAGCTGTGATCGCCATGGCTGCTGCAGCTGTTTACGGAAGTACGCAGGAGATGAGTCAGACTTCGGACGACACAGGAAGCCTGCAGCTGTTCCGGAATAAGGAGACGATTTACTGCTGGTATTCGGACGAAGCATTATCCGGATATATTAATGCGGCGGCGGTATCTTTCGGAGAACAGAATAAAGGGGTACGTGTGATCCCGGTGCTGACTTCCGACAGTGAATATCTGGAGGCTATCAATCAGGAGACCCTGCATTCCGACCAGATACCGGATATTTATCTGCTCAGCAGTGACTCACTGGAGAAGGCTTATCTGGCGGGACTTGCCGCAAAAGTGCCGGATACGGTGGGAATCTGTAATACAGATCATTTTTCACAGGCAGCGTTATCCGCAGTGACCTATGATCAGAAGATCATCGGTTATCCGGTTTATTTTGATACCAGTGCGCTGGTGTACAATGAGGACTATCTGAGAACCTGGGCAACGCAGCAGGCGGAAAAAGAACTGGCAGGCAGCAGTGAGGATGACGGAGAACCGGTCGGAGAAGGGGAAGAAATTATTGAAGAAGATGCCCTTCCACAAGACCAGACAGCCACAGAGACGACTGCGGATGAAGCAGCGGTAAATGCGCTTGCCGAGCAGTATTTTGCGGAGGCACTTCCTTCTACGGTGGATGACCTGTTAAACATTGCGGATACCTTTGATGCACCGGAAGGTGTGGAAGGTGTCATGAAATGGGATGTAAACAACATTTTCTACAACTACTGGATCGTGGGCAACTACATGATCGTAGGCGGCGACCCCGGAGATGACAGAAACGATATCAATATTAACAATCCGGAGACAATTCAGTGTCTGGAAGTGTATAAGGCGCTGAATCAGTTCTTCTTCATTGAGTCCGATACGGTGACTTATGATTCCGTGATTCAGGATTTCATTGATGGGAAGACCATGTTTACCATCGGAACCACGGATGTGGTGAAGCGGCTGGAAGATGCCAAGGCAGATGGCAGTCTTACCTTTAATTATGGAATTGCAAGAATGCCGGATGTCAGTGCCGACCTTCAGAGCAGATCCCTGTCTGTAACAGGTGCTGCGGTGATCAACGGTTATTCGGAGCATAAGGAACTCGCGGATTGTTTTGCAGCTTATCTGGCGGAAGGATATGCGGATGGTCTGTATGAGCGTTCAGGGAAAATGCCTGCAAGCATTCAGGCGGCAGAAGAGGCAGATAACGGAACTTTGACTATTTTTGCCGATGAATATGCAAGCAGCGTGTCCCTGCCGAAGATGCTGGAGACGGGGAATTTCTGGATGCAGCTGGAAGTGCTGTTTTCCAAGGTATGGAACGGTGAGGATGTGACCACACGGGTGGAGCAGCTGGCGGATAATATGGCGAGACAGCTCGGAAACGAAAGTGCTGAAAATTAGCATAGTGTCAATAATATGAATGAAGAAACCGGTCAGAGGATAGACTACTATTAAAAAGAAAAGGTGGTAGAAATCCTATGATCGGTTTTTTGATTGCTTTACTGTCCGGTGCATTGATGAGCATCCAGGGCGTATTCAACACGCAGGTGACAAAATCGTCCGGTATCTGGACGGCAAGTGCTTTTGTACAGTTTACGGCTTTATTGGTATGCCTGGGTGCGTGGCTGTGCACGGAACGCAGTTCTTTTCTGAAGGTCTGGCAGGTAGAACCCAAGTATATGCTGCTGGGTGGTGCAATCGGAGCATTTATCACTTACACTGTGATCCGCAGCATGGATGCACTGGGACCGGCGAAAGCGGTGATGCTGATCGTGGTGGCACAGCTGGCGGTGGCATATATTATTGAACTGTTCGGGTGGTTCGGCGTGGAAAAACAGCCCTGGGAATGGCGCAAGGCGATCGGTATGGCGGTTGCGATTGCCGGGATTGTTATTTTTAAGTGGAAATAGGTTGACAAACGGCTTGTAAATTCTGAATAATTCCAGTACAATGAAGATTAACAGCATAGAGAGGCAATCCCCTGACATGATGATCGGAAAGGGGACTATGATGTATTTGGTACAACTTTATAAATTAAAATGTGTAGGTCTGATTCTGGTTTTTTTATGTGCGGCTGTCTCGGTAACCGGCTGTGCGGCAAGAGATGAGGCAATCCTGCTGATCCCGTCGGAGGAAGCAGCGGAGATGGAAGCGTTGGAAAAAGCAGAGCAGGAAGCGGATAGCGCCGGGAATAATGAACAGCCGTCCGATGCAAAGATCCCGGAACCGGCACGGCAGATGATATATGTTTATGTCTGCGGCGAGGTGACGAATCCGGGTGTTGTAGAGCTTGAGGAAGGCAGCAGAGCGGGAGAAGCTCTGGAGCTGGCCGGAGGTATGACACCGGCGGCAGATCCTTTTTATGTGAATCTGGCGGAGACGGTGAAAGACGGTCAGAAACTGTATTTTCCGACAGCAGAGGAAGCGAAGCAGCTGGAGACTGTCGCAAAAGCGGTGGAAGAGGGGCTGGTAAATATCAATACAGCCTCCGTGGAGGAGCTATGTACGCTTCCGGGAATCGGCGCTTCCAGAGCAGCGGATATTGTGCGCTATCGGGAGAAAAACGGTGATTTCCGGACCAAAGAGGACATTATGAAGGTATCGGGGATCAAGCAGAATGCGTATGACAGATTATGTGACAGAATCACGGTCTCTTAAAAAGGCAGACCGGAAATATGAACAGAAAAAGTAAGAGATAGAGAGGTTAAGGAAGATGGCAGGCAAGAAAGTGCTGGTAGTGGATGATGAGAAGCTGATCGTGAAGGGAATCCGTTTCAGCCTGGAACAGGATAACATGGAAGTGGACTGTGCCTATGACGGTGAGGAAGCATTGCAGATGGCACATAACAAGGAATATGACATCATACTGCTGGACGTTATGCTGCCGAAACTGACGGGCTTTGAGGTATGTCAGCAGATCCGGGAATTTTCCAATGTACCGGTGATCATGCTGACTGCCAAGGGCGACGATATGGACAAAATCCTGGGACTGGAATACGGTGCGGATGATTACATAACGAAACCGTTTAATATTCTGGAAGTGAAAGCCAGGATTAAAGCAATATTCCGCCGCATGGAGCCGAAAAAGGGCAATACCGAAAATGCAGGTATTCTGGAAAGCGGAGACATGAAGCTGGACCGTGACGGCAGAAGAGCTTATATCAAGGAAAAAGAGATCGGACTGACTGCCAAGGAATTTGAAGTATTGGAGCTTCTGATGCTGAATCCGGATAAGGTATACAGCAGAGAAAATCTTCTGAAGCTGGTATGGGGCACGGATTATCCCGGAGATGTTCGTACGGTAGATGTACATATCCGGAGACTCCGTGAGAAGATTGAGTCCAATCCCAGCGAGCCCAGATACGTGCATACCAAATGGGGCGTGGGGTACTATTTTAATAATAAATGAGCCGGGCTCATTAGTGAACGTATATGAGGTCTTTGTATTGTGAAAAAATGGAATAAAGAACGTTTTGCAACTATATGGAATAAACTGGAGAGCATGATCGCTCTCCGGAGTCTGAGAGCAAGGATTTTTTTGCTGACGCTGGTGATCGGTCTGGTACCATGTATTGTTATGCGGCATGGTATCGTAAGTAATTATGAGGATCTGGCTGTGGAACAGAGGATCACGGTGGTACAGAACCAGCTGATGATACTGGCCAATCATCTGGTCAGCAATAATTATCTGAGCAATCACGGAGTCCGGGAGGATACCGGCAATTCCAGAGAAATTATCAATGCGGAACTGGAGATGCTGTCCAATCTGTACGAAGGCCGTGTAATGATCATTAACAAGAACTTCAAGGTGGAGAAGGACACTTACGGTATCAGCGAAGGTAAGACTATTATTTCGGAAGAAGTGATCAAGTGTTTTCAGGGAGAAAATATTTCCCATTATGATCCGGAGCATGGCTACATAGAGATGACGACACCGATCATGGATACGACTTCCAATACCACGGATGAAAACGGAAAAAAGGATCCCAATGCGATCCGGGGAGTTATGCTGACCAGTATTTCCAATGACAGCATTGTGAATGCAAAAGAAGTATTGAACAGAAAAGCATATATTCTGGAAGTGATCATGATCGTGGCGATCCTGGCACTGGCAATTGTATTGTCAAAGGTGCTGACTACTCCTTTTAACAGAGTTACCCAGGCAATCAATGCAGTGCGGGAGGGATTCAGTGATGAGACCATTTCTGTGCCGGATTACGTGGAAACAGTGCATATTGTAGATGCTTTTAATCAATTGCTGAAGCGGATGAAGACACTGGATGATTCCAGACAGGAATTCGTGGCAAATGTGTCCCATGAATTGAAGACACCTATGACTTCTATTAAGGTGCTGGCAGACTCGCTGCTGGCCCAGGAGGATGCACCGGCAGAACTTTACAGAGAGTTTATGGAGGATATTGCTTCCGAAATTGACAGAGAAAATCAGATCATTACAGACCTTCTGGCACTGGTGAAGATGGACAAAAAGGTGCAGGATCTGAATATTGCTTCATTGAATATTAATGACCTGACGGAATTGATATTAAAAAGACTCCGCCCCATTGCACGTAAGAAGGATGTAGAGGTCGTATTTGAAAGTGTACGGCCTGTGGTTGCCGAGGTCGATGAAGTCAAGATGACACTGATTATGACTAATCTGGTGGAAAATGCCATCAAGTACAATAAAGATCACGGCTGGGTGAAAGTGGTGCTGGATGCGGACCATCAGTATTTTACCTTCGAAGTCAGTGATTCGGGAATCGGTATCCCGGAGGAGGCACTGGCACATATTTGTGAGAGATTCTATCGTGTGGACAAATCTCATTCCAGAGAGATCGGCGGAACGGGATTAGGACTGGCGATTACGAAAAGTGCGGTATTGATGCACAAGGGATCCCTTACGGTGACCAGTACGGAAGGACAGGGATCCTGCTTCCTGGTAAAAATTCCATTGACTTATATAGCATCTTAAATGCGAGTGTGAAGGCTGTTTGCGGATAGAAGCTGAAATGCAGCGTAGAAGTGAACCGCCCGGACGGATGTCAAAAAGGACAGTGTAATGATGAAGAAAATAATGAAATATATAGTGACCGGTATCTTGTTGCTGTTACCGGTGATGCTGACCGGTTGTGCTGCCAAAGAGCCGGAGACCGGGAAAAAGATATCGGTGTATTATGTCAATAACGCAGAAACAAAAGTAGAAATGCATGATCAGTATCTGAATACCGGAACACCGGAGGAACAATTGGATGAGGTGATGAAGCTTTTATCCACCACTCCGGAAAAGTTAGAGTATAAAGCGCCGTTTGATATGGGATTTCAGGTCAGGGATTATGAAGAGGAAGACGGGAAGCTTATGATCGATGTGGATAAGGCTTATTCGGAACTCTCCCCTACGACAGAGGTACTGGTGCGGGCTGCCATCGTAAGAACCCTGACGCAGCTTTCGAATGTGAAATATGTAGTGATCACAGTAGAGGGCGGACAGCTATATGATAATTCCGGAGAACTGGTGGGCTGGATGAGTGCGGATCAGTTTATCAATAATGACGGAAATGAGATCAATACTTATGAACTGGTAAAGGTGAAGCTGTATTTTGCCAATGCGGACGGGGATAAGCTGATTGCTGCCTACAGAGAAAAGCATTATTCGACCAATACACCGTTGGAACGATTCGTAGTGGAGGAGCTGATCGCGGGACCGAGCGGTCAGATTGAAGGTCTCTATCCGGTGATCAATCCGGAGACGAAGATCGTAAATATTCTGACGAAGGACGGTATCTGCTATGTGAATCTGGATTCTAATTTTCTCACTGTGGTAAATAACGTATCTACGGAAGTGGCGGTATATTCGATTGTAAATTCGCTGGCGGAGCTGGACAATATCAATAAAGTACAGATCCTGATCAATGGCGAAGTTCCTTCCACTTTCAGCAATTCCACGTTTGAGCGGAATCTGGATTATGTGACAACACTGGATCAATAGCCAGAAACCAACAAAATCTGGCAGATGCGGCGGAGAAGTCACCGACAGCATTACCATAATATTTATTTCATCGCATCTGCGGAATGGAGACGAAATGAGACGACCGCTTTTTACAGTGTGTCTGTGTCTCGTGACAATCATCGCTATAGGGAAAATACTGACAGGGGCAGATACCGGAGGAAACTCCGGTTTGCCGCCTGACGGAAGTCCGGTGAGAATCACGGGACGGATAGACACAAGAACTTCTGAAGAAATTATTCTGAGTACTATTTCTATTTTTCAAGAAAATCAACAATATTCCTATTCTGGAAAATTACAATGTGAATTGACAAATGTAAACGAAGAAAGCCGGACATTAAAAATAGGACAGCTAATTACGATCGAAGGTACATTTTCTGAATTCATGCAAGCCACCAATCCCGGAGAATTTGATGTGCGGGCATATTATCAGGGCAAGGGAATCGGAGGCAGAGTGAAGAAGGCACAGATTGTAGCTGTCGGAAAAGATTACAGTGTTTTTCGGGAAATACTGTACAGATGCCGCTTACGCTTACATGACCGACTGGCAAAGGTTTTTCCGGCAAAGAAAGCGTCGGTGATGCAGACCTTGTTGTTAGGGGAAAAGGAAGCACTGGATGCCGATGTCAAGGCACTGTATCAGAAAAACGGGATTGCGCATATTTTGAGTATTTCCGGCATGCATATTACTTTGCTGGGAATGGGACTGTATCAATTATTAAAACGGATAGGAGTGCCGGTAAAAGCTGCCGCCACAATCGGTGCCGCGGTATTGATCGGCTATGGAATGATGGTGGGAATGAGCGTATCCGCCTGTCGTGCCATCGGAATGTATGTGTTGCGGATGTTCGGTATCTTTGTGGGGAGAACTTATGATATGCTGACGGGAGTCGGGGTGATGGCACTGTTACTTGTGGTACAGAAACCGGAGAGACTGTGGGATGTAAGTTTTTTGATGTCCTTTGGAGCGGTGCTGGGAATCTGCTTGTTGGCACCGGTGCTGGCCGACTCTAAAGAGGAAAACTCTGCATATGAGAGAAATCGATATCGGGAAGGCTGGCAAAAAGCGTTGTATGAGCAGAGTCACAAAGTACTGGAAGCAGCAAAGAGCGGATTTGCCGCCAGCGCAGGAGTCATCCTGTTTACTCTGCCGGTTCAGCTTTGGTTCTTTTATGAGATCCCTATATATTCGGTATTGCTGAATCTGTTGGTGTTGCCATTTATGAGCGCAGTGATGGTCGGAGGTCTGATAGCTTTGATTCCGGGACTGGGGATTGTGGGTACGGTAGACTGTCTGATTTTGTGGTGGTATGAGTGGATCTGTGAGCGCTTCGGGGAACTGCCGGGAGCAATATGGTGCGTGGGCAGGCCGGGAGTGTGGCAGATCGTCGTTTATTATGCAGGATTACTTGGAGTGATTACTTTACAAAACCATGGTGATGAAGTGAGAAAACTGATAGAAAAGAGTAAGGAATACTGCCGATGGTTTCGAAAGAATGACGTACAAAGTAAGAGAAGAACAGCACGATCAAATCGTAATTCAATAAGTGTTCATAATCCTGTAAGCATTTTGGAACATGGGGTGCCGGCAATTATAAGAAAATTGTCGGCTCTCATAGGAAGCAAGAAATTCACACTGTGTGCGTGTTTGATTGTATTGCTATTTTTGCTGACCGGTGATTTTGATCGTAGCAGTAGTGTGACATTTCTCGATGTCGGACAAGGGGACGGTATTGTTGTAGAGACCACGCAGGGAGCATATCTTTTTGATTGCGGCAGTACCAGCCGGAAGAAAATCGGAGAATATGTGCTGAAGCCTTACCTGAAGAGTCGCGGTATCAGTTCTCTTCGCGGAGTGTTCGTTTCACATCCGGATGAAGATCATATGAACGGCGTGTTGGAACTTCTGGAGAATAGTGAGGAATGGGGGATTACGGTGGAACAGCTTTTCTTGCCGGCAATAGAGGAATCGAGAAGGAAAGAAGCTTTTGATAAACTGCTGAATGCGGCAGAAACTGCCGGAACGCAGGTGAATTATATCAAATGCGGCGATGAGATCAGAGAGAGGCGGATGCGCTTGTTGTGCCTGCACCCGGAAGCAAATACGACGATTGCGGATGCCAATGCCTATTCGGAATGTTTCTATCTGGAAATTTTTGCCGGCTCTGAAGGAGATGAACCTGCCGGTACATTTCGGAAGCCCGGATTAGAAATTCTGTTGACCGGAGATGTAGAGGGAGAAGGCGAGCGGCAGCTACTACAGGAGCTACAGAAAATGAGGGAACAACAGGGCGAAATGCAACAAGGTCAATCGCAGCAGGAGCCACAAGGAAGAGGGCAGGCGGAAGCAAAACAGGAGTTGCAAGAAGAATCGCAGGGATACAGTTGGCATGGGGTGGACTTATTGAAGGTAGCACACCATGGTTCAGGATATTCTACCGGTTCAGAATTCCTGACAACTGTCGATCCTGCCGCCGCAATCATCTCCTGTGGCCGCAATAATTCCTACGGACACCCGCATGCCGAGACACTGCAACGTCTCGAAGACGCCGAGGTACCTTGGTATTGCACCATGGACTATGGTGCAATGACCGTAACTGTGAATCGAGACGGGAAGATCAGGATGCGTGGGTATGTGGGTGGAAAATAGGTAATATTAGATTGCGTAAGATGTTTGGAATTAATAACAGATATTTCTTTTGTATAAATAATTGAAAAAACGTCACGAAAATTATATAATAATCGTGACAAAAAGGAGAAAATAATATGGCAAAAGGAATTTATTCAGAAATCAAAAAAAGAATACAATTGGCAGAAGAAGGAACAGTGTTTGTGACTTCCGATTTTGCGGATTTAGCCACTATAACAACAGTAAGAAAATGCCTTGGCAGACAGGTGGAAGAAAAGAAAATTCGTAGAATCTTAGATGGAGTGTATGAAAAACCGATATATAGTAATCTCCTTAAGGAAAATGTCCCTGCGAATCCGGAATCTGTCGCATATGCTATTGCCAGAAGCTTTCATTGGACGATTGCTCCGTGCGGAGATATTGCTTTAAACAAATTGGGTTTATCAACACAGGTTCCTACAGTTTGGTCATATATCAGTGATGGACCATATAGAAAATTTTCATGGGACAATATTACTATTTCGTTTAGGCACAGAGCAAATCGAGAAATATCTCTTATGTCAGAATCTACCGGTTTAGTAATTGAAGCATTAAAAGCATTAGGGAAAGAGCAAGTAGATGAAAATATCATATTAAAATTAAGCAATAGATTACCTAAGGATGAAAAAGAAAAATTGCTGAAGGAATCTACAGATGTGAGTGAATGGATATATGCAGTAATTAGAAAGGTATGTGCTGAATAATGAAGAACATTGCAAAACTACAGATAAAAGATAGAACGGAACTATTTCAAGCGACTGCAATTTCTATGGGAATGCAGCCTGATGTAGCTGAGAAGGATTTTTGGGTCTGTTTTATGATAGATCATCTTTTCCATGATTGTAAGTATAAAAATGCTTTTGTATTTAAAGGTGGTACAAGTCTTTCAAAAGCATATCATGTGATTGAACGTTTTTCTGAAGATATAGATCTAATACTTGATTGGAGAAAAATCGTAGGAAAAGATGATCCATGGGAAGAAAGATCAAAAACAAAGCAGGATCTGTTTAATAAACAGATAAATTTTAAGGCAGCAAAATTTTATGCGGAAGAATTGGTCCCTCAATTGAATATAGAAATTGAAGGAAAATTGGGGAAAGGAGACTGGTTTTCGGTCGATAAAGAGGATGAGATGGTTATTAATTTCTATTATCCACAGATCTTTGAGACAGAATATTTACGTTCATGCGTTAGATTGGAGATTGGACCATTGGCCGAGTGGCTGCCATCACACGAGACAGTAATTACGCCCTTTGCGGCAGAAAAATATCCGGCATTGTTTGTACAAAAGAATACGTCAGCATTGACAATTGATGTAGAAAGGACTTTTTGGGAAAAACTTACAATATTACATAAAATAGCAAATTTCCCGAAGGAAAAACTTCTTCCACCTAGATATGCGAGACATTTGTATGATGTGTATAAGATGGGAAATTCATGGGTAAGAGAAAGTGCATTTGAGAGAAAAGAATTGCTTGAAAAAGATATTGTATTTAAGCAGAAATTCTATTATGCAAGGAATGCACATTACGAGACTGCAACATTAGGATCCATTATGCTTGTGCCGGGGGAACGATTGCATAAGCTTCTTGCAGAAGATTATCGAGCTATGCATAATATGATATATGGAAAAATACCGGAATATGATAAAATAATTGAGTTCCTTGGAAAGTTGGAAGAAGAGGTACATAGATTGAAATAAATATTGTAGCTTTAGGAATATCATAGTTATTTAGAAATCATTATACTGGAAAGTATGAGCTTGGAGAAAGGAATTCAGACAGAATGAAACATTTGATCATTGTGAAGTTTAAAGAAAATGTATGGAATAAAGAGGACGAAGCAAGTAGAAAAATGCTTGCGGATATTCGGGAGATTTTCGACCGGACGAAACAGATTGAGGGCGTTCATACTGTGAATATATATGAGAATGTGACACCCAGACCGAATCGCCATGATCTGATGATCGAGATGGAGATGGAACCGGAAGCACTGCCTGTATATGATGCTTCAGCACCACATCAGGAATGGAAGGAAAAATACGGCGGCCTCATTCAGGCTAAGACGATATTTGATTATGAATAATATCCTGATGTTATAATTCGGTTTGAGTATGAATGGGAATGGAAGGAAGCGATGATATGCGCAAGCCTGAAGAGAAAAAGTAGACATGAAATTCAAGAAGAAAAGTAACAAGAGAATTGTTAGGAAAAATACAAGGGGGATATCAACATGGAGGATATTTGTATCAAAGAAGCGCGTCCGGAAGACGCAGCGCAGCTGATCGCATTTCTTCAAAAGGTAGGCGGAGAGACGGATAATCTGTCTTTTGGAAAAGAAGGATTGCCGATCACGGTAGAGAGCGAGGAGGCATTTCTTCGGAATGTAATAAGTGATGAGCATTCCGTATATTACCTGGCATGGAAAGACGGAGAAATCGTCGGAGATGCCAGCTTGAATGGCTTCCCAAGACGGATGAGCCACAGGGCAGAGTTCGGAGTCTCGGTGGTAAAGTCTGAATGGGGCACAGGCATCGGAAGTGCGTTGCTGCAGAGAATCATAGAGTATGCCAAAACGCATGGGATAGAATTGATAAGCTTGGAAGTCCGAAGCGACAATAAGCGAGCAATTCATGTCTATGAAAAATTCGGTTTTCGCAAGATCGGAACCTCACCGGCGTATTTTAAGATTGACGGAGAGTATTTTGATTTTGACCTGATGGTGCTGGATCTCAGATCGGATAGAAACATATGAAAATACAAAGGAGACACAAATCATGGAATTATTTGATGTCGTGGATGAACATGGAACACCCACAGGAGAAATCATAGAACGCACCGAGGCGCATGAAAAGGGCATCCGCCACAGAACGGCGCATATCTGGGTTGCCAGAAAACTGGACGGAAAAGTACAGCTTCTGTTGCAGAAACGATCTGCGGAAAAAGACAGTTTTCCGGGAAGGTTCGATACATCTTCCGCCGGGCATATTCAGGCAGGAGACGAACCGAAGGAATCCGCGATCAGGGAACTGCGGGAAGAACTGGGAATTGAGGCACAGGAATCGCAACTGCAATTCGCCGGATGTTTTCACATCAAATACGAAAAGGAATTTCATGGGAAAATGTTCCGGGATAATGAAGTATCCTTTGTCTATATGTATACGGAGCCGGTGGATGTGAGTATCCTGACACTTCAGAAAGAAGAAGTGGAGTGTGTGGAATGGTTCGATATGGAGGAGCTTGACCGGGCACTGCAGCCTCCCAGAGACCATAAATTCTGTGTTCCGTCAGAGGGATTTCAAATCGCAAAAAAGTGGTGTGAAAGTAATATGTGAATACTGCTTCACTTATTTATATATAGTCCTTAGGGATGGCAGGACAGCTTAACCGGGGAATGAAATGATGTATGAAATGGGATAGGAAGAGAAGCGTGAAGCAAAATGCTGTTGACAGGGGTGGAAAATATGGAAATAGAATACAGAAAACTGACTGAAAATGACTTGGATATATTTATTGAAATGAGGATCCATCAGCTGAGGGAAGAAGGCGCAAAGGAAGACATTGATTTAAAACCGGCATTGCGTGATTACTATCACAGACACATGGCAGACGGAACATTTGTGTCCTGGGTCGCTGTAGATAATGGCAAGATTATCGGCACAAGTGGGATGTCATTTGTGGAAAAACCGCCGTATTTCGGATGCCCCAGTGGAAAGATGGGGCTCTTATCCAGCATGTTTACGGACCTTGATTACAGAAGAATGGGAATCGCAAGAGAACTTTTGCACAGAGTGGTGGAAGAAGCCAGAAATTATGGCTGCGGAACCGTACAGATCACTGCGTCGGATATGGGAGTGAAATTATATACAGCGTATGGTTTTGTACATAATAACAACTTTATGCAATACAAACTGTGAGACAGTAAGTGGGAAAGTTTTGTATCCCAAATATGTCCGTTACAACCGAAAAGTTATAATATAAAAAGGAACTGCTCTTATGTGAAAGCAGTTCCTTTATAAGTTTACATATCGTATTTTACTTCCTGTTCACGGGCTAGGCTTTTTGTTAATGAGCAAGGTTCATTATATCACGATTCGCCGTTCGCCGGAAATTTGCCAGCAGCTTTCTGACTCTCTTGCGCTCATTACTTTACAGTTACGGAAGTGATGTGAGGGTTCACACCTTCGTACCAGTACAGGAAACCTTCCATATCAACGGTGTCACCGATCTTCAGGTTCTTAACTGCATTGTAAACATCGGTGGTGTTGTCGCACAGGTAAGACTCAACGGTGAAGGTATAGGTCTGACCGTTCAGGGATACGTTGAAGTACAGGTCGTTGCCGTCTTCACCGGAACCGTCCCAGTTGTACAGGAAAGCAACATCGTTGCCGTCAGCATCCTGACCTGCAGCTTCTACGGTCATGCCGTTGAATGCTACGAACTGGTTCTGGTAGTTGATCAGATCATCGGTACCCAGCAGATCGGTAACATCGGTAACAGGTGCGATATAGCTGCCGTCTTCGATTTCGAAGGTAGCGCCTTCAGCGATTTCCACTTCACCGGACCACTCGGTCTTATAACCGGTTACTTTGATCTTGGTACCGGGAACAAGCTTTGCGTAATCATCTTCGGAACATACTGCGTTGTAGATGAAGTAAGCACCATCCTGATCCTGGGTGTACAGGGTAGCTTTATCTTCCCACCAGGACTGCTTTGCCTGAACATAAGCCTCGATCACAACCTCAGAGTCAAGATCTGCGGCAACATACTCATCGTAAGTCATAACGCCTTCAGATTTCTCATCGGCAACTGCCTCGGTGGCAGCTTCTGTGGTAGCAGCAGCCTCGGTAGTAGCGGCAGCTTCTGTGGTGGCAGCAGCGGTAGAATCAGCTGCAACGTCTGCGTTGCTGTTTCCGCATGCAGCGAGAGACAGTACGAGAGACAGAGCCATGGTTAATGCAAGTGTCTTCTTTTTCATAATAATCCTCCATTCCAGCGCTTATGACAGCGCTATGGGTCTGTGCATCCACACAGACATCTCCTCAATTTATCCGGTGCCTTCAGACACCGAACAGTTCCATTATACCCAAAATACAGGAGAAATCAATCTTTTTATGACAGGATGCAAGAATCCCAAGGCTAAAATCCGATATAAACATAGCTGTAGGAGGATTTTTACCTTGGGATCCGATAAAATGTGAATAATTATTTACTTCTTACAAAGAAGTGTGTACGGCAAGTCTTCCTGTGAAAATCGAAAACATGCATACAGTGTAGTATAGCTGTAGGCACTAAATAAATGTATACCGGAAAGATACCTTGAATGGTGACAGGATGAGAAAAACACATAGTTTGGAACAATCCGGCATCATAGAGGGTTATGAACTTCCTTTTCTATTCTTAATATAGTCGTGAATCACATATATTAAGATCAACACCCATGTAACAGCCAGCACACTAAGTAAAATCACGGAAGCCTTAGGCAGAGGTCCCAACTCCTTTTTACCAAAAGAAGCATCACTTCCCTGACCGAGGCGGTACAGGCTTTCCACATCGCTGTAGAGTTTCTGCATATAGGTATCATCCACAGTCTCTTTTCGTCTGGTGGATTTCACCACGTTTTCAATCAGTTGTCCGGCGGCATCACGCAGGGATGCGGAGCCGTTGAAGACAGGAGTGACGAAGGTGTTGTCCACATGGTCGAGCAACAGTTTGGAGGCCGCAATCTTGACGGCATAGTGGGTGCTGTTGTCTTCTCCGCTGCGAGCCAGGTAATCTTGATATTCGGCGGAATCCTGCGCCTTGGAAGTTACGGGGACGTAGCCTTCGGTCTCGGAATATGCGATCTGTACATCATTGGTCAGCAGATACTGGGCAAAGAGCCAGGAGGCCAGTACTTCCTGAGAGTCCGATTTATTAAAGACGCAGACGGAAGGCCCCTGAGAGATCATTCCCGGATGTTCCGGATCAAACTGCGGAATCATACGCACAGCGGTCTCGAAAGGTACGAGAGAGTCCTCACTGATATCCGACAGGGGAGCGTCCGTACCCATCCAGGTGGCACCGGCGGTGGAGTCGATCGCGAAAATACATTGTCCGGCATTCAGGAAGTTCGCAGGATAACCGGAGATTTTGAAGGTGGAAAAGGCACCGCTTTTTACATGACCGGCGATACCGTACAGCAGATTCGTAGTGGTATCGTTGAACAACTCAATCGTACCGTCATCCTTAGAGTATCCTGCACCCTTCTGTTTTAACATCTGGATCATCATATTGTCGGTAGACTTATAGATAAACGGGATCAGTACGTTCTGCCTATTGACGACATAAGTACCGTCCGCATTCTGTGCCGTAGCAGCCTCGGAAACTTCCCAGATGAAATCCCAGGTCAGGACATCCGGCAGAGTATACCCCAGAGCCTCCACATAAGTCTTGTTCACATAGCAGGCCTCGGTAGAACGCATGTAAGGCACGGCGTAATGACTGCCACCGATGGCACATTCCTCCAGAAACTGCGGAATGATTTCTTCTCTTGTGGGACCGTCATAAGCAAGTTCACTGCCGCCTAGGCCGTATTTTTCATCTGCAAACAGGTCATCCAACGGAACCACGGTGTTCTGCCCGGTGAGGTAGGTCGCAATATGATCCGGATAAGTGATGCAGACATTCGGCGTCGTATTGGTGGAAATATTGGTAATAACGTCATTGTAGATCTTGCCGTAATCCGTATACAGGTTCAGATTCACCGTAATATTGGGATATAGAGCCTGAAAATCCGAGATGGCTTTTTTGTAAATATCCGTCTGGGTTTTGTTGGTATCGTTTTTTGCCCAGAAAGTAATCTCGTAATTTCTTGAAGTATCGAATTCTTCCGGAACGGTAAATTCCGGAAGCCCCTTGGAACCGTGGCAGCCGGTTAAGGACAGGGACAGAGCGCCCACGGCACACAACAATGCCAGTTTTTTGCTGAATCGACTCATCCTTTGGTACCTCCTCTGGCAACGCCTGCCATGACTTTTTTACGGAATACGAGGAACAATACGACCAGGGGAACGGAGATCACAACGACCGCCGCCATCATGGCAGGAATGTTCTCACGTCCGAAACCGTTCTCACGGATCTCCTGGATACCGTTGGACACCAGATAATAGTTCGGATCATCGGTGATCAGACGGGGCCATACATAGGAGTTCCAGCACTCGATCACTTTCAGGATTACGATGGTGATCAGAGTCGGTTTACAGATCGGTACCATGACCTTACGCAGATAACGCAGATCGGAAGTGCCGTCTACTTTTGCCGCGTAATACAGCTCATCCGGAATCTGTGCGAAGTTCTCTCTGAGCAGATAGATGTAAAATACGCTGGTCACGGAAGGCAGAATCAGACCGGTGAAGGTATTGCGCAGATCCAGGTTCGTGATCGTGGTAAAATTCGTGATGACGACCAGCTCGTTGGGAATCATCATCAGGGATAAAAATAAGGTAAAGATCAAATCTTTTCCGGCGAAGTTCAGTCTTGCAAAAGCAAATGCCGCCAACGTGATGACCACCAGCATAATGGCAGTGGTGACTACCGTGAAAAATAAAGTGTTCCACAGGTATCTTCCCAGAGAAACGGTGGTAAAAGCATCCACATAGAGTGGGAGACAGTGTGAAAAACTTCGGAATGTATTCTGCATTGTAGGAACCATAGCTTTTGACGGAAGTCAGTACCATCCAGTAAAAGGGAAACAGTACGATCAGCGCCCACAGACACAGGAAAAAGTAGATGACGGTATTCCGAATGTTGTTCCGGACGGGGGTTCGTTTTTCTATTTTTTCATAATTTGATAAATTCGTCATAAACACGTTCCCTCCTTCCTATACATAATGGACATGCTTTTTGCTGACCAGCAGGTTGATACAGGTGATGGTCAGGACGATGGCGAACAGCAGGATTGCTGCCGCGGAAGCGTAGGAAGGATATCCGCCGCTGTCGCCGTAGAGCATATCGTAGACGTAGCCCACGATGGTATTCATCTCCGCGGCATTCAGGTTCGTACCGAAGAGCGCCACAGCATCACTGTAGGCTTTGAACGCGCCGATGAAACCGGTGATGATCAGGTAGAACACCATGGGGGAGATCATAGGCAGTGTGATCTTCGTAAACATCCGGAAACGGGAAGTGCCGTCCACACGGGCAGCATTGTAATACATGGGATTTACACTGGCCAGAGCACTTGTCAGGATCAGAATCTTAAAGGGCATAACGATCCAGATCGTGTAAAAACACAGCACGAACATTTTCGCCCAATAGGGTCCGTCAATGAAATCCACGGAATTTCCGCCGAAAAATTGAATCAGCAGGTTGATCAGACCGTCGGAGTAGGGAGTCTTCTTGAACAGAATCATGAAGACCAGACCCACGGCCAGCGTATTGGTTACGTAGGGCAGGAAAAATATGGTCTGGAACAGATCACGCAGCGCTTTGATGGAACTTAAGGCAGCGGAGATCAGAAGCGCCAGTCCGGTGGAGACCGGAACGGTGATGATGACCAGGATAAATGTATTTTTCAATGCCTGTAAAAAATACGGATCGTGGAGAACATAAGAATAATTGTACATGCCCACGCCGTAAAAAGTCTGGGAAGCGGAATTGTAACCCTCTTCAAAGGAGTATACAAATACGTCAATGAGAGGATAAATCATAAATGCTCCCAGAAACAGGAATGCCGGCAGCAGATAGAGCCAGGCTTTCGCATTTTGCTTTTCCATAAAAATCTCCATTCCGCAGACACTGCGATAAAGGTTGCTTTGCAGCGACTGCAATATAATAGAAGTGTAGAATTGAAAATCAGCCTAAACCCGAATCCGTTCCTCCGTATCCTTTGCAAACAGAAAAACTTTCTGGGGCTTCAGGGAAAAATGTACCTTGCCGATCGGAAGATTTTTACCGTCGTCCGCATCAATAATGGAACGGATGGTGACATTTTCGGATTTTTCATGGGTGGAGACGATACTCACATCGCGTCCCATGACCTCTAAACGAACCAGATCACAGGAGAACGGCCCGTCTTCTTTTAAGACAAAGCCCTCCGGACGGATGCCGACATGCACCGGCTGATCGGCAACACCGGGAGTGGATAACACTGCTTCTGTACCGATATAGAGCTGTTCGTTTTTCACTTCACCCTCAAATACGTTGATCGGAGGAGTGCCCAGGAATTTGGCTACGAACAGGTTCACCGGATCATCATATACTGTCTGCGGCTTGCCGATCTGCTGTACGATACCGTCTTTCATAACGACGATCATATCGGAGATGCTCATGGCTTCGTCCTGGTCATGGGTAACGAAAATCGTGGTGATCTGCGTCTCCTTCTGGATACGGCGGATCTCTTCTCTGGTCTGGAGGCGGAGTCTGGCGTCCAGATTGGAGAGGGGCTCGTCCAGGAGAAGGACTCTCGGAAGCTTCACCAGGGCTCTGGCAATGGCTACACGCTGCTGTTGACCGCCGGAGAGTTCGTTGGGTTTACGCTCTAAGAGGTGGTCGATCTGTACCAGCTTTGCAGCTTCCAGGACGCGTTTGCTCATCTCTTCTTTGGAGAGCTTGTCCACACCTTTGAGGTTCTCTAAGGGGAACTGAATGTTTTTCTCTACGGTAAGGTGAGGGTAGAGGGCATAGTTCTGGAATACCATACCGACACCGCGGTTCTCGGGAGGAAGGGCGGTGACATCATCTTCTCCGAAAAAGATTTTGCCTTCCGTGGGTTTCAACAGACCGCAGATCAGGTTCAGTGCGGTACTTTTACCACAGCCGGAAGGACCTAAGAGACCGATCAGTTTGCCGTCGGGGATCTCGAAGTCGAAGTCATTCACGGCAATGACATCTTCGCGGGTCTTCCTGCCGCGGATGGAACCACGGGCGGGGAATTTCTTGGTCAGATGCTGCAATACGATTTTCATGTGTATGTGTCCTTTCTTAATTTAATAATCCTTGTTTTTTATTGCTTTAGGATCAGTACGTTATTCAGAAGCAGTACGTTAGAAGGTTTCAAGCAAAATTATTTTGATAATTACCGCCGCACTACCCTTTTTTGTATAACGAAGCGGTAAAAAGAACTCTGAAATTCCTTATTTTATCACTGCGATACCGCCTGAATAAAATTTATTATACTTACAGGCGGTATTTTTCAAATTTATTTCTTGTTTTGGGTTCTGTTTTGTTGAAAAAATACCGCCTGTATTATTTGAAAAAGTATTTTAAGCGGTAATATCACAGAGAATCCATTGCTGTGAGCGGAAAAAATACCGCTTACATTTTGAAATTTATTCTCCAGGCGGTATGAGCTCCGTGATAAGAAGCTCAGATTCCGTAGGAATCTTTCAAATCATTCGAAATATGATCCAAATCAGGATATACGAAGCTCTCGGAGATGCCGAATACACGCAGGCTTTCTATAAAGTATTGTTTCCGCTCGGCGGGAATAATAATTTTGTAGAGCATATTTTCATCGCAGATGTCTTCCAGGCGTTCCAGGGAGTTGTGTACGGTGAAGTTGGAGTACTGGGAGTACATGCGGAGGTTGTTCTCCGTGGAGCTGCAGGCCAGGATCTTGTTTTTTAATTCCGGGTTATGGTGATTGTGTTTGAAAGCAGGCAGCAGCATTTCCTGGGTGGTGTCTGCGTCGATGGGATAGATGCAGTTGCCGAAGCCTTCCTTTTCATTCAGCAGTCCCGGGGTCAGTACCCAGACGCAGGCGTCGATATCTCCGGTCTCGCGATAAGTCTCCGTAGCAAAAAATACGGCAATCAGGGGAGACTGCGTCCAGTCCAGCATGCGTGTGGGCAGACCGTAGTGCTGCATCAGAGAGACCCATCCGGCATAGTTGTGTTTCTCGGGGGGATTCTCCAGAATCTGCCTGGCTCTGATATAGAAATCATTGGTGATATAGCGCTCAGAATCCAATCTTTTCTGGCTTCGCTGGATAGAAGGAATCAACGTCAGATCTGCGTTTTCCTCTCCGCGGTACCAGAGCTTGAGACCGTGCTTTTGATACAAACTGCCTACGAACTGCAGGAGTTCGTCAATGGTGCTTACTTTTTGTGTTAACATGATGTTTACCGTTCCTGTTGTGGTTTCGGGCTTTTGCCCCTGATAGTTCATTATAGAAGATTTTTCTTGGTTGTACAAGTAGCCATTCTGTGGTATGGTAAGGGAAAGATATGGAAAACGTTTTTCTCAATGCCGTGAGCAGCCCAACGGAGAGAGTATGTGCGGCAAAGAGAGCGGGAGAAAGGAGCAAAACAATGGCAAAGTGGCTTGACAATGCAATTTTTTATGAAATTTATCCTCAGTCTTTTCTGGATACCAACGGGGACGGTATCGGTGACTTCCAGGGTATCATAGAGAAACTGGATTATATTAAGGGACTGGGCTGTAACGCGATTTGGATGAATCCCTGTTTCGAGTCTCCGTTCGGAGATGCGGGATATGATGTGTCGGACTATTATCAGGCGGCACCCAGATACGGAACGAATGCGGACTTAAAGCGACTGTTCGCCGAAGTACATAAGCGTGACATGCACATTCTGTTGGATCTGGTACCGGGGCATACGTCCGTGGCACATCCCTGGTTCAAGGAGTCCTGCAAGGCAGACCGCAATGAATTCACCGACCGCTATATCTGGACGGACAGCACCTGGGGACATCTGGAAAATATGGGAAGCCTGTGCGGTATCTCCGAGAGAGAGGGTTCTGTGATCGTGAACTTCTTCGCACACCAACCTGCATTGAACTACGGATTTTATAAAAAGACTCAGAGCTGGCAGCAGGATCCCGATGATCCGGGACCGAAGGCTACGTTAGCTGAGATGGAAAATGTCATGCGGTTCTGGATCGGCATGGGATGCGACGGCTTCCGTGTGGATATGGCAGGATCTCTGGTGAAAAACGATGAGGACGGCAAGGGCACGATTGCGTTGTGGAGAAAGGTCAGAAGCTTCCTCGATGAAGAATTTCCGGAGGCAGTACTGGTATCCGAATGGGGAGAGCCCGACAAATCTCTGCAGGGTGGCTTCCATATGGATTTCCTGTTACATTTCGGACCTTCTCATTACAATGATCTGTTCCGTTGCGAGGAGCCTTTCTTCTCCGGCAGGGGAAAGGGGGACGTGTCCGCTTTCGTACAGAAATATAAGGAAAATTACGAAAAGGCAGAACGCAAGGGACTGATCTGTATCCCTTCCGGCAATCATGACATGGATCGTCTGGCGAGAAGTATCCATGGCGACGAGTTGAAGGTGGCATTTGCATTCCTGTTGTCCATGCCCGGTGCACCGTTCCTGTATTACGGGGATGAGATCGGCATGCGTTATGTGGAAAATCTGCATTCCGTGGAGGGAGGATACGGCCGTACCGGTTCCCGTTCTCCCATGCAGTGGGATCATACCACCAATGCCGGCTTCAGTGCGGCACCGAAGGAGAAGCTTTATATCCGCCAGGATGAGGCGGCAGACCGTCCTACCGTAGAAAAGCAGATGGCAGATCCGGATTCCCTGTACCATGAGATTCAAAAATTGATCAATATCCGTCAGGCACACAGTGCGTTATTAAACCGCGGCGAGATCGAGTTTGTCTATGCCGAAGAGAATCAGTATCCGTTAGTGTATCTGAGAAGTGATGATAAGGAAAAGATTCTGGTCATCATCAATCCGGCAGACAGAGAAGTAAGCTTTGACGGAGACTATGATGTGAAGGAAGTCGTGTACAGCTTTGGTGGGGAAGCTGACTTCAAGGGCGGCAAAGTGACCGTGCCGGCAGGCAGCGCAGGGTTCTATCTGCTGTAAATGCCATATTGGAGCAGAAATCACCAAACATTCGATTTTTTGAGTGCATAGCTTTATGAGTGGATAATTTTGACCATATGTGAACGGGGCAGATTTCATTTTGGATTTGCCCTGTTTTTTGCTGGAAAAATAAGTGGTGTCTTCAGGATAAATGCGCTATAATAAAATGCTGTGAAAAGCCTGAAGGAATGTGAAGCAATTCAGAAAACGGAGTACAAAGTGAATCAGCTCAATTATCAGAAAGAATTAGAGAAAATCTTAAATACATTGCCCGAAAAGGGAGAGGCACCGACTGATTGGCGGCCGCCCCGCCTGTTTCTGCATAGCTGCTGTGCACCATGCAGCAGTTATTGTCTGGAATATCTGTGCCGTTATTTTTTGATCACGGTATTTTATTATAATCCCAACATTTCCTTTGCGGAAGAATACCAAAAGCGGGTGGCGGAGCAGAAGCGCCTGATCGCAGCTTATAATAAAGAAGAAAAGGGATGGCCCATTACGATCGTGGAAGGGGATTATGAACCGGAGCGTTTCTACGAGATGGCAAAAGGCTATGAAGACTGTCCGGAAGGCGGAGAACGATGTTTTCGGTGCTTTGACCTGCGGCTGCGTAAGACGGCGGAGCTGGCACTTGCCGGTGGCTATGACTATTTTGCCACGACCCTGACCATCAGCCCTCTGAAAAATGCCGTGAAAATCAACGAGATCGGACAGGCTTTGTCACAGGAATACGGCGTTGCCTGGCTTCCTTCGGATTTCAAGAAAAAGAACGGTTATAAGAGATCTATCGAATTGTCCGCGGAGTATGAACTGTACAGACAGAACTATTGCGGCTGCGCATTTTCCAAGGCAGAGCGGGAAGCACAGATTGCGGAGCAAAGAGAGCATTCAGAATAGGTGAGCAAGAACTGGGAAATCAGCCAGAACAATAATTATTTGTTGCGATTCCGATAAAAGTAAGCTATAGTAAGAATATTGAATAAGCAACAGCGCAGTGAATAGGAGTATTACCATGAAGAAACTTTTAGAGATGCTGACGGAGGAAATGCAGCAGGCATTTACCGCAGCAGGTTATGACGGGACACTGGGAAAGGTAATGTTGTCCAACCGTCCCGACTTATGTGAATATCAGTGTAACGGAGCTATGGCAGGTGCAAAGCTGTACAAGAAGGCTCCCATTATGATCGCAAATGATGTGGCAGAGAAACTTGTGGGCAGTAAGGTATTTTCCGAGGCTGTGGCAGTAGCTCCCGGCTTCTTAAATCTGAAAGTCAGCGGAAGCTTTTTACTGACCTACTTACAGGGCATGGAAGCAAGTGAAAAATTCGGTCTGGAGAAGCCCGAGCATCCAAAGAAGATCATCATCGACTACGGCGGACCCAATGTGGCAAAACCGTTGCATGTGGGACATTTGCGTTCCGCAGTCATCGGTGAGAGCGTAAAGCGTATCAGCCGTTATGCCGGTCATGAAGTCATCGGCGATGTACATCTGGGCGACTGGGGACTGCAGATGGGACTGGTGATCACCGGCTTGCAGGAGAGGCAGCCGGATCTGGTATATTTTGATGAAAATTATACCGGGGAATATCCCGAAGAGGCGCCCTTTACAATCAGTGGACTGGAGGAGATCTACCCGGCAGCCAGTGCGAAATCCAAGGAAGATCCCGAGTACAAGGCAAAAGCCATGGAGGCAACTTTCAAGCTGCAGAGCGGTGTGAGAGGATATCGTGCTCTGTGGAAACATATCATCAATGTATCTGTGAATGACCTGAAGAAGAACTATTCCAAGTTAAACGTAGAGTTTGACCTGTGGAAGGGAGAGAGCGATGTCCATGACATCATCCCGGAGATGGTTGCATACATGAAGGACAACGGTTATGCACACTTAAGTGAGGGGGCACTGGTGGTAGATGTCAAAGAAGACACCGATACCAAGGAGATCCCTCCCTGCATGATCTTAAAATCCGACGGTGCTTCTCTGTACAACACCACAGATCTGGCTACCATCATGGAGCGTATGAAGCTGTACCATCCGGACGAACTGATCTACGTCGTAGATAAGCGTCAGGAACTGTATTTCGAGCAGGTGTTCCGCTGCGCAAGAAAGACGAAGCTGGTGGAACCGGAGACAGAGCTGAAGTTCTTAGGCTTCGGTACCATGAACGGCAAAGACGGCAAGCCCTTCAAGACCAGACAGGGCGGTGTCATGCGTCTGGAGAACCTGATCAAGGATACCCAGGACGAGATGTATAAAAAGATCAAGGAAGGCCGTGACATGGACGATGCCGAGGCACGGAAGGTTGCAGATGTAGTCGCTATTTCCGCACTGAAATACGGCGATTTGTCCAATCAGGCTTCCAAGGATTATGTATTCGATATCGACCGTTTCACTTCTTTTGAAGGAGATACCGGTCCTTATATCCTGTATACTATCGTTCGTATCAAGTCGATCCTGAACAAATTCAAAGAGCAGGGCGGCGATTTGAGCAGCGTAGCACTGAAACAGCCCGGTAATGCATCGGAAAAAGAGCTTGCCATGGAACTGGCACAGTTCAACACTATGATCGCTACCGCAGCGGAAGAACTGGCACCTCATAAGGTATGCGCATATATCTATGACCTCGCCAATGCCTTTAATCACTTCTACCATGAGACCAAGATCCTGGGAGAAGAGAACGAAGAACGTAAAGAAGGCCTGGTGGCACTGCTGGTACTTACCAGAGATATTCTGGAGACCTGCATCGATATGCTGGGATTCGAAGCACCCGAAAAGATGTAAATCATAATATTTAGTAAACCCGTTGAAAAGCGGGGGCACAAAGCCAGATGGGTCTAAGGTCACGAGACAGGAAAACTCGGACTATGACAGCCGGTTGCAGCAAAATCCGAAAGCTTTTGGAGTATGTTTATGGGAACCGTCTGTCTAAGTCTGTCTTTTTCAGACGGTTTTTATGTTTCGGTAAAAGGGTGATGACCTTGGCGGAAGGCTAGGTGGAATGGGGATTTTATGGATTTTGAGAAAAAACAATTGCAACTGAACCTATTTGATAACAGCCCTGTGCCGTATTGCGTCACGGAACCGTTAGTGAATGCAGAAGGGAAGCCGGTGGACTGGATCTACCGATATTGCAATCAGGCATTTGCGGATATAAAAGATTACCGCTTGGATGCCATGATCGGGCAGTCTTCGCTGAATCTGTTTCCACAGACGGATGAAAAGTGGGCGCAGGCCTATTACTGTGCGGCATATGAGAGCAGGTCCTGTGAGATAGAACTGGCGATCGGTGAAAAAGTATATCGCGCAACAGTTATGCCTTTGGGAAGGCGCGGTCTGTGTTCCTGCATGCTTTATGAAATCGGTAACGAAACAGGGAAAAGTCCGGAGCAGGAACAGGACGAAAATAAACGTTATATTTTGAATAAACTGTCTCCGGAATATGTATCGATCTACCGCATTGAACTCAATTCCGGAAAATACGAGATCCTGCGTCTGGCAGACAACACCAATGCCAAAAAACTCGTTGGGAAAAACGAGCGCGTGTATGATACCTATGATGAATATGCAGAAGAGTACGCGGAGAATTTTATTTTAGAGGAAGACAGAGAGGAATTTCTGGACTGGCTTTCCTGTAAAAATATGAAAAAGAGACTTCGCAGGGAAGAGAAAATTACTTATCATTATCACAGTGTCTCAAAGCAGGGGGAACATAGTTTTTTCGAGGCGTATGCGGTGAAAGGACAGATAGACGATAAGCATTTTCATATTTTCCTGGCATTCCGCAATGTTGACAGTATTTTATACAAAGAGAGAGCAATTCAGGAACAACTGAAAAAAGCACTGGATGAGGCACGACTGGGGAATGAAATCATATCTGCGATAGCGAAGACTTATCAGTATATTTCCAGAATTGACATCCGGGCGGACCGGTTTGAGGAGATTGCCAATAAGGATAAGAAGAATCTGAACTTTATCAAAGAGGGTGTATTATCCGAAAATAATAAAAGAGTATGCAGGCAGTATGTAGCCGAGGAATATCAGGAAGCATTTTTTAAATTTACAGATTTGACAACGCTGCCGGAACGTATGAAGAATGAAGAGACAATCGTGCTGGAATACCGGATGAAGGACGGTAACTGGCACAGACTCAGGTTTATCGAAAAGAAAAGGGATGAAGCCGGTGAACTGACTCATGTACTTTGTGTCATCCGCGGTGTCAGTGATGCGAAGAAACGGGAACAGGAACTGCTATATCAGGTGGAGGAAGCGAGAAAAGAAGTTGCTTTGAAATCCAGATTCTTATCAAATATGAGTCATGATATCCGTACGCCGATGAACGGTATCATGGGGATGCTGGATCTGGCAAAACGCTATCCGGATGATCTGGAAGTGCAGAAAAAGTGCCGGGATCAGATTGCAGTATCGTCGCATTATCTGATATCCATTGTGAATGATATACTGGATATGAATAAACTGGAGTCCGGAGAAATCGATAACCGCCAGATTCCGTTTGACTTGACCGATCTGCTGAACAGAGCCAACACGGAAAAACAGAAGCTTGCGGCAGAAAAACAGGTGGACTATGTCGTGGACTGGGAGAGAGCGGATATCCGGCATGTGCATCTGATCGGAAATCCCGTGTATGTGGAGAGAATGTTGACGATCGTCTGCGATAATGCCGTGAAATTCACAGGTTCCGGGGGAAGTGTACACGTGTGGTGCGCGGAGAAAACTTCGGATGCACACCGGGTTGTGTATGAGTTTGGCTGCCAGGATACCGGTATCGGTATGAGTGAGGAATTTGTGGCACATGCGTTTGATCTGTTTTCCCAGGAGAACGAGACCAGCAGATCCAAATACGAAGGTACGGGACTGGGACTTGCTCTGGCGAAAAAACTCGCCGAATGTCTGAACGGAACCATTGAGATACAGAGTAAGAAAGGCGAAGGTACAACCGTGCTCATGACGGTTCCCTTTAAAATAGGGGAAGCGGAAGGAGCGGACAAGCATGTGAATTATGAGGATATTTCCATTCAGGGATTACGTGCGTTAGTCGTGGAAGATAACGAACTCAATATGGAGATTGCAAAATTCATGCTGGAGGAAAACGGTGTCAGTGTGGAGTGTGCCATGGACGGTGTGGAAGCAGTAGAACGATTCGAAGTGTCTCAGCCCGGATATTATGATGCAATTTTCATGGATATCATGATGCCGAATCAAAACGGCTGGGATGCGACGCGCAGCATCCGCTCCATGAAACGACCGGATGCCGGCAATATCCCCATCATAGCCATGAGCGCCAATGCATTTGCCGAAGATATTATCAACAGCCGGATCTCCGGAATGAATGTACATCTGACCAAGCCGCTGGAAGAAAGTAAGCTTTTGGGGGCACTGCGGGAGTGTATCGGGAAGAGACTGGATGTGTTTTAAAGTGCAAGATCTGGTATTGTCTTAATTGTATGCAAAATTTTTACAAAAATATCAAAAAACTTGTTGACAAACATCACACTCCATTGTATACTGAACAAGTCGGTTGCGAGAGCAACGAAATGGAATCTTAGCTCAGCTGGGAGAGCATCTGCCTTACAAGCAGAGGGTCATAGGTTCGAGCCCTATAGTTTCCACCAAATGCGGAACGCAAGCCGTTCCGCAAATTATGGCCGGGTAGTTCAGTTGGTTAGAACGCCAGCCTGTCACGCTGGAGGTCGTGGGTTCGAGCCCCATTCCGGTCGCCATAATATATTGCATTCACGAAAGC
>JBNMHS010000023.1:0-37413 GCA_050872885.1 Acetatifactor sp.
ATTATACATATGGAGTGACCTTTTGTCAACAAAATTTTGTTGCAATTTTGCATTAATTTATGCAAAAGTCTCATTTACTACTTTTCGTAATAATGCAATGTTTTCCGCAGGAATATCCAAAGGCAGGGAGCAGCCTGCTCCGAATATGAAACGCTTGTCTTCCACTTCGGAAAGCATTGTATCCAGACGACTCTTTAACGTCTTCTCCACGTCTTCTTTCTTTCCGTAATAATCATGGAACTGGTCGGTACCGCCTACCAACACTTTATCGGTAAGGCTTCTCAGTTTTGCAGCGGAAGTAAGACGCTCTGCTCCGATTCCCACAGATACGTTCTCCCAGTTAATGGACTGCACCGGATACTGAGCCAGCTTCTCGATATACAGATCGGCATTTCCATGAATATGTAACATATTGAACCATGTCTTCTTATTAATATCTGTCAGGAAAGGTATGTCGAACGCACGATTGAATTCTTCGTATTCTTCTTCCGTGGCAGTCAGCGGAGAGGTATAGGGAGTTGCAAAAAAGAATCCGTCCACTCCGGCCTTGATGTATGCATCCGCAACATTACGGTTCACCTGATCCAGCACCTTAATTGCCTGCAGGACTGCTTCTTTGTCTTCCTTAATAAACTTTCTGACAGTCTCGGCTTTGCCGTTTGTCATATCCAGCAGCCAGTAGTAAGCAGAGAACAGTGTGGGGATGACAACTTTGGTTCCATGATAATATTTGATAATTCTGCTCACAGAGTCAATGTCTCTCTGAAAAACAGGGCTCTCTTCCACCGTAATGGGACGTAAAGCACGCAGATCCTCAATAGTATTGATGGGATACTTTTTAATCTCTGCAAGCTTCTTCACTTTCTGGAATTTCAGAGGAGGATTTTTGAAAAACTCAATGTCTGCACCATAAGCTTCCGTAATATAAAAAGCATTCAGCTGTACCTTCACAAGATCCCAGTCATTCTCATCATTAAAACGTTCCATAGCTTCTGCGAAGCTCTCCGGATCACGGTCTACTGCGGGTACATGCATCCATGCAGATACTGCCACTTTATCTACGGAGTTTCCTTTTACGATTGCCTCTATTCTCTCTCTGCCATTCATTTTATTGTCCTCTCTTTCTTACATTTATATTATTTTATATCATACATAATATTACCTGTTGCATTGTCTCTTAGATCACGAAGTCATAATCCGTAATAAATCTGCGCAGGAACTGTCTGGTCCGCTCTTCCTTCGGATGTGAGAAGATTTCTTTCGGAGTTCCCTCTTCCACGACTTCTCCGCCGTCCATGAATACCACTCTTGTAGCAACATCCTGTGCGAAAGTCATTTCATGAGTCACCACCACCATGGTTCTGCCCTCCTTGGCCAGCTGTCTCATGATTTCCAGTACTCCGCTTACCAGTTCGGGATCCAGTGCGGAAGTCGGCTCATCAAACAGGATCACCTCCGGCTGTACTGCGATTGCCCTGGCGATTCCCACTCTCTGCTGCTGTCCGCCGGATAGCTGTGAGGGGTAATAATCATAACGGTCGGACAATCCCACCTTATCCAGTGCCTCTTTTGCGATCTTGATTGCTTCCGCCTTCGGCATCTTTCTTCCGATGATCAGGCCTTCCGTTACATTCTCCAGTGCCGTCTTGTTCTGGAACAGGCAATAGTTCTGGAATACAAAGCCGGTCTGTGTCCGAAGCTTGTGAATCTCTCTCTTCGTCGCCTTCTGGACATCCAGTTTCAGATCTCCCAGTGTGATCTCACCCTGGTCTGCTCTCTCTAAGAAAGTAATGGATCTCAGGAGTGTCGTCTTACCGGAACCGCTGGGTCCCAGGATCACGACAACATCTCCTTTTTCCACCTTCAGGTCTACGCCTTTTAAAACTTCATTTTTCTGAAAAGCTTTATGTATATTTTTCAGTTCCAACATCGTCTCAGTGTTCCCCTTTCCTAAGCTGTCTTCACACGTCTGTGCCTTGTCAGTCTCCGTTCTGCCAGATGGAACAGTATCTGTACGCTGCCGCACAGGATCAGGTAGATCACGAAGATGTCTGCATAAGCTTCCAGGTAGTTATATCCGAAGGATGCCTGTGTCTTTGCAATGGCTGTAACATCCGCTACCGACATCATAAATGCCAGTGAGGTGCCCTTCAGCAGGTTTACTGTAGTGGTACAGATATTAGGGAGTGCTTTTTCCACCGCCTGCGGTACAATGATTCTCACATATGCCCAGAAGGGAGTCAGTCCCACGGAAACCGCCGCCTCTAATTGTGTCTTGCTGATGGACAACAATGCGGAGCGGAAAATCTCTGTCAGCAGTGCTGTAGTATTGATCGTAAAAACGATATAAGCATACAAGATGGGATCCAGGTCAAATACCCGGATAGACAATCCCAGGCTCTTCACAATGGAATTCAGAGAGCTGGGCAGCAGGCTGTATACGATCAGTACCTGCAATACCATGGGAGTTCCTCTGATCAGGGATACATATCCGGCAATCAGTGGAGATAAGAGCTTCACCCGGTAGATTCTGCCAAGCGCCAGTAAAAATCCGAACAGCAGGCTGAAGATCAGTGCCACCACTGTTATCTTCAGTGTGACGGGAATACCGCCCAGAGCAAGGAAAAAGGTCTCTTTCATAAATTCCGTATTCAGACTCATTTTCTTCCTCCTTCCTTAACCTGCCAGTGTTCTGCCGCCTTTGGATAAATGTTTATCCAGTCTGCCGAACACAGTTTCCACAAGCTTGGTCAACGTCCAGTAAATAATAAACAGTGCCAGATAGGTCTCCAGCGTATATGCACCGTAGTTCATACTGATAATGGCTTTTCCTTCTCCCATCATATCGATCAGTCCAACCGTATATGCAAGAGCACCTTCCTTCATCAGTCCGGTAATAATGTTCGCCAGATTCGGAAGCGCATACCGGAATGCCTGGGGAAATGTAATACGCAAGAATGCCTGTGTCTCTGTCAGCCCTACCGAAAGTGCCGCTTCCATCTGTCCTCCGTCCACTGCCTCATAGGCTGCTCTCATTACTTCTCCCATGTTCGCCCCGAATAAAAGTGCAAAGGTCAGGATCACGAACGCTGCCTTGCTCCAGCTGCTGATGTCGATCCCAAACAGGATCCTGACAAGCTGCGGCAGTCCGTAGTAGATCAGAAACAGCAGCACAATGGAAGGGATACAGCGGAATATCGTAATATAGGCATTCGCTATATATTTACCGAAACCGTTATGTATCTTGGCCCTGGCTACCAGGAAACCGATCACGGAAGCAAGGATCAATGTTCCCGCCACGATCAGAAGCGTTACTCCCAGGTAAGGCAGGATTTTCCATATTGCTTCCAGTATAAAGCCTGTTTTAAAAACTCTGGTCTCCATAAGTACTTCACTCCCACATCCGTTTCAGTTATTTCTGTTCGCTGAGTTCATCCAGATACTGGTAAATGTCCTCTCCGAAGAACTCCATCTCCAGATCGTAGATCGTTCCGTTGTCTTTCAGCTGCTTAATTGCTTCATCATAAGCATCTGCCAGTTCCTGATTCTCTTTGTTGAACATCGGGTAAGTGGGGATTGCTTTGTAGATTACCCATGAGAGCTGGTCTGCGAACTGATGATAAGCACCATCTTCTGCCACGATATTGTTCTTGTAGTAATGTCCGGTATAGATATGTCCGTCATATCTTCCTTCCAGCACCCATGTGATGGCTTCGGAGGTATCAAAGCTCTCTGCTGCCTGCAGGTCAATGGGATAATCGGGATTCTCTTCATTCCACTGCTGTACGATGGAATACTGTGCATTACTGGGAGCTAAAGGTACCAGCTTGCCGCTGAATTCCGAAAAGGTCTTAAAGTCTTTGATCTTGTCTGCATCCTCTGAACGGAACAGAAGTCCGACGGTTGTCGCCGCACTGTTTTCCTCGGGAATAATAAATGTCTTGGCTCTCTCCTCGGTATACCATGCAGTCTTGAAACCAAAATCATATTTACCTGTCTGAATACCGGTCAGCAGCTCCTCGTCGGTAGTATCCACCAGTTCCAGATCATACTGAGGTAACAGATCAAATGCAGCCTTAATGACTTCCGTCTCAAATCCTGTCTGCTTGCCGTCATCATCGTTATAGTTATAAGGGGGAGAAACAAATACTCTCGCTGCCTTCACTGTTCTGACGCTTCCGTCTGCTGCTGTGCTGTCCGCCGTATTCTGCGCTGTTGTGCCCTGTGCGGTTGCTGCGGTCTGAGTATCTGCGTTACCACAGCCGGTCATCACCGCCGTAAGTCCTACTAATGTTGCTGTCAATGCTGTGATAAGTTTCTTTCTCATACTTTTTTCCTCCTTTTTCTCTTTTATACTTTTCCTATTGGTTTAGTATGAATTTGATGTATAAAATACTACTACATATCATTTCAGAAATCAAGAGGTATTTTACAAAAATTTCAAAATTGCCGCAAAAAGAATAATGACATATCCCAAAATACTGTATCCGTCGGGAATCTGATGCAGAAAGAAAAAGCCCAGAAGTGCCGCAAATATCACTTGTGTATAATCATAAACGGATATTTCCTTTGCCGGTGCATAGGTGTATGCTTTCGTAATGCAGAACTGTCCTCCCGCTGCCGCAATACCTGTCAGCAGAAGCCATCCCCACTGTATAGCTGTCATCGGCTGATACTGTGCGATCACGAACGGCAGGATCACCAGGCAGCTGAAGCCGGAAAAGGCAGCCACCACTATAGGTCCCTTAACGCCCTGCTTTCCGAGTTTACGCACAAAGGTATAAGCCATACCGGCACCCAGTCCGCCAAGCGCTCCCACCAGTGCATAGATCGATGTCAGCTGCAGGGACGGCTTGATAATAAAAAGCGCACCGCCAAATGCGATGAACACAGTGATCCACTCTTTAAGATTCGCCTTCTCCTTCAGGATGAACCAGGAAGCAAGGATCGCGAAAAAAGGTGACAGCTTATTCAACATATTCGCATCAGAAATATTCAGATTATCTATGGCATAAAAATTACAGATCAGTCCGATAGAACCGCAGATACTGCGAAGCAGCAGCGGCATTCTGCTCTCCTTCGGTACTGACAGCTTCTGTCCGCTCCGTACCAGGACTACCGCCGCCACCAGAAATGCAATGGCATTCCTGAAAAAAGCTTTCTGCATGGTTGGCAGATCTCCTGCCAACCGTACAAAAAAGCTCATCAGTGCAAAAAAGAACCCTGAACATATAATAAAAAAGATACCCTTAGACTTATTCATACTACTACGCTTCCTCCACAGCCGCTTTCATACTCTTTACATATTCTCCGATATAAGGGGCTGCCTCTTTACCGTACTTTGCAATGATCTTCACAATAGCGCTGCCAACGATGGCTCCGTCGGATATCGCTGCCATGGCCTTAGCCTGTTCGGGGGTGCTGATACCGAAGCCAATGGCACAAGGGACATCGGTTACGGCACGGATACTCTCCACAATTGCGGGCAGATCGGTCCTGATCTCACTGCGCACACCGGTAACGCCCATGGAACTTACCACATAGATAAAGCCCTCTGCCTCCGATGCGATCCGGCGGATACGGCTCTCAGAGGTAGGCGCGATCATGGAGATCACCTTCACGCCATGGGCTTTGGCGGGAGCCTCCACCTCCGCCTTTTCTTCGTAAGGCACATCGGGAATGATAATGGCGCAGACTCCCAGTTCCTCACACTTGGTAAAGAATTTTTCATAACCATAGTGGAATACCGGATTCACATAAGTCATGAACGCCAGCGGGATCTGTGACTGTTCCCGTACTTTCTTTACGATCTCAAACACACCGTCCGTGGTCATGCCGTTGCCGAGAGACCGGATATTGGCCTCCTGGATCACCACACCTTCCGCTGTGGGATCCGAAAAAGGAATACCGATCTCTATGAGATCCGCTCCCGCCTTCTCCATCTCAAGAATAAATTTTACCGTACTGTCCGCATCCGGGTCTCCTGCTGTGAGGAAGCCGATGAATGCTTTTTTATTGGGTGTATCAAATACTTTTTCTAATTTGCTCATCGTATCTGTCTCCGTTTCTGTTCCAATTATCCAATCGTCATTATTCTAAACCATTCTCTCCAAATAGGGAAGCCCCATCAGTCGTGAATATCCACACCGCGGTATCTTGCAATGGCTGCCACATCCTTGTCGCCTCTGCCGGACAGGCATACGATAATACTCTGATCCGAAGTATAATTTTTTGCGATCTTACGCACCTGTGCTACCGCATGTGCACTTTCGATAGCGCAGATAATGCCTTCCGTTCTCGCCAGATATTCGAAAGCATCCACGGCCTCATCATCCGTGACCGGTACATACTGTGCCCTGCCGATATCATGCAGATAAGCATGTTCCGGTCCGATGCCGGGATAATCCAGACCTGCGGAAATCGAATATACCGGAGCGATCTGGCCGTATTCATCCTGACAGAAATAGGACTTCATTCCGTGGAAAATTCCCAGAGATCCGGTTGCGATGGTCGCTGCGGTGAGTGCTGTATCCACTCCTTTGCCTGCTGCCTCGCAGCCGATCAGTTCCACATCCTTATCCCCGATGAAATTATAGAATGCACCCATGGCATTGCTGCCGCCGCCCACACAGGCTACCACTGCTGCCGGGAGCTTTCCTTCTGCCTTCAGGATCTGTTCTTTTGCCTCCTTACTGATCACACTCTGAAAGTCCCTGACGATCATAGGGAAGGGATGCGGTCCCATAACGGAACCCAGTACATAATGAGTGTCCGCCACACGGTTGGACCATTCTCTCATGGTCTCATTTACGGCATCCTTCAATGTCATGGTCCCGGAAGTCACCGGATGTACCTTTGCTCCCAGCAGTTCCATGCGATATACATTCAATGCCTGTCTGTCGGTGTCCTCTTTTCCCATAAAGATCTCGCATTCCATCCCTAAGAATGCTGCTGCCGTCGCAGTCGCCACACCGTGCTGTCCCGCACCGGTCTCCGCGATCAGACGGGTCTTCCCCATCTTCTTGGCAAGCAGAGCCTGTCCCAGTGCATTATTGATCTTATGGGAACCCGTATGGTTCAGATCCTCTCTCTTGAGATAGATCTTTGGTCCGCCCAGATCCTTCGTCATCTTCTCCGCATAATATAACAATGAAGGTCTGCCCGCATATTCATTCAACAGTCTGTTCAGTTCCGCATTGAATTCCGGGTCCTTCTTATAATGTTCATAGCACTCTTCCAGATGAATCAATTCATTCATCAATGTTTCTGAGATATATTGTCCTCCATGGATTCCGTAACGTCCTTTGCTCATATGTTTTATCCTCTTTTCTTTCTGCTCTGTTATTCCGCATTTCTACGGTACTGTTCTACCAGTTCCATGATCCGTCTCATTTTCTCCGGATCCTTCTTTCGGTCGCTCTCGATACCGGAGCTGATATCCACCGCATAGGGTCTGACCGTCTCCATAGCTTCCGCCAGATTCTCTGTCTGTAATCCGCCCGCCAGGAAAAACTCTCTGTCGATTCCGCCAAGCACGCTCCAGTCAAAAGTCCTGCCGGTCCCCATGCCGTTGTCGAATAACAGGTAATCCGCACTACTGTCCAGCCATGCTTCCACATCGTAACGGTCTCTTACTTTTACCGCCTTGATCACCGGTTTGCCGCACACAGCCTGAAGATACTGAATATCCTCTTCCGTCTCATC
The DNA here is from genome assembly GCA_050872885.1 of Acetatifactor sp. Lineage (GTDB taxonomy): Bacteria > Bacillota > Clostridia > Lachnospirales > Lachnospiraceae > Acetatifactor. The sequence goes on from JBNMHS010000023.1 coordinate 7,705, forward strand.
CCCGTGGAGCTGCACCGCATCCAGAATGCCTTCCTCCAACAGATCTATGATCGTCTTTGGATCCTCATTTACGAACACTCCCACCGTCCGGATGGAAGGCAACAGCGTCTTGCGGTACTCGCAGGCCTGCTCCCTTGTAACAGCCCGGTGACTCTTCGGGTAAAACACGAACCCGACATAATCCGGCTGCACTTCATTGGCATAAACAATATCCTCCGGGCGGCAGAGGCCGCACATTTTTACTTTCATAAAACCTATTCCTTTCCGCAGCCTGCCACATCTCCCCGAAGTTCCCGCAAACATGCTCTTTTATCCGCACTTCGCATCAGAGTCTCTCCGATGAGGACAGCATTGGTGCCGTTCTGCTCCAGTCTTGCAATATCCTGTCTCGTCTTCATCCCGCTCTCGGATACGAAAAGAATGTTCTCCGGCACCAGTTCCCGTAAGCGTACGGAGTTATTAATATCCACAGTAAAATCCTTCAGATTCCGGTTATTTACACCTATGATCTTCGCTCCGGCTTTAAGTGCCATTTCCACTTCCCGCTCGTCATGTGCTTCCACCAGCGCCGACAGTCCTAAGTCCGCTGCGATTCCCGCATATTCCGACAGCTGCATGGGCGACAGGATCGCACAGATCAGAAGCACCGCATCCGCTCCTATATTTTTCGCCTCATAGATCATATACTCATCTACCGTAAAATCCTTTCGCAGCAGAGGGATTTTCACCTCTTGCCGGATTTCGGTCAAATATTCGTTTCTTCCATGAAAATAAGTCGGTTCCGTAAGCACCGAAATTGCATCCGCTCCTACAGCTTCATACTCCTTCGCGATCTGCACGTAAGGGAATTCTTTTGCGATCAGTCCCTTGGAAGGAGATGCTTTTTTCACCTCACAGATAAAGCTCATCCCCGGCTTTGCAAGCGCCTTTTCAAAAGGAAACCCTGTATTTTTGTCCATATCCTCTGCGTGTGCGATCTGCTCTGCAAGAGGCATCCGTTCTTTCGCAGCCGCGATACGTTCTTTCGTGGATGCTGCTATGGTATCCAGTATCATCTGCTTTCCTCCCGCTTACACTTCGTTGCTCATCTTGATGAAACGCTCCAGCTGTGCCTTGGCAAGACCTGTGTCAATGACTTTCTCTGCCAGTTTTACACCGTCCGTCATACTGTCTGCCTTACCGGCCACATACAGCGCCGCTGCCGCATTCAGCAGTACCGCATTACGCTTCGGTCCCTTTTCCCCGTTCAGGACAGCTCTGGTGATCTCTGCGTTCTCCTGCGGAGTTCCGCCCACTAAGTCTTCCTTCGTGCATCTGGTCATTCCGAAGTCTTCCGGTGTGATCACATAATTTTTAAAAGTACCGTTATCGATCTCACAGACTGCGGTAGGTGCACCGGCAGAGATTTCATCCAGTCTGTCCTGTCCGTAGACTACCATGCCGCGCTTCACTCCCAGATTAGCCAGAACCTTTGCCATGGAAGGCAGCAGGCTTTCATCGTACACACCCATGATCTGGTATACCGGACCTGCGGGATTGGCTAAGGGGCCTAAAATATTGAAAATGGTACGGATTCCAAGTTCTTTACGGATGGGACCCACGTATTTCATTGCGGTATGATATTTCTGTGCGAAGAGGAAGCAGATACCGATCTCTTCCAACAGTTTCTTACTCTGTTCCGGCTCTATGGTGATATTTACTCCCAGAGCTTCCAGACAGTCTGCCGCACCGGATTTAGAGCTGGCTGCACGATTGCCATGCTTTGCTACCGGTACACCTGCCGCAGAGATAACGAGAGATGCCGTGGTGGAGATATTGAAGGAATTAGAACCGTCACCGCCGGTTCCCACGATCTCCAGGGCCTCCACATCCGCGCCCAGCTTCCTGCCGAACTTCCTCATCTCTTCTGCGGAGCCGGTGATCTCTTCGATAGTCTCTCCCTTCTGGCTCAATGCTGTCAGATAAGCACTCTTCAGGATATCGCTGGCTTCACCGCTCATGATCTCATCCATAACCGTTTTTGCCATATCGTATCCGATGTCCTCATTTTTCACCAATTTTGCCACTGCCTCTTTAATCATATTTCTGCCTGCTCCTTTCTGTGTCTGTAAAAAATTAACGATAATCTGACGTCCGTCCGGTGTCAATACGGATTCCGGATGGAATTGTACCCCGTAGATCTGTTTTTCTGTCTGTTCTACCGCCATGACTTCTCCGTCCTCGGTCACTGCCGTGACTTTCAGTTCCTGCGGTATGGTATCCGGATCCGCCACCAGTGAATGATATCTTGCCACCGTGATCACTTTCTTCATTCCATGAAACAATACGCTGTCCGTATCCAGAGTTGCCAGAGACTGTTTCCCGTGCATCAGGTGGGATGCATAGGTCACCGTGGCTCCCGCCACTTCACAGATAGCCTGATGTCCCAGGCAGATACCAAGGATAGGGATTTTCCCTCCCAAAGTCCGGATCACTTCTTCGCAGACACCGGCTTTGTCCGGTCGGCCCGGCCCCGGTGATAAAATAATATGGGAGGGATTCATGGCCCGGATCTCTTCCACGCTTCATTCGTCGTTTCGGATCACCCGGATATCCGGGTTCACGCTTCCCACCAGCTGATATACGTTATAGGAAAAGCTGTCATAATTGTCGATCAGTAATATCATGCTTACATTCCCTCCTGTGCTTTCTGAAGCGCCTGTCGTACGGCTGCTGCCTTCTGGATACATTCTCTGTATTCCTTCTCCGGTACACTGTCTGCCACGATTCCCGCACCGGACCGGACAAATACTTTTCCGTTCTTGGAAAAAGCAAGTCTTATGGCAATACAGGTATCCAGATTCCCGGTAAAGGAAATATAGCCGATGGCACCTCCGTAGATTCCTCTCTTGTTGTCTTCCAGTTCATTAATGATCTCACAGGCCCGTAGTTTCGGTGCTCCCGACAGAGTTCCCGCAGGGAGAATAGCATCCACCGCATCCAAAGCATCCGCATCCTCTCTGATCACGCCCCGCACTGTGGAGCCGATGTGCATGACATGGGAATAACGTTCGACGGACATATATTTTTCCACTTCCACAGTACCGATCCGGCTGATCTTGCCGATATCGTTTCTGCCCAGATCCACCAGCATATTGTGTTCGGAGCGTTCCTTTTCATCCGCCAGAAGTTCCGCTTCCAGCGCTTTATCCGCCTCTTCGGTGGCGCCTCTCGGTCTCGTTCCGGCCAGGGGGAAAGTATGTAACACACCATCTTCCAATTTCACCAGTGTCTCAGGACTTGCTCCCACGATCTCCCCATCGCTGCCGGAGAAATAGAACATATACGGGGACGGGTTTGTCGTACGCAGCACCCGGTAGGCATCTAACAGACTTCCTTCCATATCCGCTTCCAGACGATTGGATAACACCACCTGAAAGATATCTCCCTCACGGATGTAATGTTTAGCTTTCTCCACCATTTCACAGTATGCTTTTTCATCAAATAAAGGCTGAAACTCTGTTTTTAATTTACATGGCGTGTGTTGTACTTTTTCACCGTTTTGCAGCAGTTCCTTCATGTTATTCAACTCCCGCTCCGCCCGGTGGTAGTTCGTCTCCAGATCGTCTGTCTTAATATTCAGGATCAGGATCAGCTTCTGTCTGTAATTGTCAAAGGCAATAACCTTGTGGAACAGCATCAGGTTCACGTCCTGAAATCCTTCTTCATCTTTTGCATCCAGCTTTAAGCTCGGTTCACTGTATTTGATGTAATCATAGGAAAAATATCCTACCAGGCCGCCGGTAAAGGAAGGCAGTCCCTCAAGTTTCGGGCTTTTGTTCTCTTCCATTACGTTTCGTATAATCTGTCTGACATCCCCTAAGTCCGTCCGGCTCGTTAACTCCGATTTTATCGTTGTTGTGCCGTTATAGCAGGTGATCTCCAACAGCGGATCATACCCCAAGAAGGAATACCTTCCCCATCGTTTGTCTGCCTCCGCACTTTCCAGCAGATAGACATGACCACTAATCTTCTTTAACGTACGCAGCACTTCGATGGGTGTCGTCATATCCGCATACAGCTCGCAGCTTAACGGGATCACTCCGTAATGTCCCTGTGCTGCAATGTTTTTGCATTCTTCCAATGTAGGTGTGATCTTCATTTTGGTACTCCTCCTTCATCAAACTGTTGTAAAACCGTTCCTTCGGAACTTACTCTTTGCCTGACACTGCGACTTTTCAGCGCACAAAAAAACGCCCTCGACAGAATCTTACTTCTGTCAAGGACGGGTCATATACACTTCCCGCGGTGCCACCTTGCTTCGCATAGACTTTTCGTACTATGCGCTCTTACAGGATACCAACATATCCCCGGCAACTGACGTATGCCCTCACGTCGCAGAATACTTAAGGAATCATAGCTTTCCATATCCTCTTTGACTGCGCCCTCCGTGGTCCATTTAACAACCTGCGTTCCAACCTTTCTCAGCCTCCGGTCTCTCTGTAAGTGCACGAACTGTTTTTATCTCCACATCAATGGTTTCTTACCGCTGTATTTAATTTTTATTTATATTACTGCTTTAGTGTGGTAACGTCAAGTAGTGATTTTAATCTTTTTTGCAAAAAATCTTTGCGTATTTTATTTTTATGCCCTTTATTTTTATATTTACAGGTCGTCAATGATTATGTGTCTGGGCTGTCCCGTGATCATAATAGGGGTCAGTTCCGCCTGGATCAGAGGTTCAATGTAATTTCTCATATCTTCAGTCACATAATCGCCCGATTCCGTGATCCAGGAACGGGGCACCTTTTTCTCCAGATTGGCTACTTTGTGTACATCATAGAGATCCGTAGTGCAGATATACGGATCCTGGGACACTCTCTTTAAGATCACCATCTGACCGGTTTTGCCTTCGAATGCAGCTTTTACCGCGGTACCGCCTACCTGATAAGCCTCTGTGATATCCACACGTGAGGTCAGATGTCCGGCGCAGCGCTGTAAGGTAGACAATTCAATGGCTCTGGACTTGCAGCCCAGTTTCCCGATGATCAGATCGGATAAGTATTTACCGGTACCGGATAACTGTACATGGCCGAAAGAGTCCGTCTTGTCGGAAGGTGCTGACAATTCACAGACGTATCTGCCGTCTGCTGTCTTGATCCCCTCGGATACCGCGATAACGATAGACTGCTTCTCACTGACCAGTTTCTTTACCTTTTCCAGGAAATTGTCCACATCAAAAGGCACTTCCGGCAGATAGATCAGATCCGGTCCTTCGCAGTCTTCACTCTTGGCAAGTACCGCTGCTCCGGTGAGCCATCCGGCATTTCTTCCCATGATCTCAATGACAGTCACACTCTGCATCTCATAGATCAATCCGTCACGTACCAGTTCCTTGGTAACGGTAGCGATATATTTAGCCGCACTGCCATAGCCGGGGGTATGATCCGTGCCTTCCAGATCGTTATCAATCGTCTTCGGAATGCCGATGAAACGGATCGGGCTCTGAATCGTCTCCGCATAATCGGACAGCTTCTTTATCGTATCCATGGAATCATTGCCGCCGATATAGAAAAATGCCATGATTTCCAGTTCTTCCAGAATTGCAAAAATCTTTTCGTAAACAGCTTTATCTTCTGTCATTTCCGGCAGCTTATAACGGCAGGAACCCAGGAAAGATGCCGGGGTTCTCTTTAGCAGTTCCACATCCATATCATTGCGGATCTTTTCCCCTAAGTCCACAATCTTTTTCTCCAACAGCCCCTGAATGCCGTAACGCATACCGTAGATCGTATCCGCTCCCATATCCTTTGCTGTCTTATAGACACCCGCAAGGCTGGCATTGATTACCGCCGTAGGGCCTCCGGACTGTCCAACGATCACATTTTTTTTCATAATACTCCTCATTTCTGCGCACGCCTTTTACGCATAACAAATTTGTGCCAAGTGCGCGCAGACACAAATCCCCATTCCGGCGCAACAAAACACCCACCAACAGAAACCTCTGTCGATGGGTGTTCTCATTCTTAAGGTTCCGCCGAACCTATTTTACCAAACTTACTGTCTCTCTTGCAATAGCAAGTTCCTCATTCGTAGGAATTACCATAACAGTAGTCTTGCTGTCGGGAGTGGAAATAGCGATTTCCTCGCCACGTTTGTGGTTAGCATCCTCATCGATGGATACGCCCAGGTAGCCCAGATGCTCACATACCAGGGAGCGGACCAGAGGTGCGTTCTCACCGATACCTGCGGTAAAGCAGATCACATCTACACCGTTCATGGCTGCCACATAGGAACCGATGTATTTTGCTACACGATAGCAATAAGTCTTCATAGTGCGGATGCAATGCTCGTCGCCCTTATTATAACCATCTTCCAGATCACGGAAATCGGAAGACAGATTGTTGGACAGACCGTATACACCGGACTTCTTGTTCAGTACGGTCATGATCTCATCGATATTCTTGCCCTCTTTGTGAGCGATGAACTCCATGATTGCGGGATCGATATCACCGGAACGGGTTCCCATGATCAGACCTTCCAGCGGAGTCAGACCCATGGAAGTATCTACACATTTGCCGTTCTTTACTGCGGATACACTTGCACCGTTGCCTAAGTGGCATACGATAATCTTCAGATCTTCGTACTTTTTGCCCAGAACTTCAGCAGCCTTCTTGGATACATAAGAATGGCTGGTTCCGTGGAAACCGTAACGTCTGATCTTGTATTTCTCATAATACTCATAAGGCAGGCCGTACATATAAGCTTCCTCAGGCATAGTCTGATGGAAAGCGGTATCGAATACAGCTACCATAGGGGTGGTGGGCATCAGCTTTTTGCAGGCATTGATACCGATCAGGTTGGCAGGGTTATGTAAAGGTGCCAGGTCATTGCACTCTTCGATGGCTTTCATAACTTCATCGGTAATAATGGTAGAAGCTGCGAACTTCTCACCGCCGTGTACGATACGATGTCCTACAGCACCGATCTCATCCAGGCTCTTTACCACACCGGTCTTCTCATTGGTCAGTGCTTCCAGTACTAGACGGATTGCTTCGGTATGATCCGGCATGGGAGTAACAGTCTGCTCTTTCTCTCCGCCGGCCGGGGTATAGGTGATCTGGCTTCCTTCGATACCGATTCTCTCACAGAGACCCTTAGCGATACATTTCTCGGTCTCGGAATCGATCAGCTGGAACTTCAGGGAAGAACTTCCGCAGTTGATAACTAAAATATTCATGATATTATTCCTTTCTGACTTTTCTATCCTTTTTCTATAGATAATCCTATTTGTGACATTTCATACACTCTGTAATATTTTCCTATTACAACTATTACAATATGGAAATTTAAGATACATTTCAAATCCTGGGTATCCGTCTTACGAAACCGATCTCTTTCCATATTCTTTTATAGTATTACATGAATACGGTGCGGGACAATCGTCCCACACGCGTATGTATTCCGATCTATGAACTATACCAGCTGTGCCTGTACAGCGGTCAGTGCTACGACACCGACGATATCCTGCCAGGAACATCCTCTGGACAGATCGTTAACAGGTTTTGCAATACCCTGCAGCATAGGACCGTAAGCTTCTGCTCCACCCAGTCTCTGTACCAGTTTGTAACCGATGTTACCTGCATCCAGGTTCGGGAAAATCAGGACATTGGCATGTCCGTTTACAGGGCTTCCGGGAGCCTTGGACTTAGCAACGCTGGGAACCAGAGCTGCATCCAACTGCAACTCGCCGTCCAGTGTCAGATGAGGATACTCCTCATGTGCGATACGGGTAGCTTCTACTACTTTGTCAACCAGTGCATGCTTTGCACTTCCCTTGGTGGAATGGCTCAGCATAGCGATCACAGGCTTAGGTCCGATCAGGGACTTGAAGCTTCTGGAAGAAGTGTCTGCGATAGCAGCTAGCTCTTCGGGCGTAGGATCCTGGTTCAGACCGCAGTCAGCGAACAGGAAAGTACCGTTCTCGCCCAGATCCTTGAATACGGTATCCATAACGAAGAATGCGGATACTAGCTTGACACCGGGTGCAGTTTTTAAGATCTGCAGTGCGGGTCTCAAGGTATCTGCGGTAGAGTGACATGCACCGGCTACCATTCCGTCTGCATCATTTGCCTTAACCATTACGATACCGAAGGTCAGGTAATCGTTCAACAGGATCTCTCTTGCCTTCTCAGGGGTCATTCCCTTTGCTTTTCTGGTTTCATATAATAAATTCACATAATCATCAAACTTGGGAGTTGTCTTAGGGTTAACTACCTTAACTTTGGACAGGTCAACTTCCAGCCATCCTGCACCATCCATGATTTTCTCTTCATCACCGATCATAATGATGTCCGCAATGCCCTCTTCCACGATACGGGCAGCAGCCAATAATGTTCTCTTATCATTAGATTCCGGTAATACAATAGTTTTTTTGTCGAGTCTTGCTCTCTCTTTAATCATGTCAATGTATGACATATCCATTCTCCTTTCCGGCGGGGGATACCCGCTTCCTCCCAAATAACTTCTGTAAAGTTTTGGTTTTATCTTAACAAACCGATTTATTTATATTATACTAAATACATCTGGAGTACACAAGGGCATAATGTTCGCAAAATTGTATATTTTCAGATACAACCCATGTTTTTGCAGTGCAAAATATGCTGATAACCATGCACATGTAAACGCTTTCAGTGTATGTTATTTTTTTCACATTCCCGGGTTGTTTTTATATTCGGTTTATCGTATATTTCTTTTCACGAAAGGAGCCATATCATGAAGGTCAATGGTATTGTCGCAGAATACAACCCTTTTCATAATGGACATGCTTATCAGTTACAACATGCCAGGGAAGCTACCGGTGCCGCTTATACGGTCGTTGTCATGAGCGGTAATTTCATGCAGCGAGGTGCTCCCGCTCTTCTGGACAAATTCACCCGGGCCAGAATGGCTCTGGAAAACGGTGCGGATCTGGTTCTGGAGCTTCCCACCTGTTACTCGGCATCCAGTGCGGAATTTTTCGCCAGAGGATCTGTTGCATTATTCGATAAACTGGGGATCATTGATCATCTCTGTTTCGGCAGTGAATGCGGTAATATCGAAGTTCTGTCGAAAATTGCGGAGATTTTCTACACAGAGCCGGAACCATATGCGGAATCGCTGCGCTGCAATCTCCGCAAGGGAATGTCCTTCCCCATTGCCAGGACCTGGGCTCTGCTGCAATATGCACCCTCTCTGAGTGACGACAAGGATGTACTGTCCTCTCCGAATAATATTCTGGGAATTGAGTATCTGAAGGCTCTGATGTCGCGAAACAGCAGGATCACTCCTTTCACTACTACCAGGGTCGGTGCGGATTATCACGATAAGCGGCTGGGGACTAACCAGTGCTCTGCCCTCGCTATCCGTCAGTCGGTAGCCGCCGGACACGATCTGTCCTATCTGGCTGCCCAGATGCCGGAAAGTGCCTATGAATTATTACGCGATTCTCTGGCGCACCGGAAACCGTTATTTGCTGATGATTTTTCAGCAGCGTTGCAGTACAAGCTGCTGACGGAATACTCCTCAGGTTATGACAGATATCAGGATATTTCTTCGGATCTGTCCGACCGTATCCGGAATAGCCTTCCTTCTTTTGCGGGATATACTTCTTTCTGTGATCTGCTCAAGAGTAAGGACATGACCTACACACGTATCAGCAGATGTCTGCTTCACATTTTGCTGAATATGACCAAAGAAGAATTCGAAAACTGCAGAACACAGGATTATATTTCCTATGCAAGAGTGCTGGGCTTCCGCAAGGATGCGACGCCACTGCTCACAGAGATCAAGAAGAACAGTTCTGTCCCCCTCATCACCAGCCTTGCCGATGCCAGACAGACGCTTTCTCCCGAAGCGCTGCGGATGCTGGATCTGGATATTCTGCGAAATCAGATTTATCTGGGGAATCTGGCATTGAAGAACCAGACTGAAATGGTGAATGAATATCGGACACCGATTGTGATCGTGTAAATTGAAAGTTAACGAACGAAACTCCCGGAGCGGCATATAAGCCGTACCGGGAGTTTTCAATAAACCAGTAGCCAATTAACTTTCAATTTAGTTCTTGAAGCTATGGATCGGTGCCGGGATGCGTCCGCCACGGTTAACGAAAGCATCACAGGAGAACCGGTTCACCGGCATAATGGGTGCATAGCCTAACAGACCGCCAAACTCCACAGTCTCTCCCACACCTTTTCCGATGACCGGAATTACGCGGACCGCGGTGGTCTTCTGGTTCACCATACCGATGGCCATTTCATCCGCAATGATTCCGGAAATGGTAGTAGCCTTGGTATCTCCGGGAATAGCGATCATATCCAGACCTACAGAGCAGACACAAGTCATGGCTTCCAGTTTCTCAATCGTGAGGGCTCCGGCATTGACTGCATCGATCATCCCCTGATCTTCACTGACCGGAATGAATGCACCGCTCAGACCACCGACATAAGAGGATGCCATGACACCACCCTTTTTCACCTGATCATTCAACAGTGCAAGCGCTGCTGTGGTTCCGGGAGCTCCGGCATGTTCCAGACCGATCTCACAGAGGATATCCGCCACACTGTCACCGATAGCGGGAGTCGGTGCCAGAGACAGATCCACGATACCAAAAGGAACGTTTAACATCCTGGAAGCTTCCTGTGCTACCAGCTGTCCCACACGGGTTACTTTAAAAGCAGTCTTCTTGATGGTCTCGCAGAGTACTTCAAAATTCTCTCCGCGGACTTTTTCCAGTGCAGTCTTCACTACACCGGGACCGCTGACACCGACATTGATGATCTTGTCAGCCTCGGTCACACCGTGGAACGCACCTGCCATGAAAGGATTGTCATCCGGTGCATTACAGAATACCACCAGTTTCGCACATCCCAGGGAATCGTCTTCCTTAGTATACTCGGCAGTCTCTTTGACCATCTCTCCCATCAGCTTTACCGCATCCATGTTGATACCTGTCTTGGTAGAACCCAGATTCACGGAACTGCATACACGCTCTGTAGTAGACAGTGCCAGAGGAATCGAGCGGATCAACAGTTCGTCTGCCGGAGTCATTCCTTTACTTACCAGTGCGGAATAACCGCCCAGGAAATTCACGCCCACCTCATGTGCCACTTTATCCAATGTCTTGGCAATGCTTGCAAAATCTTCGATGGTATGACATGCCGCACCGCCGATCAGAGCAATGGGAGTCACGGAAATTCTCTTATTTACAATAGGAATACCAAATTCCCTGGAGATCTCCTCACCGGTTTTCACCAGGTCTTTGGCAGCATTATAAATTTTGTTGTAAATCTTCTCATTTAATCTGTCCAGATCAGAATCGATACAGTCTAACAGACTGATTCCCAGAGTAATGGTTCGCACATCCAGGTTCTCTTCTTCGATCATTTTGTTGGTTTCTGTTACTTCATATAAGTTGATCATTACGGCTCCTTCTGCCCCTTCGGGTCTTATTTTTCTTAAAATAGCAGGGCATCAGATGCGGTGCATCTTATCGAAGATTTCTTCCTTCTGACATTTGATCAGCACACCGATCTCTTCCCCCAGCGCCGTCAGGTCATCTGCCATATCTCCAAAAGGCTTCTGCATCTGGTTAGTATCGACGATCATCATCATGTTGAAATATCCCTGTACGATGGTCTGGGAAATATCCAGGATATTGATACCGTTCTCAGCCAGATAAGTACATACCTTTGCGATAATACCTACTGTGTCCTTACCAACTACCGTAATAATTGTTTTTTTCATAATCGCCCTCATTTTCCGCATGACATCCATGCTGTTAAATTTATTGATGAAACTGCCCAGAGCCCGCTTTCCAAAAGCACTTTTCCAAGGTAACGCTCTGAATAGTTACATTTAACTACATTTTTTATCAATTTGCAACCAATTTTATACAAAGCCGGTCAGGCAATATTGATCACCGGAGATACATTGCTCCTGTCTGCCACCATCATACGGAAATCTTCCGCTCTGTAAGGGTTCTCACCCATGGTGATCTCCATGCGGACCGCTTCGTAGGCCAGTTCCGGAAGATTATTTTCCTTGCTGAGATGTCCCAGCACAATAGCCTGCAGCTTATCATGCAATATACGGCAGAGCAGTTTTCCGGAATTTTCATTGGAAAGGTGTCCTCTTTCTCCCAGAATTCTCTGTTTCAGATAATAGGGATAGGGACCTACCTGCAACATCTTCACATCGTGATTGGCTTCCAGAAGCAAAGCGTCCATTCCCTTCAGGCACTCCACCGTGTAATCGTTGTAAATCCCAAGATCTGTGCAGATCCCGATCTTTTTATCTCCGTAAGCGATGCGATAGCCTACCGGCTGTGCCGCATCATGAGAGATCTTCATGGGGTTGACCGTCAGATCCTTGATCGTCAGCTTCACATCTTCCTTTACCTCCCGGAACAATGCCGGATCGATTTTCCCCAGATTCCCCATCTTTCGGATCTCGTCCAGCGTCCCCGGTGTAGCATAAATCGGCACCCCGTATTTTCTTGCCATGACTCCCAGTCCCGCCACATGATCCATATGCTCGTGTGTTACCAGAATTCCGTCCAGATCCCGTCCGGTGATCCCCAGACTGTTCAGTCCGCTCTCCGCTTTTTTCCCGCTGATTCCCACGTCCACCAGCAGATGTGTAGCCTCCGATCCCACATAAATACAGTTGCCGCTGCTGCCGCTGGCAATACTACATAATCTCATAACTTCTTAATCTCTTTTCTATCTTACTTTTGCCGTCATTCTTTTCGTCTCCCGGATCTAATGCATGTTTTTCCAGTAGATCTCGATCACATCCCCCTCTGTCAGAGGTTCCATATACTGTGCCGGATGTCCGTTCAGGTTCGTCACGATAGATCTGCCTGCAGATGCGGAAAGTCCCAGGTCAAAATCAATATAATCAAACACATCCACAAATACATAAGCTGTCTTCCCCTGCAGGGTAACAGGAGAATGATTCACGATTACAGTCAATGGATGCGGCATCTGCGGTGCTGCGGATGCGGTTGCTTCTTCCGTTGCGGCACTTTCCTGTTCCGGAAGTGTCAATCTTTCTTCCACCGCAGGTTCCGGATTCTGTATTGCAGTCTCTTCTGTACTTTCCGCGTCTGCCGGATCGGCATAAACTTCCTCCGGCAGCGGATTCTTCATATCCCAGCTTACCGTAAAATGCTCATATACCCTGGTATCCGGCTGCGCTGCCGTGTCATTGACCTTGATATCCGCTCCGAGCGGCACATCCAGAAATTCTGCGATTTCTGCAACGGTATAGGAATTCCGTATCCGGATATCGTCATTCCGGGCGATCTGATAGAACTCGTTCTCTCTGTGACCATTGACCTCCGCAGTCTTCGGCAGACTGATCTGTTTACCGTTGACATAGACCTGCAGGGCATCTTCCAGTTCGGGAAGCTTTCCAAGCTCCAGAGCCGCCGGTTCCCCTTCCGTGGAAGGAGTTACCACCACACGGTCTCCGTTATGTACCTGCGTATACATATCCGCTTCGTCTCCATTGACCCGGATGACTGCTGCCTCTCCCTGTTCGCCCCGCACCATACGTGTTTTGCCGTTGACGGTAAACAGAAGAGCCTCACCTCTTCTGGGGAACAGCCGGTCATTGGGAAACTGCATCTGCATGGCGGCATCCGTCACGGATAATTTTCCGTTATCGTAGAGCTTTACGCGCTCTCCGTTGAATTCCACAAAAATAAAATTATTGCTTTGTACATAATAGCTTAAGCAGATGCCGATAGGGGTCACCATCATAGCATCCTTTCTGGCATTTTCCAGTTCAAACACGATCGTCTGCATGACTTCCTGACCGCGGATCGCCACACGTTCCTTAACAATGCCAAGCTTGGACGCAAGCTTTTCCGTATATCCCGGCACCATTCCGCCACCGCCGACGACAAACACGGCACTGACCGGCTTATCCCCGTTTAATTCCTTGATGGCATCGGCTACCAGCTGGGTCATACGCTCGATCTCCGGATCCAGCAGTTCCAGCACCTCACCGGCTGTGATGGTCTGGGGCAGCCCCATGATATCTTCGTACTCGATGATCTCCTGGGTCTTGCATTTCCGTTTGATTTGTTCCGCCACCTCGAATTCCACGAGGCAATGCTGCACCAGAATATCCGTCAGGCTGTCTCCCGCTACCGGGATCATGCCGTAGGCTGTGATCGTTCCTTCTTTTGTAATGGAAATATCGCTGGTACCCGCGCCGACGTCCACCAAAGCCATGTTTAACATACGGAATTTCTCCGGGATTGCTACCTGAATGGCAGCAATAGGCTCCAGCGTCAGATTCGCCACATGCAGCCCTGCCAGTTCCACTGCTTTGTACAGACCGTCCACCACGTCATCCGGCAGGAAAGTGGCGATCAGATCTACTGCAACAGTCTTTGCCTTGTGTCCCTCCAGATTCCCCATCTGATACCCGTTCATGTAATAACGCATGGCAGTGTAGCCCACACAGTAAAACTTCATATCCGTGTCGGTATTGCTGTTCTGGAATTCCTCATAAGCCTTTTCCACACCCATGGTACACAGGGAATATACATCCTCCTTGGTGATCTCACGGTCACTTTCAAAGGTATGTTCCACATAAGTGGTGACTGTCCTGAGAACACGGCCCGCAGCAGCAATACAGACATCCGTAAGTTCTCTGCCCAGATCCTCTTCCAGCTGATCCTTCACCTGGGAAATAGTCTCGCCTACCTTGCCGATGTCATGGATCTGACCGTCCAGCATGGCTCTGGTCTCATGCTCCTTGGAGCGCTGCGCCAGCACATGGAATTTTCCGCCATTTAAGTATCCCACCGTACCTACGATGCTTCGCGTACCGATATCCAGTCCGAATACCAGCTGTCCCTGTTTCTCTTTTATTTCCTCCATGAATATGCCTCCAGTTTCTGTCTGATCTGTCTGTAGCTCTTCTCCAGACTGTCGCTGTTATCAATGACAAAATCACAATGCTCTCTGAATGCTTCTTCCGAAAGCTGCGATGTCATGATCTTTTCTATCTTTTCCGGCGTATAGCCGCGGTTCTCCGAAAGCCTCTTCCTCCGGACATCCTCTTTGGCATAAATATACCACATCTCATCCACGATTCCTTCAAACCCGTTCTCGATCAGAAGCGCCGCCTCCACGAAAAACAGTTCCACATCTCCCCGGTCCCGTGCCTCTGCCAGACGGTCTGCCAGATATTTTTTCACTGCCGGATGGATGATTGCGTTCACCTGCTCAAGTATCATGGGATCTGCGAATATCTTCGCAGCCATGGCCGTTTTGTCGATCTGTCCGTCCGCCGCCAGTATCCCGTTTCCCAGCAATTCTACTAAGGCTCTGTATCCCTCGGTTCCCGGCTCCTTGACTTTATGCCCGATCTCATCTGCCAGGTAGATCTCACATTTATAATGTTGTCCGATGTATTTTAAAATCTCCGTTTTCCCGGCGCCCACGCCACCGGTGATCCCAATAAAACGCATTTATTTCGCCTCGTACCAGTTATTGCCCGTATGCAGGTCGATCTCCAGCGTCACCGCCAGATCTGCCGCGGACTTCATATTTTCCGTAAGGATCTGTCTGACTCTCTCCTCCTCATCCAGTGCTGTCTCGATCAGAAGTTCATCATGTACCTGTAACAGGAGTCTCGACTTTAATCCTTCTTCTTTTAAAGCTTTCCATACTCTGATCATGGCGATCTTGATAATATCTGCGGCGGTTCCCTGAATAGGAGCATTCATTGCCACTCGTTCACCGAAAGATCTCTGCATGAAATTGGAGGAAGACAGCTCCGGGATCGGACGTCTTCTGCCGAACATCGTCTCCGTATAGCCCTTTTCCTTTGCATCGGCTACCAGTTTATCAATAAATTCCTTTACTTTAGGGTAAGTTGCAAAGTACTGTTCAATATATTGCGCCGCTTCTTTTTTGCTGATGCTCAGATCCTGGCTCAGTCCGAAAGAACTGATTCCATAGACGATACCGAAGTTCGCCGCCTTGGCATTCCGGCGCTGCAGGTCCGTGACCTCTTCAAAGGGCGTATGGAACACTTTCGATGCCGTGATACGGTGGATGTCTTCTTCCTGTCTGTAGGCATCGATCAGCTGTTCATCTCCCGACATATGTGCCAGCACACGCAATTCGATCTGGGAATAATCCGCATCCATGAACTCGCAGCCTTCCCTGGGAACAAATACCTTACGGATCTGCCGTCCCAGTTCCATACGCATGGGAATATTCTGCAGATTCGGCTCCGTGGAACTGATACGTCCGGTTGCCGTGATCGTCTGGTTGAAATTCGTATGGATCCTGCCATCATCCTCAATAAAAGCTGCCAATCCGTCCGCATAGGTGGATTTTAGCTTTGTAAGACCTCTGTATTCCAGAATATCCCGTACAATAGGATAATCCTCCGACAGTTTTTCCAATACATCTGCTGCGGTGGAGTATCCTGTTTTGGTCTTCTTGCCGCCGGGGATCTGCATAGTCTCAAACAATACTTCTCCCAGCTGTTTGGGCGAATTGATATTGAACTCCGTTCCCGCCTGACGGTGAATAGACTGTTCCAGTTCCTCGATCCGGGCCACCAGCGCATCTCCGTATGCTTTCAGTTCCTCCCGTTTTACTGCCACGCCTTCTTTTTGCATATCATACAATACCAGGGAAAGAGGCATTTCTATCTCTTCCATGAGACGTTTCATGCCTGCTGCCGCAAGCCTGTCCTCCAGGACCTTTTTCCCCTTCCGGGATACATAAGCTCCATAGCAGGCATATTCCATGGCTTTCTTCCCGTCTTCCGCAAGGAGTGTCCGAAAGCTTCTCTTGCCGAACACTTCTGCCTTTCCCGGGATCAGTATCCCCAGATGTTCCGAAGCAATCGCTTCCAGATCATAATCATTCTTCAGAGGATTCAACAGATACGCTGCAATCAGCACATCAAAATATCTGTCCGTATCCCTCCGGTCCAGATAATCATATTGACGTTTCACATCGAAAGTGGATATCCGTATCTTCTCCCCTGCGGACAGCTCCTGCAGAGCTTTCGTGATCTCTGCGGTGTCATCCACGGGTTCCGTTACTTCTGCGAACAGGCTCAGCTGCCCTTCGGGCTCCTTTTCATGGGTAAGGGCATAAAATACGGTCTCCTCATCGGAGATTGACAATGCCACGCCAAGCAGTGTCTCCCGCTTCGTATTCGCATCCACAGGCTCCGTGATCAGCCATAATCCGACTTCACTCTGTTTCTGCGCTTTCTTCAGATATTGTATAAATTCTTTTTTATCTTCGATCTGCCGAAAGCTTTCTGCGATCTTACTGTCATTTGCAGCAGCATCTTTCTCAAATCTTCCCAACAGATTCTTGAACTCCAGGCGTTTGCACAGTGTATAAGCCTCCGATGTATAGAAGCCTTCTGCTTTTGCCTGTTCATAATCCAGTTGCAAATCACAGTCTGTTTTAATCGTTGCCAGTGTCTTACTTAAATCCGCCAGATCTTTATGTTCGATCAGGGATTCCCGGATACTTTTTTTGGAGATTTCTTCCACATGGGCATAAATATTGTCCAAAGAGCCATACTCCACCATCAGTGCCTGTGCAGTCTTCTCCCCCACCTTTGGTACGCCCGGGATATTATCGGCAGTGTCTCCCATCAATGCCTTCAGTTCGATGAACTGTAACGGCGTCACCTGATAAGCAGCCTGCACATCTTTTGCGTAATAATCCTCAATCTCCGTTCTGCCCTGCTTCGTCTTCGGAATACGGATCTTAATATGATCTGTAGCGATCTGCAGCAAATCCCTGTCTCCGGATACCAGCGACACTTCCATTCCGGCCTGCTCGGCTTTCTTTGCCAGAGTTCCCAGAATATCATCCGCCTCCAGTCCCGCCTGTTCCATGATGGTAATGTGCATTGCCTTCAGGACTTCCTTCATAACGGGCACCTGCTCCCGCAGCTCCTCCGGCATAGGTTTTCTCGTTCCCTTATAGGCTTCATACATTTTATGCCGAAAAGTCGGCGCATGTACATCAAAAGCCACTGCCAGATATTCCGGCTTTTCCTCTTCCAGAATTTTAAACATAATATTCAAAAAGCCATAGATCGCGTTTGTATGCAATCCTTCCGCGTTACTCAGATCCGGCACTCCGTAAAACGCTCTGTTCAAAATACTATGACCATCGATCAATACTAATTTCTGACTCATAATCCCTCTGTCCCGTCCTGCGGACGCATTCTGTTTTGTCAAATTTCTGCCCGGTATAGGCACTGTCACCGTTTACGCGATAATCCATCCTAAAAATCCCATGAGAAAAATCACGGTCAGCACCTCCAGCACAGCTCCCGTCTTCATAAAAGACATATGAAATCTTACCTTTCGTTTTGCTTCCGCAAGTCTCACTTCCAACTCCCGCTGCAAATCAAAAGCATCTCCGTCTTCCAGCCGCTGCATACCTTCCGTGACCAGGAACTGGATCACCAGCTCTTCTTTGCAGCCCGGACATTCCCGCATATGCTCTCCGAATTCCTGCAGCGTCAAAAAATCCAGTTTTCCGGCAATGAAATCAGGAATATTTTTTTCAAATTCTTTGCAATTCATGCTTTCACCCTATTCTAAAAAGTTCTACAGATTGCGTTCCCATATACTCATACACTTCTACTATACAACATCTTGTAGAAAAAGACTAGAAAAATAGTATGCAGATTCCGGAAAAAAACTCTTGTCAACTTTTTTAATCTATGGTAAGATACTTTCTGTTGTGAGTGTTTGAATGCCGGCGTGTCGGAATGGCAGACGAGGCAGACTCAAAATCTGTTGGTGGCAACACCGTATGGGTTCAAGTCCCATTGCCGGCAGTTAGCGCAGAATCAGTTGGTTCTGCGCTTTCTTTTTATTTATTCTTCCCACTTCCTCATTTTTCTATTTTTTTACCAGTCATCTCCTATGGATTAAATGTTACAAAATTGTTACAATGCATTTGTGCTTAGCTAACACAGACGTAACCGAACACCAAGCAACAGGAAAAGGAGGAAGAAAGTATGTGTTTCAGATTCATTAACTGTTCCCAGTGGTTGAATGCATTCTGCGGCTACTTCAATTTTGGCTGCTAATATCGTTTTCGACAAATAGAGCGTCTCCGGACGCACGAAAAGGCTCTCCCATTTCCCCGGGATGAGCCTTTTCTTATGTGCACTGTATTCATTTATCGATAGTCGTAGCGGATGGTAATGTCATTATTATATACCGTCACTTCCGCCAGGCTTCCGGTGACGATCGGCATCATCGGTGCCAGATGTCCCAGATCAGCATCCATGATCACGGGAACCTTCTTCTCTCCCGCCACGGCAAGAATTGCCCCGTACTGGTCTAATCCCATCATCTCCTGTCCGAAGCATAACGGTCTTCCGATCAGGAAACCTTTCACATAGCGAAACCAGCCTGCTTCTTCCATCTGCCACATTGCCCTGCGAATGGCAAAGGCATTCAGATCGCAGGATTCCAGGAACCAGATGATTCCGTCTTCTTTATATTTTTCCAGAAAATCTGCCGTTTTATCAAAACGGGTTCCCAATAGATTTACCAGACAATCCATGCAGCCGCCCAATAATCTTCCGGAAAAACGGATCTCCCTGTCTGGCACTGCCGGCTGATTCCCCACATAGTTTTTCAGTACACGCGGTTCTGTCGTGTTGTACGGCACCAGAGGGTTCTCCTCATTTTTCAGAGATTCCTTTTCCCATTTGTCGTAACCCTGCACCTGCGCAGTCTCACCTGTCAGGACACCAAAAGCATCCTTCAGGGACGCATGCCAGGGTTCCATGCCGAAAGCCGCCGCACAAGGTCCGTAGACAGATGCTGTATCACAGATTGTTGCCAACAGGTAGGTCATGTTTGTATTGTCGGAATATCCCATGTACCACTTGGGTTCCGCAGTTTTCAGCCGTTCAAGATCCACATGACTCATGGTCTCACACATCAACTCTCCGCCACCGCAGGAGATCAGGCAGTCATTATCTGTACTGCAATAATATTCCGTCAGTTCCTGTCCGCATTTTTCGGGAGTATTACTGATACCGACGCCCTCTCCCGCATAACAATTCGGTCCTAACTGCAAACGGTATCCCATCTCACGGAATTTCTTCTGTGCATTGCCGAATGCACTGTAATAAGGTTCTATCTGACAGCCAAAGGAAGGGGCCACAAATCCGATGGTCCCTCCCTGCTGTATTTTTTTCGGATACTTCATGAAAAATCCTCATTTCTACGTTCACTTTTCACGCATAATGGGTTTACGCCTGCCCGAAGCAGACATAAACCCACAGATGAAAAATTTATTTTCACTCATCGCATTATGCATCAAAATCAATCTTGTTATAAATGTCGAAGCAGTCAAATGTCGCAAAATAGTCTCTCGGAGTCTCGGCGCGGCGGATCATCTCCACGCTGCCGTCCTCTTTGAGTAAAAGTTCCGCTGACTTCAGCTTACCGTTGTAGTTGTACCCCATGGCAAAACCGTGCGCACCGGTATCATGAATTGCAATATAATCCCCGATATCGATCTTCGGCAACATCCGGTCAATGGCAAATTTATCATTATTCTCGCACAGAGATCCGGTCACATCATATTTGTGGTCGCAGGGCTCATTCTCTTTGCCGAGTACCGTAATATGATGATAAGCGCCGTACATCGCGGGACGCATCAGGTTGACTGCGCAGGCATCCACACCGATGTATTCCTTATGGGTATGTTTTTCATGGATGACCTGTGTCACCAGATGACCGTACGGAGCCATCATATAACGGCCAAGTTCTGTGTAAATAGCCACATCTCCCATGCCTGCCGGTACCAGTACTTCTTCGTAGACTTTGCGCACGCCTTCACCGATTGCCTTGATATCATTGGGCTCCTGATCGGGACGATAGGGGATGCCGATACCGCCGGACAAGTTGATGAACGTGATATGTGCACCGGTTTCTTCCTTCAGTTTCACTGCCAGTTCGAACAGTTCACGCGCCAAAGTAGGATAATAGTCATTTGTTACCGTATTGCTTGCCAGGAACGCATGAATACCGAAATTCTCCACTCCCTTTGCTTTCAGGATCTTATATCCCTCAAACATCTGCTCTGTGGTGAAACCGTATTTTGCATCTCCGGGATTATCCATAATATTGTTGCTGATGGAAAAATATCCGCCGGGATTATAACGACAGCTCAAGGTCTTAGGCAGATAACCGATCGTCTTCTCCAGGAAATCAATATGGGTAATGTCATCCAGATTGATGGTTGCGCCGATCTTTGCCGCATACTCGAACTCATGCGCCGGGGTATCGTTGGAGGAGAACATAATGTCCTCTCCCTTTACTCCCATGGCATGACTGAGCATCAGCTCTGTCAGAGAGGAGCAGTCGCAGCCGCAGCCGTATTCTCTTAAAATATTGATCAGAAAAGGATTGGGGGTTGCCTTTACTGCGAAAAATTCCTTGTAGCCCTTATTCCATGCAAACGCTTCCTTCAGTGCTTTGGCATTCTCACGAATTCCCTTTTCATCATATATGTGAAACGGGGTGGGATATTTTTCTGTGATCTTTTCGATCATTTCTTTGGTAACAAATGCCTTTTTTTCCATAAGTGTCTCCTCTATATATTATGTCATAAGTTCACGAATTCGTGCTTTCGCACTCTGCATCCTGCTTCTCAGGATAATTCGTTCGCTAATGAGCCCAGGCTCATTATATCATAACAATGTACTTCTCATTTCTTCCGGTGTCAGGGTGCTCAGATAAGCGGGTGCTACATCAAACACTGTCTTGCAGCCCTTCTGGTCTTCCTGATTCATGCGATATGCGGCTCTTGCATAAGCGGTCAGGACGCAGGAGGTAAATTCGGGATTGGAATCCAGCTTTAAGCTGTACTCGATCACATGATTGTGCTCACCGTTTAAGCCCGTCTTGCCGGTACGCAGTACAAATCCGCCGTGAGGGATACCTGCATGGTCTCTCTGCAGCTCTTCCTCCGTAATGAAATGTACGGTAGTATCGTAATCTGCAAAATAGTTGGGCATCGTCTTGATCTGCTCTTCGATCTTTGCTTTGTCAGCACCTTCCTCTGCAACTACGAAGCATTCTCTGGTATGTTTTTGTCTGGTGGTCAGAACAGGGTTCTCGCAATTTCTGACAGCTTCCAGTGCTGCTTCTACGGGAATGGTATACTGCTTGGCATCTTTTACTCCGGGGATACGACGGATGGCATCGGAATGTCCCTGGCTGACGCCCTTGCCCCAGAAGGTATAGTCGCTGCCGTCACGAAGGATCGCATTGGCATACAGTCTGTTCAGGGAGAACATACCGGGATCCCAGCCTACGGAGATCATAGCTACTTTGCCGCCTTCCTTTGCTGCGGCATCTACCTGTGCGAAATGCTCGGGAATCTTTGCATGGGTGTCAAAGCTGTCTACCACGTTAAAATACTTTGCATACTCTGCAGTCTGCTTGGGCAGATCGGTTGCGGAGCCTCCGCACAATACCAGGACATCGATCTTATCCTGCATAGGGATCAGCTGATCTACATGATATACCGTTACACCGGTCAATGTCTTCACAGTGGCAGGATCTCTTCTGGTGAATACTGCCACCAGTTCCATATCGTCGTTCTGCTTTACTGCACACTCCATTCCTCTTCCTAAATTACCATAACCTAAAATTGCGACTCTGATACTCATTTTACTATTCCTTTCTGTTTCTGTAATTTATTTGAACGCATGCCTATTCTTCCACATAGGAATACGTTTTTAGCATTATCTAATTACTTTTTCATGTTACCTTTTATTTTTTGATTGCCATGATTTCCTTTAGTTATTACTTTTTAATGCTTTTTATCTGTTACCTTTTATATTGGGGACTATTTCTTGCATTTGTTAAATTCATTTATTGGTCTGTGCAATTTTAATCAGTGCAATCTCATTGCGCATCGCATCCTTGAATACTCTGACGAAATTTTTCTGGCCGCTGTAGAGACAGGCATCACTGCTTTTCCCTGTCACCGCGCCGGTAAGAATATATTCGGAATCAATGATCAAGCGAATCTGGTCTGTCTGCTGCTCTTCCTCCTCCGGTTCTCTGAAATGCTCCGGCACCCGGTATTCCGTTATGCCGTTTTGCAATTGTTCTTCTTCGGAAAATAATTCCTTATTGTCCTCTGAGATCAGAACTACTTTTTTCCCTGCTTTCACCAGTTCTCTGATTTCCTCTGCCCATTTCTCCAGAAAATCTCCCGATGCAGAAAAATAAATTCTTTTCTCTGCTCCCAGGATCATGTGACGGATCTTGTCACAGATATGCTCGTAACCTTCAATCGTAATGTAGCCTTCTCTGGGCAACGTCTTCTTGGGACCATCCGCCTCCAGGCGTTCCTTTACGGTCATCAGATAACGGATCCGGTTCTCGCAAAATTCCGGAAGAGCTACCGCCAGGTACTTAGAAGCTGCACCTTCCATCACATAAGCCGCACCATGCTCCACCAGAGATGCCAGTCCATTATACACATTGGATCTGGAGATTCCCGTCAGCTTCGCCACCTCATATCCGGTCAATTCCTCATTTTTCAAAAGACACAGATAAATCGTTGCTTCCTGCCTGCTCAGGCCGAACAGGGTAAGTTGTTCTATGATTGCTGCTTCTTCCATTGCGGCTCCTTTAGTAGTTCTTTACAGGAACACTATAGTAAGGATTATGTAATTTGTCAATAGGAGAAATGGTTATTGAGAAAAGTTGTTGAAATAACTTTCAAGTTAGCAATTTCTCAAAAATTCTACTATTTAAACCAAAATCAACCAAAATAGTAGAAAAATATATCCATAAATAAGGCCATTCCTGAAAAAACATTATTTTTGTGCTGAATAGTGGAATATAATCCTAAAAAATTAAAATTGTCCACTATTTTATTCAATTCTGCCTTAAATGGTGAAATTGAAGACAGGCAACAAAAAAGACAGTGCTTTGAGTGGCGACTTCGGTGAAGCCCAACTCCTTACACTGTCTTTTTGCCATGTGCGGCTATACTTTCGCAACTTTCAAGTTAAACATTCTCGATCTGCCAGTCGATGGGCTCTACGCCATGTTCCCGCAGGAAGTTATTCGTCTTGCTAAATGGTCTGCTGCCGAAAAAGCCGCGGTAAGCAGACAAAGGACTGGGATGCGGTGCCTCCAGGATCAGATGATTGGGATTGTTCAACATACTCTTTTTCATCTGTGCCGGTCTGCCCCACAAGATAAAGACAATTGGTCGATCCTGCGCATTCAAGGCACGGATTGCTGCGTCCGTGAACTCTTCCCATCCTTTACCGTGATGGGAATTCGCCATATGTGCCCTTACCGTAAGTACTGTGTTGAGCATCAAAACTCCCTGCTCTGCCCATTTTACCAGATACCCGTTATTAGGAATATAGCAACCCAGGTCATCGTGAAGCTCCTGATAAATATTCACCAGCGAAGGCGGGATCTCCACATCCGGCTTCACCGAAAAACATAAGCCGTGAGCCTGTCCCACATTATGATAGGGATCCTGACCCAGTATCACCACTTTCACCTTGCTAAGCGGCGTCAGATGAAACGCATTAAAAATATCATCCGCCGGCGGAAAGACCACAGTAGTATTGTATTCATTTTTGACAAATTCAAAAAGCTGTCTGTAATAAGGCTTATGAAACTCCCCGCCCAACGCTGTCAGCCAGTCATTTGTGATCATTGCCATAATTAAATCCTCCCTGTCAGCCCTAAAGACGGACACTGATTCCTTTTTCCCTCAGATATTCCTTCACCTGCCGGATCTCTAATTCTTTATAATGGAACAGAGATGCCGCAAGAACAGCCTCTGCCTTTCCCTCTGTCAGGGCATCATAGAAATGCGACAGCTGTCCCGCACCACCGGAAGCAATGACCGGAATACTTACACTCTCCGCCACAGCTCTGGTCAATGCCAGATCATAGCCTTCCTTTGTACCGTCCCCGTCCATACTTGTCAGCAGGATCTCTCCTGCTCCCATCTTCTCTGCGGTTCTGGCCCATTCCACAGCATCCATGCCCATATCTACCCGGCCGCCGTTTTTATAAATATTCCATCCACTGCCGTCCGCACGTTTCTTTGCATCAATAGCTACCACCACACACTGACTGCCGAATTTCTCTGCTGCGTCACTGATGAGCTGCGGATTCATAATAGCTGCGGAATTCACTGATATTTTGTCCGCGCCTTCTCTCAAAATTGCCTTGAAATCATCTACTGTACGGATTCCTCCGCCTACGGTGAAAGGAATAAATACCTTGCTGGCTACCTTCCGCACCCATTCTAACTGCGTTGCTCTGCTGTCTGCGGAAGCCGTAATATCCAGAAAAACCACTTCGTCCGCACCGGCCGCATCATAAGCTGCCGCTACCTCCGAAGGATCTCCGGCATCCCGGAAATTCACGAAATTAACACCCTTTACGACTCTACCATCCTTAACATCCAGGCAGGGAATTACTCTCTTGGTATGCATATTATCTTCCTCCCTGCTCGTTTTTTTCACGAAATTCCCGGGTGATCTCTACGAAATTCTGCAGGATCTTAAGTCCTACCCCGGAACTTTTCTCCGGGTGGAACTGACAGGCAAAAACATTGCCCTTTTCCACAGAAGCATGGATCAGCGTTCCGTACTGTGCAGTAGCGGTCACCATAGACGGATCCGCTGCCTCCAGATAATAGGAATGGACAAAATATACATAAGAATGCTCCTCTATTCCACGGAAAAGTCTTCCCTTATTGGGAAATGCAAGATCATTCCAACCGATATGAGGGATTTTCAATCCCGGTGCCGCAGGGATCCTGCGGATCCTGCCGTCCAGCAAATGCAGCCCCTCTACTCCCGGGGTCTCTTCACTGCTTTCAAACATAAGCTGCAAACCGAGGCAGATTCCCAGAAAAGGAATCTCCCGGGCCACCACTTCCCGAATAACATCCACCAGCCCATACTGGTGTAATTTTTCCATAGCATCACCAAACGCTCCGACACCCGGCAGAATCACTCCGTCGGCAGACAGGATCTCTTCCCTGTCTCTGGTGATCTTTACCTCTTCTCCCAGAAAATTCAGCGCCTTTTCTACACTTTTTATATTTCCTGCATCGTAATCGAGAACTGCGATCATTGCTGTATCTCCTTTTCTTCCGGAAGCGGATCCGGCAGCTGTGCGGGTGTTTCTTCGGTACTCTGTACCGGGGCTTCTTCCGTAGCGGTTCCCTGCGGGAACTCCCAGGATCCCAGACCCAGCTTTTGCAGGATCATCATCACATTTTTCGTATATTCCACATTATCTGAGATTTCTGCCAGCTGCTGCGCTTCTTCCTGACTCAGCTGATATTTCTGGGAAAGTATATTCAAGATATCCCCAAATGCCGTACTTACCTCATCCTGGGCATTCCATTCTGTAGCATAATTCAGCAATGTCGGATAATCATGAACTGCCTGCAGCAGACTGTCCAGTGCCTCTAGTTCAGATCCTTCATTCACAAATACCTCATATTCCCGTAACCACATACGAATCGTCAGAATACTCTCAGACTGACTGTACATCACCTGTTCCGTTTCATCCAGTTCCTTGCCAAACAGATTCTGATAACAGGTCTGATAATCCCCTGCATAGTATGCTTCTCTGCCACTGCGTTTTGCTGTATAATCCATCAGGAAGTTACCTAACAACAGTATCACTGCTCCCAAAGAAATACAAACGGCCACAATAGGAATGATTTTCTTGGGAGAAAGCTTCTTCTCAGGTACTGTCGGTACGGCTTCCTTTTCCGGTTTTTCTTTTTTCTTCTTTTCCTTCGCCGGTTTCTTGGGCTTGGGTTGTTTTTCCTTCTTGGGTTTCTTCTCTTTTTTACCCTTCTTTTTCTTGCCACCCTTGTCCATTTCATCGAGGATCTTCTTATTCTCATCGGACAGCTGCAACTGATCCGCTTCCTCTTCTTCCTCATCCTCTTCGGTAAACAAGTCTAATAATTTTGCAAAGAAACCCTTTTTCTCTTTTTTCTGTTCCGGTGCATCCACAATGTCTGCTCCCGCGGCTTTCAGGATATCCATCACATCCGCAGACTCCGGCGTGACGGACGCATTGTCTGTACTATCCGTCTGCTCCGGAAACGCTCCCGCCAGTAACGCATCCAGATCATCATCCATACCACCGGCTTCATCACTCTCAAAACCGCTTTCTTCACTGTCCGGTGCATCTGTAATGGTATTTTCTGTATTACCTGTATTTTCCTCCGGAGCGGCCGGCTCCTCAGTATCTTCCGATACAGGCACGTCTTCCGGTATCTCTGATGTTTCTTCCTTGTTTTTCTTCTTGAATCGATCAAAAAATCCCGTTTTTTTCTCTTTCTCTTTTTTCTTTCTCTTTTTTTCGCGCTTATCGTTACCTTCTTCGGGCTGTTCCGGCGCAGCTTCCGGTTGTGTTGTCTCCGGCGTTACCTGATCCAGGATGTTGGATAATCCTTCATCGTCTGCATCCTCCAGCATTTTAATCAGATCGTCATTGGCATCCGAACTCCCCTGTACCGGTGCATCCTCAGACTGCTCCTGACTTTTCTGCAACAGTCTGTCAATCTCATCTTCGGACATATTGGCCGTCTCCTCGGGATGGACCGCTGCATCTTCCTTCTGTGCATCTAACGCAGACTGTAACAGATCATCCATGTCGCTCATGTCGATCTGGGGCGCACTCTCTTCTGCCGGCTCAGACACCGCCGGTTCTTCTTCCGCCCCGGTTACCTCCGGAGCATCCGTATCTTCCGGATTTTCTGTATTTTCGTTTTCAATTCCTTTTAATAAATTATCCAGGTATTCCTCCTGTGAAGGCATCTGTCATTCCTCCGCTTTCTCACAAGTTACTAGCATGTTAAGTTTAACACAGGCTAAGCAGCCAGGCAATGGGATTTTGTTCCCCATCAATATAATAAAGGTCCGCTTTTTGCTGAAATAACGCAATTCTCTCAAACGGTGACCGTATGATCGTGGGGAACCGATCTCCTTCTCCGATCTCCAGCAATACCATTTTATGATTCAAAGTGTTTTGCAGCCAGTTCTGGTATTCCTTCCAGCTTTTCAGGTACCCCTTTTCATCGTATCGTCCGGCATAGACATTATTGAGCACCAGTGTTTTACCGCACTTTGGGCATTTTCCCAACGCAGGAACAGAAAACCTGTTATTTTCTAATTCCATAAAACACTCCTGCAGTCGTTTTTTATCTTCCTCTGTCACATCCCGGATTCCTTCCTCACAGCCGTCCGGACACTGCTTTTTCGTCCAGTCTCCGCAAGGTGCCACAAATCGCTCCTTTTTTAATAGCATTTTTTTCCAGGGAATCTCTGCCAATCCATGATTCAGTGAAGATGAAACCACAAAATAACTCTTTTTTTCCAATACTTTTGCCAGATTTTCCAGCCCTTTTTTTATTTCCTCTTCCATCTCCGGCAGATACTGTTTCCGAAATTGTTCTTCTATGTAAGGCAGAAGCCACAACATATCCTGTTGCTGTAATTGTTCCCGGATCCTACGGTAATCCTCCCGGCTTTGCAGCAGGAATTCCATGTCAAACTCCTGTCCAAGACCCACCAATACATATTCCGCTTCTTCGATTTTCCGAAGAATTTCTTCTTTTTTATTATCCATATCTGTATCCTATATAGAAAAAGGCTGGGACTATCCCAGCCTTTCTGCTTCTTTAACATGCTATCTGTCCAAATGTTTCTCTGCAACAAGTTCATCCACAATTCTTACCAGATTGCCGATCTCCGGCTTGGAAAGCTGTGCATCTGCTCCCAGAGCTTCTCCTTTTCTCTTCATATCATCGTTGACCAGCGAGGAGAAAATAATAATAGGAATATCCTTGGTTGCATCGTCGCTCTTCACAAGCTTAGTTAATCTATGACCATCCATTTCCGGCATCTCAATATCGGTAATGATACAGCGGACATGCTGATCCAGCGTACCGTCTTCTTTGCACTGTGTAATAACATCATATGCCTTCTGACCGTTCTCTGTATGGATCAGGTTCACATAACCGGCTGCCTTCAGGGAATCCACGATCAGCTTGTTCAGCAGAGGAGAATCCTCGGCAATCAGAATAGGTACAGAACTTCTCGTACGCTCACCCAGCTCAGTCAGTTCAGACATCTTTAATCCGGTCTCAGGATTAATATCAGATACGATTTTCTCAAAATCAAGAATAATGATCAATTTGTCGTTCTTCTTGATAATACCGGTAGCAACACTCTCGTCTGCTGCGGAAATCGTGATATCCGGCTTAATAATATCTCTCCAGCTTACTCTATGAATGCCCAATACAGATTCTACATGGAAAGCAATATCCAGCTTGTTAAAGTTAGTAACGATGAATAAGCCCTTCTTCTCGGATTCTCCACGACCAAGACAATTCTTCAGATCAATGGCGGTAATCATCGTATCTCTCGGCATAAATATACCTTCAATGCTGGGATGTGAATTAGGAACCGGCGTTACCGGCTGATAAGTGATGATCTCTTTAATCTTGGCAACATTGATTCCATAAGAATTGCCTGCCAAGGTAAATTCCAGAATCTCCAGTTCATTCGTTCCGTTTTCAAGTAAAATCTTAGTATCCATACTTACTCCTATAC